>DATHDD010000118.1:0-10744 GCA_035319205.1 Burkholderiales bacterium | reverse complement strand
CCGGGTCGCCGCCCATAAGCACCACCGCGCCCTGCACCAGCCCGCCACCCAGCACGCGGTCAAACTCGGATATACCGGTGGGCTGGTACGGCAACTCCCGCGCTTCCACCTCGCCCAGGGATTGCAGCTTGCTCGGCGCGGTTGAAGCAAAGCGGCTTTTGGAAACCGCTTCAACCACCGTTTCGACCAGGGTGTTCCATGCCGCGCAATGCGGGCACTGCCCCTGCCATTTCGGCGCTTGCCCTCCGCATTCGGTGCAGACGTAAACGGATTTTGGTTTAGCCATTGGTCTCGATAACCGGCACTCGCGAATTCAATTTAGTTAACAATTCGTAACCTACTGTGCCCGCGGCTCTCGCCACTTCCTCGACCGGGTTGCCTTCGCCCCAGAGTATTACCGGCGTGCCGACCGCGGCATCGGGAATTTCACTCAAATCCACACATAAGGTATCCATCGAAATCCGCCCGAGGGTGCGAGTGATTTTGCCATTGACGTTCACCGGCGTGCCGGTGCGCGCGTGGCGCGGGTAGCCGTCGGCATAGCCGCAGGCGACGATGCCGATTTTCATGCGTTTTTCGGCAGTGAAAACGCCGGTGTAACCCACGCGCTCTCCCGCTTGCAATTCATGCATGGCGATGAGCCGGCTGGCGAGCGTCATGACCGGCTGCAGTCCTAATTCCCCGGCGCCCACGTCGCCATAAGGCGACGATCCGTAAAGCATGATTCCCGGCCGCACCCACTCGGCATGGGATTCAGGATAGCGCAGCAGTGCTGCCGAATTGGCCAGGCTTTTTGGCAGATTCATGCCTGCGGCAAATTTGTTGAATCGCTCCATTTGACCGGCTATCCCTTCCTTGACATCGGCGAAAGCAAAATGGGTCATCAGCGTAATGCCGCCCACTTTTTTATTTTCTCTGAGCTGCCCAAGCACGGTTTTCGCAGCTTCAGGCCTGAATCCGAGACGGTTCATGCCGGTATTGAGTTTCAAAAACACCTCGAGCTTACTCGGCAAGGACAGCGCCGCCAGCATCTTGAGCTGCTCCTGATTATGAATTACCACTGCCAGGCCGTGTGCCGCGATGACTGGCAGCTCCTCGACGTCGTAATATCCGTTAAGCAGCAAAATTGTCTGCCGCAAACCCGCTTCACGCAGCGCCACCGCATCATTGAGTTCTATGACCGCAAAGCCGTCGGCGTCCGCCACTGCCCGCGCCACCCGCAACAGGCCGTGGCCGTAGCCATTGGCTTTGATAACAGCCATGATGCGCGAATTGGGAGCATGCTGCCTTGCCACGGCGAGATTGTTTTGCAGCGCTGAGAGGTTGATGCGAGCCTGAAGCGGACGGGACATTATAAGTTCTATTTTGATGATGCGTAGCGCAGCGTGCTATTCAAACATAAATCGACCGCTTCGGGTAGTGCTGATGGTAAATACATGGCGGTACCCGCAGTTTCATGTTATAAAACTGCATACTTAAACTTATTAACGTTCATCTGTTCATATCGTAATTATAATCGCAAAACAAATTCCAGAGGATGAAGCGCGGCTTTTACATTATTCTTGCGGCGCAATTTTTTTCCGCTCTTGCCGATAATGCGCTGCTGTTTGCGGCGATCGCCTTGCTCATGCAACTGGATGCGCCAGGCTGGCAACAGCCGGTATTGAATCAGTTCTTCGTATTTTCCTACATTGCGCTTGCTCCCTTTGTCGGGCCCTTCGCCGACTCCCTGCCCAAGGGCAAGGTGATGTTCATCAGCAACGCGGTTAAATCTGCGGGTTGCCTCGCGATGCTGATCGGGATGCACCCTTTCTACGCATACGGCATAGTCGGCATCGGCGCGGCAATGTATTCGCCTGCGAAATACGGCATTCTCACCGAATATCTGCCTCCGCAAAAGCTGGTGCTGGCGAACGGCTGGATGGAAGGCCTTACCGTCGCAGCGATTATTCTGGGCGCTATCTTGGGCAGCCTCCTGGTAAACGCGGGAATCGCAAACCACTTTCTTGAACTACTCGATATACCCGGTATTGAAACCGGAATTAACACGCCGCCCGAATTCGCCATTTCGGTAATTCTTGGCCTGTATGTCACCGCTGCGGTATTTAACCTCTATATTCCAAAGGTGGCGCTCGACCACAAGCTGCCGAAAACGAATGTGTTTTACATTCTGAGCGATTTCTGGCACTGCTTTAAGCTGTTGTGGCGCGATCCGCTCGGCCAGGTATCGCTGGCGGTCACCACTCTGTTCTGGGGCGTGGGGGCGACGCTGCGGCTTATCATTCTCGCCTGGGCGGCAGTGGCGCTTAATTTTGGATTGGAGAAAGCAACGCAGCTTACCGCTGTGGTTGCGCTCGGTATCGCCGCCGGTTCAGTAATAGCCGCAAAATTCGTGAAGCTGGAAAAATCGGTGCGCATCCTGCCCGTCGGCATCGCCATGGGCCTGAGCCTGATGCTGATAGTTTTCATCAGCGACCTGCACATTGCGATCGTTATGCTGCTCACCATCGGCGCGTTTTCAGGTTTCTTCATAGTGCCGATGAACGCGCTCCTTCAACACCGCGGACATTTATTGATGGGCGCAGGTCACTCGATAGCGGTGCAGAACTTCAACGAGAACTTGAGCATCCTTGCCATGCTGGGTGTTTATGCAATATTGGTTAGACTGGGTATCTCGGTCTCTACGGTGATTATTATTTTCGGTTTGTTCATATGCGCAGTAATGGCCTATCTTTACCGCAGGCACGCGCAGGATAAAGTCGAAACCTAATTTGACATGCTAAAGAGTTTTGTTACAGCACGATTGGTTTATCAGGCAGCTCGTTAGACTGCCGCAAAGGGTAATGCCGCTGCATATGACTGCCTACAGCCTTGATGCCTGCTATGACACCCTCTTCAAATCGCCCTTGCCGGAAAGATTGTTCCATTTCACGGCAGATGGTTTCCCAGCCCGCATTTCCGAGCCTCGCGTGTATTCCGCGGTCGGCGATAATTTCCACATTGCGGTCGGCAAGCAAGAGATAAATCAGCACGCCGTTATTGTGTTCGGTGTCCCACACTTTTAACTGCGAAAATACTTCAATAGCGCGATGACGTGCGCTCTGTCCGCGCAGTAATGCAGCGATATCCAAGGCAGGCTCGACAGCAAAGCGGATTTGCCCCCCGTGAGCAGTTTCACTTTGGCGAATCGAATGTTCGATCGCGCGCATGGCGCGCGGAGGCAAAACGCGCAGCACCGCCAGGTGGCCGGTAACAAGATGTTTGAATAAGCGCTTTAGATTCACCATCACCAGCTTCCGGAAGCGCCGCCGCCGCCAAAGCCGCCGCCGCCTCCACTAAAACCTCCGCCGCCAAAACCGCCGCTGAATCCGCCGCTGCTGTAACCGCCAGGCCCGCGGTACCAGCCGCGGCTGCCGCCCAGCAGCGTAAACAAAAAACCAATTGCACCGATGATCATCGCCACAATCAAGGGCGCGATAATCAGCCACGCCAGCAAACCTGCCACTGTTCCTATTATGGTCGCTGCGGTAAAGCGCCCGAACATGGCGCGCAGTATCCCACCCACTATCATGACCAGCACGAAGCCGATAAATAACAGTGATTCAATATTCTTGAAACTTGACGAGGACGAGGAGCGTTTGGGTGGGGGCAAGGGTTCTCCTTCGATCACCTTTATCATGCTCTGTATGCCCGCCTCGATGCCGCCGTAAAAATCGCCCGCCTTGAAACGCGGAATGATGATGTCGCTCACGATGCGCTTCGCCGTGGCGTCATTAAGCGCACCTTCCAGGCCATAACCCACCTCGATTCGCAAGCTGCGGTCATTCTTGGCGATCAACAGCAGCGCCCCATCATCTATCCCCTTGCGGCCGAGCTTCCAGGAGTCGACGACGCGGATGCCGTATTGCTCGATGGATTCAGGCTGCGTAGTGGGCACGATAAGAACCGCGAGCTGGCTGCCTTTTTTCGCCTCAAAATTCTGCAGCTCCTGTTCCAGACGCGCTTGCTGTTCGCGGCTCAAAGTGGCGGTTAAATCGGTAACCCGCGCTTTGAGCGGAGGGACAGCAACCTCGGCCTGGGCAATGCCAAGGCCGATAGCCAGCAGCAATAAGGCTTGCGCCCAAGCCCTGATCATTTATTTATTGGCCGGGGAAAAATCCACTTTAGGGGGCTTGGCGATTTCCTTTTCGTTTTCCACGGTAAAACTGGGTTTCACCTGAAAACCGAACAGCATCGCCGTAAGATTGCTGGGGAAGGAGCGCACCGTAACGTTGTATTCCTGCACCGCCTTGATGTAGCGGTTGCGCGCCACCGTGATGCGGTTTTCCGTGCCTTCGAGTTGCGCCTGCAAATCGCGGAAATTGGCGTCGGACTTGAGTTGCGGATAATTTTCCGCCACCACCAAAAGACGCGACAAGGCGGAAGTGAGTTCCCCCTGCGCCTGCTGGAATTTGGCAAAAGCCTGCGGATCGTTGAGCAATTCAGGAGTAGCCTGGATCGCCCCGACCTTGGAGCGGGCATTGGTCACTCCCAGCAACACATCTTTCTCCTGCTGTGCGTAGCCCTTCACGGTATTCACCAGATTCGGCACCAAATCGGCGCGGCGTTGGTACTGGTTGAGCACTTCCGCCCAGCTCGCTTTGATTTGTTCATCGGTGGCTTGCAAGGTGTTGTAACCGCATCCGCCAAGGTTTATAGCGGCCAACAGCAAAATCGTGTAAGCCAATGGTGTGCGCATGGAGTTCTCCTTTTAAGGATTGGTTTGTGTCTTCATGTGGGGGCAAAATCTGCTATTGCAACTCCCGCATGGTCTTTCTGGCGAAGCATAAATCCGCCCAAGCTTTGGCCTTGTCAGGAAGATTTCGCAGCAGATATGCAGGATGGTAGGTCACGATGAGCGGAATGCCCCGGTAATCATGCAGCCGCCCGCGCAGGCTGGCGATGGTGGAATCCGCTTTGAGCAGGCTCTGCGCCGCAACCTTGCCCAGTGCTACTATCAGCTTGGGTTGAATTAAAGCAATCTGCTGTTCAAGATAAGGCTCGCATTGTTGCGCTTCACTCGCTTCGGGATTGCGGTTTCCCGGCGGACGGCATTTCACCACGTTTGCGATATAGACATTCTCGCCGCGCTTCAGCCCTATCGCCGAGAGCATGCTGTCAAGCAGCTTGCCCGCCTGCCCGACAAAAGGCTCTCCCTTAGCGTCTTCTTCCGCACCTGGCCCCTCACCAATAAACAGCCAGTCTGCATTCTCGTCGCCGACACCCAAAACCGCCTGCGTGCGCTTCTCGTGCAATGGGCAGGCCTTACATGCGGCCACGCTGGTTTTGAGCTCCTGCCAATCCATGCGCTGGATGCGGCTGCGCCGATCATCGGTTATCACTGAGGGCATGTCGTGGCTATTGCTGCTCTTGAGCCGCCACTGCGGCCACAGGCCCAGCTCTTTGAGGATTTCCTCGCGCCGTCCGCTCACAGCCGCAGCTCCAGCAATATTGCATCCTCGCGGACCAGGCCCGCAGGATAATATCCTCGGCGCAGGGCTATCCGCTTAAAGCCAAAGCCCTGGTACAGTCCGAGCGCCGCAACATTAGATGGGCGGACTTCAAGCAGCATTACCTGGGCGCGGTGCTGGCGCGCGAGGTCTAACACTTGCTGCAGCAGTTTCCTGCCCCACCCCTGGCGCTGCCACTTCGCCGCAATGCTGAGATTCAGCAAATGCGCTTCATCCGCGGCAACCATCATCACCGCGTAGCCGATGATGCTTTGCGCAATTTGGTAGATCCAGCAACTATAACCCGCATTCAACGAATCCCGAAAATTGCCGCGCGTCCAAGGATGCAAATAAATCTTGCGCTCGATGCGCATCACCGCGTCAAGATCGGCCGTTTGCATCGGCCGCAGCAGCGGGGTCAGCTCCAATTGCGCGCTCATCGCTCGAATGTCTTCAACGCTACCTTGTTACGCAGATAAAACGGGGCTGCCGCTTCGGCTCTGCATCCTTCTCCCCGCTCCAGCACTGTAACTGCAAGACGCACCATTTCCCTGGCATGGGGAACGGCATCCGCCACCACTTCGCTGAGCTGCCCTTGGTAACGCTGCCGCAATTCCCCAGCATGGACCGCGAAACCGCTGCCACAGCCAATCCAGCCGTCGCCCACAACCTGCGGAGCTTGCTGTGGCCGGCATAAAGCGGGTTCGCTCACCTGCTGCCAGCGGTCACCATTCCTTTTATATGCGGCATGATAAATCTCGCCCATGCGCGCGTCCAGAGAAGCAATGACCTGATTGCCCGGCATGGCTTCCGCCAGTGCTTCCAAAGTGCAAATTCCGGCGACCGGCAATCCTGCGGCAAAAGCCAGTCCCTGCGCTACTCCGCACGCGATGCGCAATCCGGTAAAGGATCCCGGCCCCGCGCCAAAAGCGATGCCGTGAAGTTCATCCAGCGAAACGCGATTGTCGTGCAGGAATACATCCAGCAGCGGCAGCAGCACTTGAGAATGATTTTGCTCAACCAATTCCTCGCGCGACATTACTTTGCCATTTAGCAATAAAGCCAGCGAGCAATAATTGCCAGAGGTGTCGAGCGCAAGAATATTCATGACGCACCGTTACCTCATTTTACACGCAACCGGCGCAGGTTTTGGCGCGCATCGACTAGTTAAAGCCGTACTTGCGTATAAACCAAACCTTTACGTACTGCGTCAGAACAGTGTAACCAAAAAGTATTCCCGCAAGCCAGACAAAATAAATGCCGGGCAAAGGCTGCATGCCCACAACATGTGCGATGGGGGAAAACGGGATATAGATCCCGACTGCCATCACACTTATGGTCATGAGCAAAAGCGGTAACGTTGCCCGGCTTTGTACAAATGGAATCTTGCCGGTGCGTATGATGTGCACGATCAGGGTCTGCGACAACAAACCTTCAATAAACCAACCGGATTGAAAGAGGGATTGCACCCCAACCGTGTTGGCCGAAAACACGAACCACAGAACCGTAAAAGTCACATAATCAAAAATCGAGCTGATCGGGCCGATAAATAACATAAAACGTCCGATGGCGCCTATTTCCCATTTGCGGGGCTTTTCCGAATATTCCTTGTCCATTCCGTCAAACGGTATTGCTATTTGCGAAATGTCATAGAGCAGATTTTGTATCAATAGCTGGATCGGCATCATGGGCAGGAAGGGTAGAAATACGCTTGCTCCAAGCACACTGAACATATTCCCGAAGTTTGAGCTTGCAGCCATCTTGATGTATTTCACGATGTTGCCGAAAGTTTTCCGCCCCTCCAGCACGCCTTCCTCAAGCACCAACAGGTTTTTTTCCAGTAAAATTATGTCCGCGGATTCTTTTGCGATATCCACCGCGGTGTCAACCGATATGCCTATATCCGCTGTACGAAGAGAAGGAGAATCGTTAAAACCATCTCCGAGAAAACCCACTACGTGGCCATTGAGCTGCAATACCCGGACAATCCGCTCTTTCTGTGCCGGAGAAAGCTTGGCAAACACTGCCACTTTCTCCGCCAGTTCACCAAGCTCGGCATCGCTATGAGTATCAATCTCGCTCCCAAGCACAACACGGCTGGCGTCAATGCCAACATCACGGCATATTTTGCACGTTACAACTTCATTATCCCCGGTCAGAATTTTGATCTGGATTCCATTTTGTTTCAGCGCTGTAATCGCCGGCCCCGCGGTTTCCTTGGGAGGATCAAGAAAGGCGACAAACCCGAGGAGCGTTAAATCGGATTCATCCTTGACGCTGTAACTCCTTTGGCCGGGCGGCGTTTCCTTGTAGGCGACCGCTATCACGCGCAAACCATCTTCGTTAAACTCTGTAACAAGTTTCATGACGTTTGATTTCAAATCATCGTTCAATGGAAGCACCCGCCCATCTACCTTGGCTTGGCTGCTTACTTTAAGAATTTCCTCTACCGCGCCTTTACAGATGAGTTCGTCGTGATCCTCACGCTCGTTGACGACCACCGACATGCGACGACGGACAAAATCGAATGGCACTTCATCAACCAGGCGATAATTGCTGGCAATCTTCAGCACGTCGGCAATTTCAGCGTGCCTGAGAACCGCTTTATCCAACAGGTTTTTCAGGCCGGTTTGATAATGGCTATTGATAAAGGCGTGCCGCAACACGTCCTCACTTTCTTCTCCATTTACGTCCGCGTATTTCTCCAGAATGATCCTGTCTTGGGTTAATGTCCCCGTTTTGTCGGCACACAGGATATCCATCGCACCAAAGTTTTGAATCGAATTAAGACGTTTCACAATTGCCTTTCGGCGAGACATCATGACCGCGCCTTTGGCGAGTGTGGCAGTGATAATCATCGGGAGCATTTCCGGTGTAAGCCCGACCGCAATGGCTATCGCAAACAGCGATGCCTCAGTCCAGTTTCCCTTGGTGATACCGTTGATCAGAAACACCAGAGCCGCCATTACTGCCATAAAACGAATCAGCAGCCAACTGACTCGATGTATGCCTTTATCAAATTCGGTGGGCTCGCGATGGCCAACAATCCCCTGTGACAGGCCGCCAAAATAGGTCTGACTGCCCGTAGTGATGACAACTGCGGTGGCGGCGCCACTCACCACGTTAGAACCCATGAAGCAGATGTTTGGCAGATCGAGTGGATTTTTTATTTCACTCACAACAATGTCGGAATTTTTTTCGACCGGGAACGATTCACCGGTGAGCGCTGCCTGGCTGATGAACAAATCCTTCGCTGACAGCAGCCGAACGTCTGCGGGTATCATGTCACCGGCGGACAGCTGAACAATATCGCCGGGCACCAGATATTTAAGAGATATTTCCTGCGTTTCAATAATGCGAGAATATGCGGGTATAAGTGCCGGTGCAGGGCTTTCGGTATCCGTTTGCGTCTCATGAGTACGCCGCACGCTAGCTGTCGTGCTCACCATAGCTTTTAGTTTTTCGGCTGCCTTGTTTGAACGGTATTCCTGAACAAAACGTAGCAAAGAGCTCAATATCACCATTACCGAAAGTATCGTGGTAGCTTTGATGTCTTCCGTTACAAACGAAATCACGGCAAGGCCCGTAAGCAACAGATTGAATGGATTGTTGTACGCATGCCAGAGTTGCCGATACCAGGTGGCCGGTTTTTCGTGCGCCACTTCATTCAGTCCAAATTCTTTGAGCCGCGATTGCGCCTCATCCACACTCAACCCGTTTGGAGATGACTGCACCGAGTCGAGAACGGTGGCCATGTCATTGCGCGCTGCCTCAATAAGCTGGTTTCTTGGATGTCTGGCTGCAGTTACATCAGGCTTGGCAGATTTGCTCTCGATTATTCCCAGGAATGCAACACGTGCCTTTTCCCCGTTTGACAGAAAGAGCCGCTTAAGCCAGTTATCTTTTGTCAGTTCTGTTCTCATTGTGATTCCCTTGCCAATTGTAATTACACCATTATTCACACAGCCAAGCCAACTTAATATTGGATATGCAGGCGAATTCCCACCACCGTTGCCGGGCCGCGGTCGCGGTTGTATCCCGGATTCTGGATATATTGAAAATCCGGGCTAAGTTGAACAAAACGGCCAAACTGCAGGAGGTAGTATGCTTCCATAATCTCCTCGTAGCCGTAATTGAGACGACCATCCCCAAGCACAAAGCCGCTGCCTCCCGCCGCGAGGTAATTTCTATGATCGGCGGACAGCCCGTTCACCACAAACCCGATACCCAATCGATCATCGTTACGCCCCCAATGATTGCCTGCAACCTGCGACCCGAACGTCACGGTGCGATCCACCTCGGTGAAGGCAAACGTTTCAGTCGCCCCGTCGTTCCAGCCCAGTCGGGCAAACAGGCCGGTTTCCCCACTGTCGGCCAGCGGCTGCTCCAAGTTCAGACCAAATCCATATTTCTTACGCCTAGGCTGGTCGTCCGCGGCAACATTAGGAACGGTGCCCTGCTCAAGGCCAATCGCGGTGGCATCACGGTAAATACCCATATTCGCAACATTGCGGTAGGCAAGGAGTCGCATCACAGTCGCGTAGCGATTAGGCTGCAACGTGAGTTCCAGATTCTCGCTACGAGACTTGGTTAATGGAAGGGCTAAGTCCGATCCGTTTGCGACTGTAGGCATCTGAAAAATGCCGAACCTGAGTCCCCAGACCGCAGAGACGTAACCCAACATAGCGCCATTGGTGTAGCCGCGTGTATCAGCGGGATAGTCCCAGGCTGTGTTGTTCCACAGGCTGTAGTCCTCAAATTGTGTACGGAATGAATTGGCGTAGCGGTTACGGTCGAAGTCATCATTCGCCGCAAACTTACCAAGCTTAATCTCAATCTTTTTCACCGGTTCCTTGCCCGGCAACTGGTCAATAGCGCGGAAGACGTCAACCATATCCTCCCCCATAGCCCAGAAGTAGCGCAAGTAAGCCCTGGCGATGTAAGGCCCGTTGCCAAGATTAGATGATCCTTGTCGAATGGCATCACCGTTAGTCAATCCGCCGAGACCGGTGTCATTACTGATTGCAGCACCTCTAAAGAGTTCAACATCGAGATAGGCTTGCAATTGGTGCCAAACCTTCATGCCCGTGTACAGACCAAAGGTCTGAGTTTTTTGTGTGTCGCCGTCATCACGCAAACTTTTGGGGCCGGAATAAGCAGCTTCAAAGGGATAAAGATGCTGGGCAATAAGCGTGTATTGCGCACCGAGAAGCTGAGGCAACTCCGGGCCCTCCGCATACGCGTTCGCCACCACG
>DATHDD010000117.1:0-4328 GCA_035319205.1 Burkholderiales bacterium | reverse complement strand
CGATGATAGCATGCTGGATTTGCATTTTTCCTGCGATGGCGGCGAGCTCGTCAATTCGCCCCAGTACTTTTACTCCATGCAAAAGTCTTCCATGATGTCCCGGGTTGTCATCAAGAAAGCCGGCGACCCGCCATTCGTGGCTGCGTGCAAGATCCTTGACCAGTCCCGCGGCGGCGTCGCCCGCGCCAAGAACAATAACCGGTTTCGCCTGCAGATTGGCCAGGCTGTACATGCGGTGCTCTTTCCACAAGCGATAGGCAATGCGGCTGCCGCACATGATGAGAAAGAGCAGTATCGGATCCAGTACCAGCACCGAGCGCGGTACTACAGCGGGTATGCGCAGCATGAATAGTGCAAGAGGAATAACCATGGCCGCGAGCAGGACCGCAAACAGTATGCGCTTCAAATCGGGCAGGCTGGCGTAACGCCATATTCCCCGGTAAAGGCCAAACCACAAAAAGATCAAGGCTTGCGAAATAACCACCCACGGCAGCGTCTGCCACATGCTTTGCAGATAGGGCTCCTCGATATCCATGTTGAAACGCAGCCAATAAGCAAGACACCAGGCAGCTACTGCCGCGACAAGGTCGTGCGCGAAGGCAAGCAGGGTACGGATATTACTAGGTAGAAGCATTTTGTTGGTCTTTTAGCCAGTAGCGATCAAAAATAATCATAGCCAGCAGATAAAAAACTCCCCAGCAGACCAGCAATGCGTAATGCAGCAGCGTATCTTGCCGGATTGCCCATAGAGCGCTGGCGCCGGCAGCCAGCATCAAGCCATATTCAAACCACGCCGTCTTGCGATGTCCCCAGCCGATCTGCACCAGCCGCTGGTAATAATGCTCGCGGTGCGCCTGCCAGACTTTTTTGCGCTTCAGCGCGCGCTTTGCCAAGGTCACGCTGGCGTCCATGATGAAAGGCGAAAAAACCAGCAATGGAAACCATACCGGCCACTCGTTTTGCAGCCAACCCATGCTACCCAGCGTTGCGGCCAGATAGCCGAGCGGGATGGAACCGGCGTCACCCAGAAAAATCCGCGCGGGGTGGAAATTGAACAGCAAAAATGCCATGGCAGAGGCTGCTATGGAAAAATTGACCAGTGCGAATATTTCATCTCCAGAAATCCATGCGGCGATGCCATAAAAGCCGAAACCGAACACGGCCATTCCCCCTGCCAGCCCGTCAGAGCCGTCCATGAAATTATACAGGTTGGTCATCCAGGCGGTGATGACGACGGCTAAAAGCGTGAGCGGCAGCCCAAAGCTGCCAAAAAGCAGGTAAGCCATAGCCAAAGCTGCTGCAGCAAAATGCGCAAGCAAACGCCAGACAGCTGGCAGGTTGTAAATGTCGTCAACCACTGAAACCGCAATCAAAATAACCACACCGGCCCATAACGGCCAAGGCAAGCCCAGGAAAATGCCGCCGGCAAAAACACCCGCCATCAATCCCAGCCCTCCGGTACGGGGAACCGGTACGCCATGCAGTGAACGGGGGTTGGGGCGGTCGAGCGCGATCAGCGATAGTTTGTTTTTGAGCAGCCACAAAATGGCGGCAAACGTTGCCATAAATGACAATACAGGCGTCCAATAATAAGACTGAATGAAGCTTGCCATCAGGAAGACATTGACTGGGCTTGCAGGAACCAGCGTGCCGTCTCCGCTAATCCCCTGTCGAGAGAGGCACTCGGCTTCCAGCTTAATTCGCTACGAATTTTTGAGCTGTCCACCAGAAGCGAGCCAAGCAGTTTGTCCGCTTCGGAAGATTTGCCTGCAAGCATGGCGGCAAAACGCAGAAGTTCCGCTGGAAACGGCCAGAGCTTTGCAGATTTTCCCAGAGCGCGTGCGATGCGGGAAATCAGCTCGCGTGTTGACATGTGCTCATCATCGCAAACCAGATAGGTCTTACTCTTTGCCTGCGGGTGAGTCATGCAGATGATGATTGCTTCAACGAGGTTGTCGAGAAAAATAATGCTTCTGCGATTGTGGATGGAAGCAAGTGGCAGCGGCATTCCTCGCTGCACCGCCTGCAAAAGTCGCAGGAAGTTGCCTTTGACACCGGGACCGTACACCATGGGTGCACGTAGAATTACCACGTCCAAACCGGTATCTGATGCTACACGCTTGAGTGCCTGTTCAGCCTCCCATTTGGATAAGGCGTAGTCATCCTGCGGGTTTGGCATATCCTCTTCGGTGAAAGCCCGATTGCCGGTGTTCTCGCCGTTCACTTTTATCGTGCTCAAAAACACCAAGCGCCGCACTCCCGTCTGCACAGCCATGCGCGCCAGACGTTCGGTCGCATGAGTATTGACCTGGCGGAATTCCATAAGGGAATCTTCAGCAATTTCCTTCATGATGTGCACGCGCGCGGCCAGGTGGACTATCACATCAATGCCGGATAACGCCGCCCGCCAGTCAGTGCCGGGGCCCAGCGAATCAACGCTGCATGGGATGACGCCGGCTGGCAAACCGGCAACATTTTGCGAAGAAGAGCGGACGGTCCCTTTTACAGCCCAGCCGCGAGCAAGCAATTGCTCACAAGCGGCTTGGCCGATAAAGCCCGTCGCGCCGGTAATCAAGGCGGTAGGCATCTCCCGGCTGGATTATTTCCGCCACACGGTGCGGTTGACGTAGCCCGTGTAGCTCAGGATGATGCGCAACACCTTCTTTGAAACGTTGTCTGCTTCGTAGTCGCGAACCATACGAAACTGCCTGCTTGTCGCGGAATGGTGGCGGGTAACTACTTCGATTGCTTCGAGAACATCTGCTGGCTTCAGCCCACACATGATGAGAGTGCCTTCATCCATGCCTTCCGGCCTTTCATGGGCTTGCCTGATCGTAACTGCAGGAAAATTGAGGATCGAGGATTCTTCGGTAACGGTGCCGCTGTCAGAGAGCACGCAAAAGGCATTCATTTGCAATTTGATGTAATCGAGAAACCCCAGCGGTTTGAGAAACCTCACATCTTTGGGCTTTTTTGCTGCCGGCAGGCTCTCAATTTTTTTCATGGTGCGCGGGTGGGTTGAGACTATTACCGGCAGGCGGTACTTGCTGGAAACAGCACTAAGCGTTTCAAGCAAATCCCTGAAATTGGTTGCGCTGTCTACGTTTTCCTCGCGGTGCGCGCTGACCACAAAATATTTACGCGGCTTTACTTTCAGCCGGGGAAGAATGCCTGATTTCTGGATTCGCGGCATATAGTGCTGCAGAATTTCGTTCATCGGCGAGCCGGTCTTGATTACGGTTTCAGGCTTTATCCCCTCTGCCAGGAGGTAACGGCGCGCATGCTCGGTGTAAGGCAAATTGATATCGCTGACATGATCTACAATTTTGCGGTTGATTTCCTCCGGCACGCGCTGGTCGAAACAGCGGTTGCCCGCCTCCATGTGAAAGACCGGGATCTTCAGCCGCTTCGCTGATACAGCTGAAAGGCAACTATTGGTATCGCCGAGCAGCAGCAGGGCATCGGGCTTTTCGTTGGACATTACATCGTATGATTTGGCGATGACGTTGCCTATGGTGTGAGCTGGCGATTTGCCGGCGCAGTCAAGGAAGTAATCAGGTTTGCGGATTTGCAGCTGTTCGAAAAATATCCCGTTAAGTTCGTAGTCGTAGTTTTGCCCCGTATGCACCAACACATGCCGCGTATGGCGATCGAGTTCTGGAATCACCCGAGAAAGCTTGATGAACTCAGGCCGAGTGCCAACAACGGTCATGACTTTAATCGGCACAGCCTTTTTTACTCTCATTGATGCTCGCGGGGTCATGATGCCGGTCTCAGCGCAGCAGTTCTACACCGGTGGACAAATCGACATCTTCTATCATCAGTCGGTTTTTCCTGAGCAGCGCCATCGTGCCAGGCAGGTCAAGCACCGTATCGGCTGAGCTGAATTCCTTGGCGAGAGCGTTGGGTTCCTTGGCGGCCTTGTCGGAAAGTTCAGGCAGCATGGGGCGAATCGCGTAGTAATTGCCGCGCTTCACGCAATGGTTCGCTTCTTCTTCGGAAACCATAATCTCGTGCATTTTCTCCCCGGGGCGGATACCGGTAATTTTTATTTCAATCTTGCGGTCGCCAATTAAGGCCTTCGCGATGTTCATGACGGTCACTGAAGGCGCATCCGGGACATAGGTCTCCCCCCTCTTCGCTTCTTTCAACGCGGTGAATACGGTGTTTACCGCCTGGTCGAGGCTTAACAAAAAGCGCGTCATGCCCGGCACTGTAATAGTCACCGGCCCACCGTTTCTGATCTGGCTGTGAAAAAGAGGAATGACCGAGCCGCGGGAGGCGAGCACATTGCCGTATCGTACGCAGATAAAGCGAGTGTCGGGGTT
>DATHDD010000116.1:0-3824 GCA_035319205.1 Burkholderiales bacterium | reverse complement strand
CGAGCTGGCCGAGTCGATTCGGCTGATCCAGGAGCTGGTGCAGCAGCTGCCGTCCGGAGACATCCGGGTTCCGCTCGCCGACACCGTCAGCGGCCGGTACGGGGTGGGTTGGGTGGAAGGCTGGCGCGGAGAAATATTGATTGCGCTGGAAAGCGGCGAAAACAACCGCATCCACCGCTGCCATGCGCACGATCCATCATGGCAGAACTGGCCGGCGCTGCAGCACGCGGTAATCGGTAATATCGTTCCTGATTTCCCGCTTATCAATAAGTCCTTTAATCTGAGTTATAGCGGCCACGACTTGTAACCATGTATCAGCTTCTGAAACAAATTGTAAAAACCGGTATCAAGACCGAAGCAGCGCCGCCGGCCGATGATGCGCTGCGTCTCCTGCAACAGCGCCTGCATGAACAAATTCTAAAGCATTTGGGACGAGCGCTCGCCATACGCCACGTGGATGCCGGTTCCTGCAACGGCTGCGAGCTCGAGATTCACGCCACGAACAGTCCCTACTACAATCTTGAGCGGCTCGGAATCAAGTTCGTGGCCAGTCCCCGCCACGCGGACATGCTGCTCGTGACCGGCCCGGTATCACGCCACATGGAGACGGCTTTGAAGCGCACTTATGAAGCCACTCCCGATCCCAAACTGGTAGTTGCAATCGGCGATTGCGGCTGCAATGGCGGGATTTTCGGCGAAAACTACGCGAGCTGCGGCAGGGTGGCAAATGTAATTCCGGTGGACGTCGCGGTGCCGGGCTGCCCTCCCACGCCGCTTGCCATCATGCAGGGAATACTTACTGCGATCAGCAAGTAGTACAGCGCACAATAAATCATGACAGACCGGTAACCACCGGGATTCATTCAACTGGCGCTGCTGACTTCTTTCCAAAGCGGGTACATCGGCCAGCTTGCGCGACGGCGAGCAATACGCTGTTACTTAGTTGGAAGCTTTTCGTAGGATGGCAAATCAGCTGCCTGTTTGTACCATGCAGCCTTTGAAGCAAAAAATATGTTCTGCGACGGCTCGATCCCAGGGTGATTATCGAGAGTTCCCGCCGGAATAACGACTACCGTTCCGGTCTTGTTTTTCCATGGCAACGATGAGCCGCACCTTTTACAGAATGACGTCGAAAAATACTTGGTTTGTTCGGGGACATAAATCTCTACATATTCCTTACCTTTCGTCCACGAAAACTGTTCTGGCGCAACGAACAGATTTGCAGAATACGCACTTCCCGTGAATTTCCGGCAGCGAGAACAATGGCAATACTGAAAAATTCCCATGTTCCCGGTGATTTCATATCTAACTTCACCGCACAAGCAGCTTCCAGTTACGTGTTCTTCCGGCATCTTTTTTCTCCCAACTGTTTACGACTTGGTGTGTAATCGGCATTGCCTAGGATTTGCCGATGGAGACCACCGGCCGTAAAGCGCCCAGGCTGTTCGATCGTAATTGCGAGCAGTTGCGCGCGCGCCGGCTCCCGCTGCAAACTAGCAAAATGGTCAAACATTTGCGCATCCGTGGCCTGGTACAAGGCGTGTTTTTCCGAGAAACCATGCGCCGCCAGGCAGAGAAGCTCGGTGTCACCGGCTGGGTACGCAATTGTTTCGATATGAGTGTTGAAGCAATGGTGCAGGGAAGCCCTGAAGCATTGGATGCCATAATCGAGTGGGCGCAGCACGGGCCCGAATCGGCGCGAGTCGAGGGTGTTGAAATTGGTGAAGGGGAAGGAAATTTTACTCGCTTTGAGATATTGCGCAGCCGCAGCGCCTGACTCAGTAGACCACTTCCACGTTCTCAGGCTTCAGCCAATCGCACAAATCGCGCAGCAAATTGTCATCAAGATTGACCCGCCATTCCTCGCCCAGCTGCACTTCACACACCGCCTGTGCGTTGAAATAACGGACCGCAACCGGGCACAGGCCTTTGCGGTAGGGCCCGAGCAATGTCCGCAGCCTGACGGCACTTGCTTCGCCATTGAGGCTGATGCGCATCACCCTAGCGAACTGATTGCGCGCCGCGGTTAAATCATAAAGTTTGTCTGCAGTAATTCTTAAGCCTCCTGAATAATCGTCGTGGCCTACCTTGCCTTCAACGATGAGTAACTGATCCTCTTTCAGGAACTCGCGGTTGGCTTCGAACAATTCACTGAACACTACTGTTTCAACTTGGCTGCTGCCATCATCCAGCACCACGATTGCCATTCTGCCGCGCCGCGTCTGCTGGATGCGCACGCTGTAGATAATGCCTGCGAGCAGTACCGGCTGCTGCTGCGGCGTAAGTTCGCTTAAGCGGATTTTCACGAAGCCCTGCACGCTTTTCTGATAAGCGGTGAATGGATGGCCGCTGAAATAAAAACCCAGCGCCGTTTTTTCATTTTGCAACCGCACCGTCTCCGGCCATTCCGGTACATCTGCCAGCGCGAGGTGTTGCGCACTGGTACCCTCTTCAAGCTCATTGAACAAGCTTACCTGGTTAGCTGAGCGCTGCGCCTGATCAGCGCTTTCCATGGCGATGCCTACTGATGCCAGCAGGCTCGCACGTCGCGGGCTGAGCGTATCGAATGCGCCTGCTCGTATCAGCGATTCGATGGCGCGGCGATTGACGAATCGCTTGTCTATACGCTGGCAGAAATCAAACAAGTCGCGGAACGGTCCCTGCGCGTCGCGCGCGCGCGCAATCGCCACGATCGCCGCTTCACCCGTACCCTTGACCGCGCCCAGTCCATAGCGGATCTGCCTGTCACCCACCGGCACGAAACGGTAATCACTTAAATTGATGTCGGGCGGCAGCACCTCGAGACGGTTCGCAAGACAATCCTGGTAAAAAATATGCACCTTGTCGGTGTCGTCCATTTCCGCCGACAGTGTGGCGGCCATGAAAGACTCGGGGAAATGCGCCTTGAGATAAGCCGTCTGGTATGCCACCATGGCATACGCAGCGGAGTGCGACTTGTTGAAACCGTATTCCGCGAACTTTTCCATCAGCCCGAAGAGCTGCTCCGCCTGCCTGGTCCTGACCCCGTGCTTCACTGCGCCCAGGATAAAAATGCTGCGGTGTTTGGCCATTTCCTCCGGTTTCTTCTTGCCCATCGCGCGGCGCAGCAAATCGGCAGACCCCAGACTGTAGCCACCCAGCACCTGGGCGATTTGCATGACTTGTTCCTGGTACACGATTACACCGTATGTAGGTTTAAGCACCGGCTCGAGTTCAGAGTGAAAGTATTCCGGTCTTTCCACGCCGTGCTTGCGTTTGATAAAGTCATCCACCATCCCCGATTGCAGCGGTCCCGGGCGGTTCAGCGCCATCAACGCGATCAAGTCTTCAAAACAATCTGCTTTCAGCCTGCGCTCGAGGTCCTTGGCGCTTTTTGATTCCGATTGGAATACCGCGGTGGTGTTTCCCGTCGCAAATATTTCATAGGTGGCCTTGTCGTCGAGCGGGAGGTTTTCCAGGGAAAAGTCCTTGAACTCGGGTTTGATATTACGCACGTAGCGCACCGCCCAATCGAGCACAGTAAGCGTGGTGAGCCCAAGAAAATCGAATTTGATAAGCCCGATTTGCTCGACGTCGTCCTTGTCGAATTGGCTCACCATCGCCTCCGACCCTTGTGCCACGTAAATCGGGCAATAATCTGTAAGCTTGCCCGGTGCAATCAAAACGCCTCCGGCGTGCATGCCGACATTGCGCGTGAGGCCTTCAACACGTTCCGCAAGCGCAAGCAGCTCGCGCACTTCTTCTTCTTTTTGCTCGCGTTCTCTGAGCTGCGGTTCCATGGCCCGCGCCATTTGCAGGGTGATGGTTTTTCCCGGCTGCACCGG
>DATHDD010000115.1:0-9764 GCA_035319205.1 Burkholderiales bacterium | reverse complement strand
TAGAAAATCTGCCCAGAAATGTCGTTGTGATAACCGCAGAACGCCTGGCAGGAGGCGCTGCCGCCTTGCACGACTTTAACCCCCGGCTGAAGGAAGACGAAATACAAAGTGTTGGGGGTGGGATGGGGAACGGCAGGATTGCTGGAAATTTCCTGCTGCAGCATATGCTGGATAGCGGTGTCCGACACCGATTGCTTGAGCTTGGGTGTGGTGATGGTAATCGATCCGGTGCGTTTGCCGTGGACAATACTGTAGGCTGCAACGTTGTATTCCGCGAGTTGATCGATGAGCGGGCTCGTGAGAATGAAATCAAAAAACTGGTTGAGCTGAGTGACCAGAGGGCTCTGCGGCGACTTCTGCCAGGCAGGTCCCCAGAAAATCGTGAACACTTCGCACGAGGCGATGAGCGGGCCGCCCCGGTACGTGAGCTGAGGAGGCAGCGCTGCTGCTGCGGCCTCAGCAGTCGGTGTGCGCACGGTTTCCGGCACATGCAGCGGCACGATGCGGATTGCGTCGCCATGAGCTGGATAAATTCTCTTGGCAGGGTGAAGTTCTGCATTAGCCATAATGGGCTCCGTAGGTAAAGTTCAGTGTTGCGAATTCGACGTAGATTTCAAGCCGGGGGTGGTCCCGCAGGCTTGCTGAAATCGAAGCAGTCGGACATGGGATCAGCATCGGCGGTGCGTTGATTCACATCGGGCAATCGGAACGTGGTTTCGCAAAACTTGAGAAGGCTCACATGCGAAAAAAGCTGCTTCGAGATATGTCCGCGCTTGGCATAAGGACTGAGAACCAGGCAGGGCACCCGCGAACCGTAGCGGAACTGCGTGCCGTCGTTCCATTTTTCCACCTCGGGCGGGTCGACATGGTCTGACCAGCCGCCCCAGTCGTCCCAGGTAATGAAGATCGCAGTTTTGGGCCACAGTCCGCCTTTGACAATCGCATTCACCTGATCGACGGTCCACTGCATCCCGTGAGTAACGTTGCCCACCAGGGGATTGCCTTTATCTTGTGGATCCGCAGGATGTTCACTGGCATCGTGCGGCGCGTACACCCAGGATACCACCGGCAGTTTTCCGACAATCGCGTCCTGCTTGAATTGTTCTGAAGTATATTTGTTGCGGCCCGTTAAGCCGTGAATGAAATCGAACACATAGCCGCCATAATTGCCCCAGGCGAGCTTTGCTTCGTCCAGATTCGCCGGCAGTGATGGAAGCTTGAACAGGGGTTCCTTGCTCCCGTGCCGATAATGCGGCGGATTGCCGATGACCGGTGAATCAGCGGCAACCAGCATCAGGTGGTTTGGGGTAGAAGGACCGGCGACGTCGGAAAAATAATTTTCGCACAGCGTGAATTGCCTGGCATAGTCGAAATAGGCAGGGATGTCCTGCTCGACGAACTGAGCGCTGACAGCCGTCTTGACGCGGGTGAGCCATGCGCTGTGGCGGTGGTCCGGGTCATGAGGCGGCGGATTGGGCGAGCGCGGCATCGTCATGCCGTTTACGCCGGGAAAGGTGCCAAAGTAGTTGTCGAAGCTATGGTTCTCCTTGACGATGATTACCACATGCTGGATGGGGTTGGCTGACATGGCGTAGGTCTCGAAGAAGAGCTGCATCAAGCGGACAACCCCGCTCCATCAAGGGATTGTCTTGCATTGAGTTGATTACTCAAATGTCGCGTGAATTTTAGCACGTTGCCTGCTGGACCCACAATCTTACTTCTGAAATTCTGCATGATTCGCGTAAAATGCATTATCGCAACAAGGAATCTCTAACTTGATTAAAACCCGTTTCGCTCCCAGCCCCACCGGCTACTTGCACATCGGCAGCGCGCGCACTGCGCTGTTTTCCATGGCATACGCGCGCAGGCATGGCGGCATATTCGTGCTGCGCATCGAAGACACCGATCGGGAGCGCTCGACTCAGGAATCCATACAGGCGATTATTGACGCGATGAACTGGCTCAAGCTGAACTGGGACGAAGGGCCTTTTTACCAGATGCAGCGCATTGAGCGCTACCGCGAAATCGCCCAGCAGCTATTGAATCAAGGCAAGGCTTATTACTGTTATGCCAGCAAGGAAGAGCTGGAAGCAATGCGTATGGCGCAGCGGGCGAGGGGGGAAAAGCCGCGCTACGACGGACGCTGGCGCGATTCCAAAGCAACGCCGCCCGCAGGTATAAAACCGGTTATGCGTTTCAAAAACCCTCTGGTAGGCGAGACAGGGTTTGAGGATTTGGTGAAAGGACATATTACCGTTCAAAACGGCGAGCTCGACGATCTCGTGCTCCTAAGGGCGGATGGTGTGCCGACTTACAACTTCGGCGTGGTGGTGGATGACCTGGACATGGGCATCACTCATGTGATCCGCGGCGATGATCACGTCAACAACACTCCGCGCCAGGTCAACATCCTTAAAGCATTGGGGGCGCCGCTGCCGCAATACGCGCACGTGCCTATGATACTGGGAGCGGACGGTGAGAGGCTTTCCAAGCGCCATGGGGCGGTGAGCGTAATGCAATACCGCGACGAGGGTTATTTGCCTGAAGCGCTCGTCAATTATCTGGCGCGACTCGGCTGGTCGCACGGCGATGCGGAAATATTTTCATTGTCTCAGTTCATCGACTGGTTTGATCTCAAGCATATCAGCAAGTCGCCGGCGCAGTTCAACCCGGAAAAACTGCAGTGGCTCAACCAGCAGCATCTCAAGCAATTAGATGACGAGCGTCTCGCTCAGATGGCAGCGCCTTTGCTCGAAGCGCGCGGCTTTGATTTAACAAGAGGGCCGAGTGTTGCCGGCGTGGTGCAGCTGCTCAAGGAGCGGGTGAGCACGTTGATGCAATTGGCCGATGAGGCCGTCTATTTTTACCAGCCGGTGGATCCTCCGGCCGAACTGAAAAAAGAACATTATGCCGCCGACATCAAGCCGGCGCTGGATGAACTCATGCGCAACTTTGCAAAAATCCAATGGCAGAGACCGGCCATACACGACGCGCTGAAAGCTGTGGTGTCGCAGCATGGCTTGAAGCTTCCTCAAATCGCCATGCCGCTGCGCGTGATGGTCACCGGCGGCACACAAACCCCGGGCATAGATGCGACGCTTGAACTTATCGGGAAGGAAGAAGTGCTGCGGCGAATGCAGCGGCAGATGTCGAGTTATCATGCATAAATCGGCGCTGCTTTCTTTGCAACGAACAGGCTGTTCCAGTATAATTCGCAACCTTCAACGGGGGTATAGCTCAGCTGGGAGAGCGCTTGCATGGCATGCAAGAGGTCAGCGGTTCGATCCCGCTTACCTCCACCAGATTCAAATGTTCCCTGAGTCCCCATCGTCTAGAGGCCTAGGACATCGCCCTTTCACGGCGGTAACACGAGTTCGAATCTCGTTGGGGACGCCAAACTAAACTCATGAAAATCATAACCACAAAGCGCTCATCATGAGGAGATCCATCAAGGGTAATCGGGCCAACTCGTTCTCAGTTAAACAATATCAATACGCTGAATCAAGGTAATGATAAAATATAATTAGTATTACAGCCGCTCTCCATTTTATTTCACTAAGAAAGGTACCCGCTCATGAACAAAATAATTTCCATATTATTCGCTGCCGCGTTGGCTTTTCCATTTGCAGCCTCGGCCGAGGAAGCAAAAACGCTGAGCGTCTCGGAAAAAATCGTAATTAATGCTCCGGCTGATGTTGTTTGGGGCAAAGTGAAAAACTTCGGAGACCTCGGAGCCTGGCATCCAGCTGTGGCCAAAACCGAAATCATAGGGAAGAAGAATAATGTAAAAGGCGCAGTCCGCCTGCTGACCCTGCAAGACGGGGGCACCATCAAGGAAAAGCTGCTCTTCTACAACGAGAAGGGAATGACATATAAGTACCAAATCCTGGAAGGCGTGTTGCCGGTAAGCAGTTACGTTTCCTGGATAACCGTTAAAGGCGGCAAAACCGGAGCGACGACCGTCGTCTGGAAGAGCACTTTCAAGCGCAAGGATACGTCAGCCAATCCGGCTGAAGGGCAGGATGATGCCACCGCGGTAAAAACCATCACCAGTGTGTACAAAGGCGGCTTGGAAAATCTGAAGAAGATTTCCGAAAAATAGTCCGGAATTGAAAGTCCGCAAGGAGCTGCGGGACGGTTTTTTACTAATATAGTCGCTTTATCTTAACCTGACCGGCTGGTGCCGGGCTGCACGAATATTGTCGGCGTCATCTCAGCGCAGCCAATGCGGCAGTTTCGCACGCAGATCCTGCAACTGCGCTTCGAGATCACGAATCCGCTCGAGGTAGATGAGGATCAAGGCAAGTCCGTGCAGATCAAGGTCGAAATCGTGGCGCAGACGGCATGCGGTTCGCGCGGCTATGACGCGTTCCGCGCTGAAGATCCACTGTTCAGCCTGTAGATTGGCCGGCTCAAGTGCGCCATAGTCCACGAGTTCGCGCAGTTCTTTTTCCGTCAGGCCGGATAGCTCCACGAATTCAGCAAGCGAGAATTCGCGGCGCTCGCTCAACCATAGCGCTTCACTGGGTTCGGGTTTCACTTTTTACCTCCCGCTCGAAATGCCCGCGTGGATTGAATGTCGAACTGTCGGCGAGCTGCTTATAGAGGGCGCGTTCGTTCTCGCTTAATACTGTGGGCACAGCAATTTGCACGATGGCGAACAAGTCGCCTTCTCCCGTGCGCGGCTTGGGCAGTCCGCGCCCGACAAGGCGCAAATGTTGACCGGCGCGCGTTCCCGGCTTCACCTTGAGACGGATTGGCCCACCCAGCGTGGGCACTTCCACGCTGGCGCCCAGAACAGCTTCCCACGGCGCCAGGGGCAGATCGATATACAGGTCGTGGCCGCTCACGCGGAATAGCGGGTGCGGATGCAGCGCTATGGTGAGGTAAAGATCGCCGTCGCGCCCGCCGTTAAATCCCTTGCCGCCTTTGCCCGGCAGGCGCAGCCGCTGTCCATCAGTTGCGCCCTTGGGTATGCGCGCCTTGAACGCGTGCGGCACGCGATGCTGAAAACCGCGCTCATCATATTCCGGCACGGTCAAATCAAGGTCCACCTCAATACCGCGGTACGCTTCCTCCAAGGTAAGATGCACTGTGACTTCGTAATCCTGTCCGGGCATGGGGATTTTGGCGCCGCGGCCCGCGCGCTGCCGGCTACCGGAAAGACCGGCAAACAGATCGGCCAGATCGATATCCTCGAAAGCGAACTGCATATCGCCGAATTGTTTTGACCAGTCCGGGGGTGGGCGGAAGTCTTGCCCGGGCTGGTAGCGGCCCAGCTGATCGTAAGCAGTGCGCTTGTCCGGATCCTTGAGAGTTTCATAGGCTTCCCCGACTTCCTTGAATTTTTCCTCGGCATTGGGTTCCTTGGAAACGTCCGGGTGATACTTATGCGCGAGCTTGCGGTAGGCTTTCTTGATCTCCTCGGCGCTGGCATCCCTGGCAACGCCCAGAATGCTGTAATAGTCTTTGTATTTCATTTGCTATACCCGGAAGAGCCGGTAGAAATAAACAGTCTAACTGTTTAAACCTGTTTCGTGAATGCGTTATGTGCTTCCGGATTTTTGTGTACTTGATAAAAAGAAATAACGCAGTGATTGCTTCGAGAGCTAACCCCGTAACGTTTGAAAGCGCTGCATGGCAATCCGATGCGGCGTTTCCTTTAGCGCGAGATGACTGCGAAACCTCAAGGCAGTTTCAGCGGCATGGTTCCCCGCTACATTGTTTGACAACTTCCCTATCAAACCGGTACAAATGTTTAAGGCAAGACAAATATAGAACGAAATGCCATCTTCTGTTGACCCTGTCATCTGGCTTGACGCAGTCCTCGAAACCGACCCGGGGCGCATCTTCATTGAGACACCTGACGGAGATACCTATACCTATCAGGACCTGGCCGACATTTCGGGCCGCATAGCCAGCGCTCTTGCATTGCGTGGTGTTGTCGCCGGCGATCGTGTTGTGGCGCAAGTTGATAAGTCGCCTGAAGCGTTTATGCTCTGCGTAGCGTGCTGGCGGCTCGGAGCGGTATTCGTGCCGCTGAACACCGCCTACACGGTGCCGGAGCTTGAGTACTATTTGGGCGACGCCGAACCGCGGATCGTGGTTGTGCGCCAGCAAGACAGGGAAATGCTGGCACCTATCGCGCATAAGCTGGGAGTGGCTTATGTTGAAACATTAGGCGGCGGGAGCGGGGGGTCGCTCATGGAGTTGGCCCAAGCGCGTTCCGGCACGGATTTTCTCCGTTTCACAGGCAGCCCCGACGAGACGGCAGCACTGCTTTACACGTCCGGCACTACCGGCCGTTCCAAGGGCGCCATGATCACTCGCCGCAACCTTGCCTCCAACGCCGCAGCGCTGGTGAAAGCGTGGCGGTTTACCCATGCCGACGTGCTGCTGCACGCCCTGCCGATTTTCCATGTGCACGGCTTGTTCATAGCCTGCAACACCGTTCTGGCAGCCGGTGCGCGAATGCTCTTCCTCGCTAAATTCGACGCCGACGAAGTCATGCGTTTGATGCCTCGTGCCAGCGTCATGATGGGTGTGCCGACGTTTTATACGCGGCTGCTGCAACATCCCGATCTCACCAGAAAAGCTACAGCCCATATGCGCTTGTTCATTTCAGGCTCCGCGCCGCTGCTGGCCGAGACGCACCGTCAATTCGAAGTTAAAACGAACCATCGCATTCTCGAGCGCTACGCTATGACTGAAACGCTGGTCAATACCTCTAATCCGTATGCGGGAGAACGTCTGGCCGGTACCGTAGGTTTGGCAGTGCCGGGCGTAGAGGTCCGGGTCGTAGACCCGGAAACCGGTAAGCGGTTGTCAAAACCTGAGGCTGTCGGCGTGCTTGAGGTTCGCGGCACAAATGTTTTCAAGGGCTACTGGCGCAATCCCGAGAAGACTGCGGCGGAGTTCCGGCCTGACGGCTTCTTCATTACCGGGGATGTGGGCAAAATCGACGAGAAGGGTTATGTGCATATCGTTGGCCGCGCCAAGGATTTGATCATCAGCGGTGGCCTAAATGTATATCCGAAGGAAGTCGAGGCCGAAATCGACGCGTTGCCGGGCGTCGTTGAAAGTGCAGTGATCGGCGTGCCGCATCCCGACTTTGGGGAAGGAGTCACGGCCGTGGTGACAAAGGCAAAAGGGGCCGAGATCGATGAAAGACAAGTGCTTAAGGCTCTGGATGGACGTCTGGCCAATTACAAACTTCCCAAACGGGTGATCTTTGTCAATGATCTGCCGCGCAACGCGATGGGTAAGGTGCAGAAAAACGTATTGCGCGAAACTTATTCGTCATTATACGAGCAACGCAATTCCCCCAAGGGATCCTGAAGTAAGAACGAAGCCGGGACCTGGTCATCAGTTCGTCTGAAAGGCACGGAATTTTTATGGGAGCGCCTGCGCGCTCTGCGGAGGAGAAATGCAGGCTTTCACTTACGAAAAAAAGCCGGCCCATAGGCCGGCTCCTGAAAAACCCGGAAGACTAGCGTCTTCCGGGATACTGTTTAGCTGTTATGATACCAAGACAACCGGACATTACTGGCCAATCCACTTATTTACATCGATTTGACCAAGATGCCCTGTGTCCATCTTATTCCATACCATCTCATAGTAAGCCATGAACTCTTCCTTTGACACCTTGCCATCTTTATTGGTATCCATCATGTGCATCATCTTCATGGTGCGCATGCCTTTGCCGGGAGTAGCATAGCCGCTCGCTTGCCACAGTTTCTGAACATCTTCCTGCGCTGACTGTGCTGACG
The DNA here is from genome assembly GCA_035319205.1 of Burkholderiales bacterium. Taxonomy (GTDB): domain Bacteria; phylum Pseudomonadota; class Gammaproteobacteria; order Burkholderiales; family JAHFRG01; genus JAHFRG01. The sequence continues at coordinate 1,995 of DATHDD010000115.1, read as the reverse complement.
GTGCAAAGGAAGCCATTATCATCGCAGCAAAAAGTGCCATTCCAATTGATTTCAACATTGTTACCTCCTAAGAATGTTATCCAAAATTGCCATGTGGCATCACCCCATCTCTTGCCCACGGCGCTGTAAACCAGTTTGCCTAGACGGCAAATAGGTTCGGAGATTAGTCGTGCAGGCCCAACATTCATTACACATTTATTTGGACGTGCTATATTTCAAGTACATTCTGCCGTCCACCTATGTTCATCCGATCATTCATACGCGCTCCAATACTTGCTGCTGCGACATTCCTGGGTTTCGCGGTTTGCGCAACCGGCGCGGCGGAAACGGATTTATCTGGCATAAGCATGGAGGACATGATAATGACTATGACCTTGACGTCTGCCTCTTTTCCACATAATGGCGCAATTCCCAGGCGCTACACTTGCGACGGCGAGGATATATCACCGCCGCTTAAGTGGGAGGGGTTGCCTAAAGGAACCAAGAGCCTGGTTCTAATCGTGGATGACCCCGATGCACCGGACCCAGCTGCGCCGAAACTGACATGGGTGCACTGGGTGCTTTACAACATTCCTCCCGCAGCGACTGGTTTGCGGGAGGCGCTTCCAGTGAAAGAGCTGCCCGCAGGCACGCTGCAAGGCCTGAATGACTGGAAGCGCACTGGTTACGGCGGCCCTTGTCCACCGATCGGCCGTCATCGCTATTTTCACAAGCTTTATGCGCTTGATAGTGTTATCCCAGACCTTGGCACACCGACTAAGATCGCGCTCGAGAAAGCAATGCAAGGCCATATACTCGCGCGGGCAGAATTGATCGGCACTTACCAACATTAAATACCCGAAAATCATTTCTGGCGGACAAACGGGGGCGGATCGGGCGGCTTTGGATTGGGCCATAAAGCACGGTTTTCCACATGGTGGATGGTGTCCGGCAGGGAAGATGGCCGAAGATGGGCGGATGGCTGACCGCTACCAACTTTCAGAAACACCTTCTTCGGATTATGCTGTGCGCACTGAATGTAATGTGCGCGACAGCGACGCCACGCTGATTTTTTCCCTTGCACCCCAATTGACAGGCGGCTCAAAGCTAACGCAGGAATTGTGTATCAGATACCGTAAGCCCTGTTTACACATTCATCCTGAGCTCGACGCGGTGAAGCTGGCTCGCGAATTCCTGAAGCGAAATCCCGTTAAAGTGCTGAACATCGCCGGGTCGCGGATTTCCAGAGAACCTGGAATTGCAGATTTCGTAACGATAATACTCGACCAGGTTTTTCAAGTTTAACGTCAAAAGAAGACTGTGGTATATTTTTAATGTAAAGTATGAATATACAGATATAAGTACTTAATAATAATAGTTATATTAATTTTATCACTTAGTCAACAGCACCCCCTTGAAAGTCTAAAAACAGGACTTATGTTGTTGTCGTTAGCCAGATTGCTAATGGTTGTTTGTTTTTGTTAGTTCATCTTAATGAGGAGTAAGAAACTATGAAAATTCGTCCCCTACATGACCGCATCATCGTCAAGCGGCTGGAAGAAGAAAGAAAAACAGCTTCAGGAATCGTCATTCCAGACACTGCTGCGGAAAAACCCGATCAGGGCGAAGTCATTGCTGTCGGCAAGGGCAAGATTCTTGAAGACGGCAAAGTGCGCGGCCTCGACGTCAAGATTGGCGACAAGGTGCTATTCGGTAAATATTCCGGACAGTCGGTGAAAGTCAAAGGTGAAGAGCTGCTCGTGATGAAAGAAGAAGACGTTATGGGCATAGTGGAAGCTTAATTGAATAAATTGTTAGGAGAACAAAATGGCAGCTAAAGACGTGAAATTCAGTGAAGAAGCGCGCGCAAAAATCTTTGCCGGCGTGAATATTCTCGCTGATGCAGTGAAAATAACTCTCGGCCCCAAAGGCCGCAATGTGGTGCTGGAACGTTCTTTCGGCGCGCCCACCATCACCAAGGACGGCGTGTCGGTGGCCAAGGAAATCGAGCTCAAG
>DATHDD010000114.1:0-2991 GCA_035319205.1 Burkholderiales bacterium | reverse complement strand
CCTCAAAAACCCGCACAGCAATGTCCAATGGGATGGGTTGTTTGCGCAACTCGTCGCGCATAACCAGGGCGAAGACCAGTATATTTATTTGCACATTACGCGCGGACCTGCGAAGCGCGACCATGCTTTCCCCAAACAGATACACCCCACGGTGTTCATGATGAGCACGCCGCTGGAAACCACTCCTCTGCAGATTTTGAAAACCGGGGTAGCAGCAATTACCGCCCAGGATAACAGATGGCTGCGCTGCGACATCAAGGCGACATCGCTGTTGCCCAACGTGCTGCTGCGGCAGATGGCGGTGGACTGCGGCGCAGTGGAGACCGTGCTGCTGCGCAGTGGCAACCTCACCGAAGGCGCGGCAAGCAATATCTTCGTAGTCAAAAACGGTGTGGTGCTCGCGCCGCCGAAAAACCACCTCATCCTCCCCGGCATTACTTATGATGTGGTGCTCGAACTGGCTGCGGCCCATTCCATCCCGTGCGAAGTAAGAGCAATTTCCGAATCCGAAGTGCGCACTGCCCAGGAACTCTGGATGACTTCCTCCGGAAAAGAAGTATTGGCTATCACTACTCTGGATAACCAACCGGTGGGTGACGGCAAACCCGGCAAGTTATTCTGGCGCATGCATGAGTTGTATCAAAACTATAAAGCGACCGCGATGCGGCGGAGTGAGGCGCAACCCATACAATAATAGGGCCGGTTAATGGGCATTGAGACTTCATTGATTGAGTACCCGTGTGATTTCCCTATCAAGGTCATGGGCAAAAACCAAGCAGGATTCGCACAGGCAGTGATGCATATTGTAATGCGTCATGCTCCCGACTTTGATCCCGCCAGCATGGAAATGAAATCCAGCAAAAAAGGCAAGTACCTGAGCCTTACTTGCATCATTCAAGCCACGTCGCGCGATCAACTGGAAGAACTCTATCGCGAGCTGTGCGATCACCCGACAGTGGTGATGGTTCTTTGAGTAAGGAGTAAGGCGTGAGGGGTGAGGCGTACAACCATAAACCAACGAGCAGTGGGGGTGACTCCTCACTACTTACCCTTTACTCCTCACTTTGCGTCAAACGCTTAGGCTTGGTTGAGTACCTGCCTACTTGGCATGCGATGCAGGATTTCACTGCGCGGCGCAATGCTGATACCGAAGACGAGCTCTGGCTGCTCCAGCACCTGCCGGTTTACACCCTGGGATTGAACGGAAAACAGGAACATCTGCCTCAAGATAGCGCGATCCAGGTTATCAAAACCGACCGCGGCGGCCAGATTACTTATCACGGGCCCGGACAAATCATCGCTTATCTGCTGCTCGATATGGGGCGCTTGAATATCGGCGCGCGCGGGCTGGTTAGGCGCATGGAACAGTCAGTGATAGACTTGCTTGAAAGTTACGGAATAAGCGCACAAGCCCGTATTGATGCCCCGGGTGTGTACGTGAACGGCTCGAAAATCGCCGCATTGGGGTTGCGGATTAAACAGGGCTGCTGCTACCACGGCCTCGCGCTCAACGTGGACATGGACTTGCGGCCGTTTCGGGCAATCAATCCTTGCGGCCATCCAGGAATGCAGGTCACTCAGCTGCGCGATTTGGGCGTTGCTGAATCGCTGGACCGGGTGAGCGAAAAATTAATTGAAAAGCTTATATACCACGTGCACAAAACATGAATCCCGCACCAGAAAAACTCATGCAAAAAGGCGCAGACAAGACCGCGCGCATTCCCATCAAGGTCGCACCGCAGCAGAAACTTGAAAAGCCTGACTGGATACGCGTAAAGGCTGCAAGCGGGGCGCGCTTTTACGACATCAAACGCATATTGCGGGAAAACAGGCTGCATACCGTCTGCGAAGAAGCCTCCTGCCCCAATATCGGCGAATGTTTCGGAAAAGGCACTGCAACGTTCATGATTTTGGGAGATCTGTGCACACGCCGCTGTCCGTTCTGCGACGTGGCCCACGGCAGGCCGCTGCCGCCGGACGCCGACGAGCCTGTGAGCCTCGCAAAAACCATTGCCGCGCTGAATCTCCGTTACGTGGTAATCACCAGCGTGGATCGCGATGATTTGCGCGACGGCGGCGCACAGCATTTCGCTGATTGCATCCGTTGTGTGCGCGAGTTATCGCCACGTATACGCATCGAAGCGCTGGTGCCTGATTTCCGCGGGCGGCTGGAGATTGCCCTGGACAGATTAAGCGCCAATCCGCCGGACGTGATGAACCACAACCTGGAAACCGTGCCGCGGCTCTACAAGCAGGCGCGGCCGGGCGCTGACTACCAGAACTCGCTGAAACTGCTCAAGGACTTCAAATCACGCTTTCCAAGCATACCCACCAAATCGGGTTTGATGCTGGGATTGGGTGAAACCGACGAGGAAATCCTGGAAGTCATGCGCGATCTGCGCGAGCATCATGTAGATATGCTCACGCTCGGGCAGTACCTTCAGCCGAGCATCCATCATCTGCCGGTGCTGCGTTACGTGGAACCCGCGATATTCAAGATGTTTGAGCGGCGGGCACGGGATACGGGTTTCACGCATGCTGCGTGCGGCCCACTGGTGCGCTCTAGTTACCATGCCGATCAACAGGCGCACGAGGCAGGCGTGGTCTCAGCTTAGCAGCTCACGCCGCGGCCTGCAGTTCCTTCTCCAGCAACGTGCGCAGTTGAGCGAAATCCGGCTCGCCGAGGATGCGCTTGATGATATTGCCGCGCTTGTCGATGATAAAAGTGGCCGGAGTGAACTGCACATCGCCGAAGGCCCGTGCAATGTTTCCCTGCACATCCAGCGCCACTTTGAAGGGTAGCGCATTTTTCTCGGTGTAATTCACCACGTAATTCGGCGGATCATAGCTCATGGCTACGGCAATGGTCTCAAGTCCCTGCGCATTGTATTTATGGTAGGTGTCTATCATCTGCGGCATTTCGCGAATGCACCCAATGCAGCTGGTGGCCCAGAAATTCACCAGCACCACCTTGCCGCGCAAGCTCTCCAT
>DATHDD010000113.1:0-11079 GCA_035319205.1 Burkholderiales bacterium | reverse complement strand
GCGAATCACGTGCAGGAGCATTACAAGCTGGTGTCGCTCAAAGCGCATTCGGAAACCGGCAAACAGCCTTATGCCAGCGTGGTGATCACTGAAGCAGGCAAGGAGCGGCGCGCCGAATCAAACGGCAGCGGCCCGGTGGATGCTTCATTCAAAGCGATAGAAAGCATCGTGAAAAGCGGCACCGAGCTGCAGCTTTTTTCAGTTAATAACATCACTACGGGAACCGAATCGCAGGGCGAAGTGACAGTGCGGCTGCAGAAAGGCGGGCGCATCGTCAACGGGCTGGGAGCGGATACCGATATCGTGGTGGCGTCGGCCAAAGCCTACATCAGCGCGCTCAATAAGCTGCATTCCAAGCTGGAGAGGATTAACCCGCAGGCGATGACGGTGTGAATCCCCGGGGCTGCCCGGGAGCAGGTGACTTTCTTTGTCCGGCCAAAGAAAGTCTCCAAAGAAACGCCGCCCCGGTTCGCCGACTTCCTCCTGCGCTCCTCGGACAAATTGGGCGCTGCGCAACTCGCGCTGCGCGCTCAGACAGTGCTCGCTTCACTTCCCCCGATTTGTCCTCGTCGCTTGGCGGCTCACAGGGGGATAAAAAAACTTAAAGCCTTGATTCTGATTCTGTACCCTGACAGAATCATGCTGAATTCGGCGCAATTAATTACATCTTTTCTGTTGTCTACTTCTAGTCAGACAGGTGAAGAGCGTTCATCGTGAGAAATAAAATTTTTGGTGGCATAGGAATTCTTTGGGGCGGTGCAATAGTGGTTCGGTGGGTAATTAGCGGGGTATCAGAATCCGGTTCCGCGGCTTACCAGGGCGGTGAGTATGCCGCTGTCGTGTTCGGTGCGCTTATGCTCCTAGCCGGGCTTTACTACTTCTTTAAGAAATCGCCTAATAAATCGGTCAAGTGAAAACAGAGGAAGAGGTCAAGTCTCGAAACTTGAATGCTTGATAGTGAACAAAGAGATAAAAGCAAAGATGAGGGCGTTAAGAATCAAGACTTGACCCTACTACTCCATACCAGCCAAATAATACTATTCCAACTAATACAATAAAGCTGACGATTTTTTTCATGACAGTTTTCTCCACGCAGCTCTAATTTTCTTGCAACTACCTCATGTCTTCGCGAGCGCCTGAATCTCTACTTGCCTTCGGAACTCCAGAGGTCGCGCAATTCTACTGAAAGGTTCGTTGGTACCACCCGTTCCTACGACAACGATTTTCCCATAGCCGAGGATGCGACCCATGATGCCTTGGTCCACCCCAATGGTTTCGACTTGGGTGAGAAGGAGCTCGAGCGTATGACGTTGAATCAGACCAATCTTGATGATAACGCGCTTGTTTGTGACTCCGAATTCGGAGGTTTTGACGCGGATCCAACGGACGAGAAACAGAAGAGCCGCGACAATCAGGAGCACTACGCCTAGTATCATAGGCACGCCTGCTGCCGAGGAGTCTGTCGAACCATGGAATGCGGCCGATGACAACAGGAGAATCAGACTAAACAGCCCTACCACGACGGGGCCAACGTAGATGATCCAGTGAAGCTTAGCTCGATACTTGACTTCTTCCCCAGGCAACAAGTTCTGGTTAATGTAACCCATGCGATCCTCCTCTTAATCAATACCCGCGAGACCGAAATTAACGACGTGTGAGCAGCAACCCACCACCAAACTTTAATGTCGACGCTTGCGGCGATGTAGTCTCTGTTGTTTTCACCCATGGTACAGGCTAAGCTGAAAATACGATAAAGTAAACACAGCTGCAGCATTGGGGTTCAGGTCTTGAATCTTGAATGCTCGATGGTGAGCAAAGAGAGTAAAGCAAAGATGAGGGTGAATTGAGTGAAGAAAATATTGATGTTGATCGGGGTGGCGTTTGTGATTGCGGTGTTGTACCAGGCGTACTACTCCCATATCCCAATTCAAGACATTCCGGGCAGGATAGTGAAAAGTGTTGCGAATTTCGGAAAAGACGCCGGACGAATAATTTCCGGTGAAGCAACGCTGCACGGACAGGATATAGGTGGCTCTTGCTCCATAGGGCTGGATTGCAAAGGCTATCGAGGTCCCGCCCGAGGCGGGATCACCTGCTGCAGCGGCAGGTGCGCAACATTGCGCAAGGATTATATGGGTGTTTACACTTGTCCCGCTCAATGCAAGTCCGGGCCCGCCGCACTTCCGGGGTCATGCTAAGAGAATATACGATGCCTGGACGGGGCGAAGACCGCCTTGATTCTGGTGTAGCATGACAAAATAATGCTGAATTTGGCGCGAGCGGAGATCCGCAGTCGTCGAGCAAATATGCGGAAACCGTGGACTACCGTTGAGGAAATATAATCATGCGTAAAATTTGCCTTGTTACTCCTGGCGCGTGGCGCGCCAGGATCATCGGTACTGCAATCGTCAGCCTGTATGCTTGTCTGCTGTTCGGCGCGTCGGCCCAAGCCGAAACCAAGTTGCCTCCCGCCGAGGAGCTTCTCAAAGACCTGAAATTTACAACGGGTGATCTGGAACGTGCGAAGGAAGGTCAGATCGTCGAGAAATCGATTAGCGAGGGATCAGAGCGGTCGCTCTCGATCGGCCTCGCTCTGCTGGTCAAGGCCAAGCCAGAGGAAATCGCCAAGTTGTATCGAGAAACGCAGGATGTGGAATCGGTCAAGGCTTTCAAGGTGCGCGCCACGATTTCTGGAGCAGGGACGCCGGCGGACTTCGCGGCGGTGGATCTGCAGCCGAATCCAGAAAAAGAAGCCGCGCGGTATCTGGATGCCGAACCGGGCAGCACGCTAAACCTGGATGCCAAGGAGATCGCCGCCTTTCAGGCGCTGAAGTCGGCGAGTAAAGACAAGGCTGTGCCGGTAAAGGAAGTGGAACAGTTGGTCCGTCAGGAACTGCTGGCCAGGTATCAGGCCTATCGGGCAAAGGGGCTGTCCGGCATTGCCCCGTACCAGCGCGGGAAGACCTCACAACGGTCTGTTCGCGACGAATTGCTCCTTGCCACCAAAGAAAGCGCGGGACTGGAAAAGCACATCCCGGCCTTGCACGAGGTTTTGATGCACTACCCTGCAGCCAAGGAAAAACTAAAGAAGGATAAGTTCGAAGAATCCTTTCACTGGTTCAACGTCGAACTCTTCGACCGCCCGACCTACGTGCTGACGCACCGCATGGCCATGTTCGTGGACTATGCCTATGTCAACGTCGAGCGCACGTATTACGCCAGCCACGATTACAACTCGATGCAGCAGGTCGTCGCGGCGATCCCGACCAAGGACGGCACGCTGATGATCTATGTCGCCCGCGTCTCGACCGACCAGGTCGGAGGGCTCAAGTCTGCCGCGGCGCGCCCCGTGGCGCGTACCGTCATGGCGCCGTACATCAAGGATATGTTGGAAGCCATCCGGAAACGCGCTGAAAAAAAATGATACGGTCGATCGCCTCAAGACCGAGGGTATGATGAAGCAAGGCATATGGATTACTGCAAATACCGGCCACTGTCTAACTTCCCGCTCAATCCGGATTCCAAGCAAGCAGCGCGTGCACATCACTGTGAACGTTAGGCCTTACATGGGAGATCAATATGGCGATTGAAGCGGCACTAATTAAACCGGTTGTCGACGCGATCATGCGTGTTCTCAAAAAGAGAGAACACTCTCGCCTGAAGCAGAACGCCGAGAAAGCGATACGGGAAGCCATTCGGGAGCTGCTGCTCGCTGATCCGAACGAAAACGAAGTAAAGGCCAAACTTGCTATTGCGAAAGCCGCCGGCTTGATCTCCAGTGAGGTACTCTTGGCCAAACAGATGCTTCAAAAGGTGAAGGCTTCCAAAAGACTCGCCAAGAAAAAGGCTGTAAAAAAGAAGAGCGCGCGGAAAAAGGCTGCGCGAAAGTCCTAACTATCGTCATTTGCGCGAGCCTTGATATGTTTAGGCTATACTTTCCTTAGCCATTTTGACCAGCGCTTCGCGCGCTTGCATGGCGTCGAACACGGGAGTTTCGAAATCGAAGCGCAGTAATTCCCCGTCGGCGCGGACATCGAAGCCGTCGCAATCTAGCCCCACCATTTCGGCTTTTTTCGCTTGCTTGCCTTGATAGTGGCGGCAATAGTCGCGCAGATTCTGTGCGTGGTCTTGGTTCATGTGCGCGAGTATGCCATCTTCCTGCTCCTCGAGCTTGTTTTCGGGGGCCGTGAAACTTTTCGCTTCGATCCAATGGATTTCGCCAAAGCCGCCGATGTAGCGGATCATGATGGGAGCGATGCGGTAGAAAAAGAAATCGTGGGTGTCGAAATACCCTGATGCATTCGGAAAATACCGCAGATAGCGTGTTTTCACTTGTTCCTGATTCTGCAAACGCGCGCAGTCGCCAAGCACGGTAATCCGCGCTTCCGCCTGCACGCTTTCGCCTGCTTCATGAACCAGCAGGCTGACCCGGCTGTCATTTTCGATGTTCTTGGTGTGCTCGGCGAGCGTGCTGATGAGTATTATTGGACGCGCTTCTTGGTCGAGAATGTAGGGGGTAATCGAACCGAACGGGTGGCCGCTGAATTTCTTGGATAGAGTGGCCAGCATGCCGAAGCGGTTTTTGCGCAGCAAACGCCGCGCTTCTAAAGCACCACTCATGCGAGCTTGAGAGCGGTCTCGGCAAGCCGCTTGCCGAGCGCGATGCAGAGTTTGCGTTCTTCTTCGGTGATGGGTTTATCGCTCGCGGCCCCGGCCACATGGCTTGCGCCATAAGGCGTGCCGCCGCTTTTGGTCGTGACGAGCTCGGGCTCGGAGTAGGGAATGCCCATGATAACCATGCCGTGATGCAGAAGCGGCAGCATCATCGAAAGCAGGGTTGTTTCCTGCCCGCCATGCAGGCTGGAAGTGGAGGTAAACAGCGCGGCGGGCTTGCCGATCAACGTGCCTTTTAGCCAAAGACTCACTGTGCCGTCCCAGAAATATTTGAGCGGCGCCACCATATTGCCGAAGCCTGTCGGGCTGCCCATGGCAATGCCGATGCATTCCTCAAGATCAGTAAGCTCGGCGTAAGGCGCGCCAAAATCGGGAACCTCTTTTTCCACCGCATCGCATACAGTGGACACCTTGGGCACGGTGCGGATGCGCGCTTTCACGCCTTTCACCTGCTCAATGCCGTGCGCCACCGCCTGCGCCATTTGTTTTACTGCGCCATATTGGCTGTAATAGAGAACCAGGATTTCTTTCATGAATACACGTCGTCGCGCTCGCGTAGGACTTAATCAGAGATTCCTTAGGCATTTTGTCTGAATCACCGGTATTATATAGCAACCCGATTTTAGACTTTTACTCATGCCCAGAAGAATTTACTCAGGCGCAGGCTATTTGCGCTTTGTAATAAAGCGCTTCAGGCAGGACCGCTGCCTCCAGGTGGCGGGCAGCCTGACGTTCACCACTTTGCTTGCCTTGGTGCCGCTGATTACAGTTGCGTTCGCGGTGTTTGCCGCTTTTCCGGTGTTTTCGGATTTTTCAGCCGAGCTGAGGGCCTTTATATGGGACAACCTGGTTCCGAGCGCGGCGGGCAAGGTTATCAGCGTTTACCTGAAGCAGTTCACAGAACATGCAGCGCAACTCACCGCCATAGGGATAGTTTTTCTGGCTGTGACATCGCTGATGCTGATGTTTACCATAGACCGTGCACTCAACAGTATCTGGCGCGTAACCCGCCCGCGGCCGCTGATAAACAGTCTGCTGATTTATTGGGCGTTGCTGACGGTGGGACCGATTCTGATCGGCGCCAGCCTGTCGATGACCTCCTGGCTGATCACTACGTCGATGGGATTCACCAAACAACTTCCGACACTGGGCCTGTTTTTGATCAAGCTCGCGCCGGTGCTGCTGTCAACGATAGCCTATGCGCTGCTGTATCTCACCGTGCCTTACCGTTATGTTCCGGTGGTCCATGCGATGGCCGGGGCCATTGTTGCGGCAGTGGCTACTGAAGCCATGAATCGCGGTTTTGCGCTTTACATCGCGCATGTTCCAACCTATAAGCTGGTTTACGGCACGTTTGCCAGCATTCCCATTTTTATGCTGTGGGTCTATCTTTCCTGGTTGGTGTTGTTGTTGGGCGCAGTCATTGCCGCATCGTTGCCGAACTGGCGCGGGGAGATGGACCTGCAGAAGCGGGCACCGGGTTACCAGTTTTATCACGCCCTGCAAATTTTGCGGGCTCTCTATCAATCGCTTGAAACTGGTGAGTTGATGAATATGCCGCGATTGCGCAAGCAGCTGCACCTCGGCATAGAAGATATTGAAGAAGTGCTGCAGCGCCTGAGTACCATAGGCTGGGTGCGCAAAGCGGCCGGCGAAGGCTGGGTGCTGGCGCGCGATGCGGCGCAGCTTACGGTCGCCGATGTCTACCGTTTGTTCGTGTTTGATCCGCAGCAAGCGCACTTTAAACCGGTTGATAGCAGCATCCCCGGCGCTTTCCTGCATAGCCTGTTTGACAAAGAGGAAATGAAAACTTCGCTTAAGACCCTGTTCACCGAGAGCGAGAATGCCGGCAAGATAGTCTAACTACTCAATGCTGAACTGGAACTGGTCGAAACTGGCGGTCTGTTCGACAAGTTGCATGGCGCGCACGTGGCTGACAACGTTGTTTTGATAAATCAGATACTCTAGTTTACTGCGGAATGTGGCAGGCGCCGCCACAATCGTGGCGGGCTGTTGCAGCGGGCGTATTTCGGGCAGCAGCAGAGCCGCCTGGAACGTTTCCTTGGGACCGGCCACCACCGGCTTGATGATAATCGGAGTTGCGGCCGGCGCCAGCATCTGCACGCCGAGCTCGAGGTGCTCCGGATAATCGCTGAACACCCGGCGCACCACTCCGATATTCCAGTTTTGGCTGTCCTCGGAACGCAAACCGATAATCTCCCCGATACGGATCGGCTGGGTGATTCCGGAAATGCAATTCAGTCCCATGCCGCCTGCGCTTTCATTGGTGACCGACCACTTGCTGGTGCCAAACTGCACAAGTTCGGATTTGCCTGCACTGGGGGAGGTGCTTCCAGCATCAATACTGAAATCCAGAGTATTCAGCTCAGCCGCTTCGGGCTGGGATGCGACGAAGTGACATATCGCGCGCAAGCCTGCGCAGATTTCTATGACGTTATTGTTTGCCATGCGCTTGAATTTGCGCTTGGGCATAAATGTCCAGTCTTTGAGCAGGCGGCGCATCAGATTGAGATAGGAGGCTTGATTGGCGTGATCCGGCAAATTAAGCGCCTTTTGTGCCCTGCCGGATTCGAGTTTGGCTATTTGCTCGTTTAAGGTGGACACAAGGACGTCGGTGCTAAGCAAAATGTGATTGTGCATTTTGGTTTCGCCATCTTTCTGCTCGAGGGACTTGGGTGGAGCGTCGCTATCCAGGTCAATCAGGAAAACCCCTAAAGTGCCCAGCGTGGCTTGCACGGGGTAAAGTTTGGCGAGGTTCCCGTACTGCACAAGATATTCGGCGACCTTATCCACCTCTCCCTGCATCAGCTTGTAAGGATTCGCCAGGGCAAGCAGCAGCGTTTGTTTATAAGTCTCGCTGACGCTGTTGCGGCCGCGATCCACCGGCTCGTCGTGCAATTTGCGCTGCAGCGCGAGCTGCATCAGCTGGTGAATTTCGGACCACATGCCCTGTGGCGTCGGGGAATAAGTATGGTAAAAGGCACACAGTGCTTTGCTTAAGGCAGCCATGGCACGCTGGATCAGGAGAGGCAAGTGCAGGCCCCCTAACCTGATGTGTTTTTTTTCCAGTCGTTCGAGCAGAACTATCTTGTAGCCGTACGCCAGCTCCACGTACAACCGGCGTGCCAGATTCGCAGCCTGGTGGCTTTTCTCAGTCAACGGCAAAGTGACCATCGTATATTTATGCTGCAACTCCGGCACCAGATTGTTAATGGCGGTCGTGTAGAATTCGAGCAGCTTAAGGCGGGTATCGGAGTCAAGAGGAGTCCGGTTCAGTGCTATCAGCGCGTCGGAAACGCTGCGGGAGGCTTCCACGATATTGGCCAGCGGCAGTGCCTCAAGCCAGGTTTTGATCCGCCTAGGGCGGATTTCAGCGCTTGGTTGCAAACTTTCACCCGTTTCGGGCAAACTGAGCTTGAGTGGCATAAATTAATTTCAGAATTACTGAATAGTTACTATAGCTTCTATAAAGTTTTCCGGCAAAACAGGCTATTCTAAGCAGGCGCGACGCGCACCCGGAAGTGCGTTGTATATTTTTGTAGGAAGGCCAGTATAGTCACAAAATGCCAGCTGTTCACACAAAACACAGTAGGTTCTATACTTTCCATGCAGGCAATCGTAACCGGAATTGGCGACGATTTTCATGAAGCATTTCATTTTCGCACTATGTTTGATGCTCGTGGCCGCAGCCCAAGCCGAAGATTTTTCCTTGACCGACACCCAGGGCAAAACCCACCGGCTCAGCGATTATCGCGGTAAATGGGTATTGGTAAATTTCTGGGCGACATGGTGTCCGCCTTGCCTCGAAGAAATCCCGGATTTGGTGGCGCTGTACGAAGCGCACAAAAAAGAACTGCTAGTAATCGGCGTGGCCATGCAGTACCAGAACCCGAAGGCGGTGTTGGAATTTGCGGATAACATGTTCATATCCTATCCAGTGGTGCTGGGCAACGACAAAATCGCCGCGCAAATAGGCAAGGTCAACGGGCTTCCCACCAGTTTTATATTCAACCCCAGCGGCAATCTGGTTAAGCGTCACGTCGGGGCGCTCAACCGCAATACAATCGAACAAATCATGGGATTCAAGGAGCAGACCGTGGAACGGTCCGGGGGTATATTGCCACACTATTGCCGGCTGAGCCGGTTTGGTGAATCAGCGTTTAAGTGCGGCTAAATTGTCCGCCGCGCACCGGGTATTTCCAGGAAGTAATCCATGCCCTGACCACTTGGTTGGGATACTTGGATTGTCCAAGACTCCCGTTATAGCGACCAAGCGCCCGGTACAAATCGCCTTTTTCCTGGCTAATGTAATAACGCAGGATGGTGCAGCCGTAGCGAAGATTGGTTTTAAGATGGAACAGGTTCTGTTCTTTAGTGCCAATTTCCTTTATCCAGAACGGCATCACTTGCATATATCCGCGCGCACCGGCTTTTGATATCGCGTATTTTCTGAAGCGGCTTTCCACCTGGATCAAGCCCAACACCATTTGCGGGTCAAGCCCGGCGCGGCTCGCTTCGTAATGCACGGTCTTGAGAAAATCCATGCGCTCTTTCGTGTTGGGAATACGGTCAGCCAGCCGCCGTGACATATCGCCAAGCCAGGCATTGGCTTCCGCTTCGGAACCGAATGCAAGCTGAGGGCTGGCTTTGTCGCTCACTGCCCTATGCATCACAGCGCGCACGCTGGCTGAAAGCGGCTCGTAGATTTGCGCGCCGCCCCATGTGAGCTGACTTGCCGCCAATAGTAAGCAACCGATCAATTTTTGCATAACTCGGATTTTATGAAACTTACACAATTTTGCAAGGGAATAATTTGCATTTTCGCATCACGGCGCCCCTGGTATTCCACCTCTCCCTGCTTAAGTCCCCGTTCACCAACCACCAGCCGGTGCGGGATACCGATAAGCTCCATGTCGGCAAACATCACTCCGGGACGTTCATCGCGGTCGTCCAGCAAGACCTCGATACCGCAGGCGCGAAGTTCATCGTGGAGTCTTTCCGACTGCGCGCGCACATCGGAGCTCTTGCCGATCGGCACTATGGCGAGCTGAAAAGGCGCCATGGCCTGCGGGAAAATGATGCCGCGCTGGTCGTTATTCTGTTCGATGGCAGCGGCCACTATGCGCGATATGCCGATTCCGTAGCAGCCCATTTCCATGACCCGAGTTTGTCCGGTTTCATCTAGAAATGTAGCGTTCATAGCCTCGGAATATTTGGTGCGCAGTTGAAAAACATGGCCAACTTCAATGCCGCGGCAAATTTCCAATTTTCCTTTGCCATCAGGGCCGGGGTCCCCCGGCACCACGTTGCGGATGTCGGCTACAAGAGATGGTTCCGGCAAGTCGCGCCTGAAGTTGACGCCGGTCAAGTGATAGTCGGCTGCATTGGCGCCACAGATGAAATCGCTCATCACAGCAACGCTGCGGTCCGCAATAATTCTGATATTCGGGTTCAGGCCAACCGGCCCGATATAGCCGGGCGGGCATCCCGTCACCTTGTGGATTTCATCATCTTCGAGGAAGCGGAACGGGTTGAGACCGGGAATTTTCTGTGTTTTTGCTTCGTTCAGCGAATGATCGCCGCGCAACAGCAGCATATACAACTGCTGGTCGTGCGCTACCATCAGCGACTTCACGGTTTTAGCAAGCGGTTGTTTTAAAAATTCGCTTACTTCTTCGCAGGTTATTTTTCCCGGCGTGGCAACTTTTTTCAGGATTTGATTCGGTGCAGAGCGTGCGTTATTGGGCACCGGTGCTTCGGCAAGCTGAATATTCGCCGCGTAATCCGAGTCCGGGCAAAATGCGATTGCGTCTTCGCCGGATTCCGCCAGGACATGGAATTCGTGCGAGCTGGTTCCGCCGATAGCGCCGGTGTCGGCGGCGACCGCTCGGAACTTGAGTCCCAGGCGTGTGAAAATCCGCGAATAGGTGTCGTACATGAGCTGATAAGTTTGATCGAGGCTTGCTTTGTCGGCATGGAACGAATAGGCGTCCTTCATTAGAAACTCGCGTGCGCGCATTACGCCAAAGCGCGGACGGATCTCGTCGCGGAACTTGGTCTGGATTTGGTAAAAAATAACCGGCAACTGGCGGTAGCTTCTGATTTCGCGCCGTACGATATCGGTAATGACTTCTTCGTGCGTCGGGCCAAAACAGAAGTCGCGCTGGTGGCGGTCTTTAAAGCGCAAAAGCTCGGGTCCATAATGTTCCCAGCGTTTTGATTCCTGCCACAACTCCGCAGGTTGTACAGCGGGCATCAATAATTCAATCGCGCCGCTCCTGTCCATTTCCTCGCGTACAACGGCTTCCACTTTGCGCAACACCCGCAAGCCAAGCGGCATCCAGGTATGAAGGCCGCTCGCCAGTCGTTTGATGAGGCCAGCGC
>DATHDD010000112.1:0-3879 GCA_035319205.1 Burkholderiales bacterium | reverse complement strand
GCAATGTGCGCCCAGCAGCACTGCAGCGCGGATCAGCGCCCCGGTCTTGTGAATATGCATGAACTCAAGTTCGGGCAGCGTGAGCGATTTGCCGGTACTGTACAGATCGACCGCCTGACCTCCCGCCATGCCGCGTGAGCCGCTTGCCGCTGCAAGCAGTTTCAGCATTTCCAGTTGCCGTGCGGGATCATCGCTCAAACGGTATTCAGCGATCAGCTGAAACGCCAGGCTTTGCAGGCTGTCGCCGACCAGCAGGGCAGTAGCCTCATCGTATTCGACATGGCAAGTTGGCTTGCCGCGCCGTAATACATCATTGTCCATGCATGGCAAATCGTCATGCACCAGCGAATAGGTATGGATGAGTTCCACCGCTGCGGCTGCGATCACCACCCTTTCAACATCAGCGCGCGCCGCTTCTCCCGCGGCGAATGCCAGGAGCGGCCGCACTCTTTTTCCCCCTCCCATTACTGCGTAGCGCATGGCCTGGTGCAGGCGTTGCGGGGCAACATCGGCGGACGGCAGCACATTACCCAGCGTGGATTCAGTGCGCGCCTGGTGCATGCGCGCCCATTCCTGAAAATCATCCGTTGGTATCGTCGGCACCGGAGAAATTTTTCAGAGTATCGGCTTCGAGAATTTTCACCTGTTGCTGCACTTCAGCAAGCGCGCTCTGGCAATATTTAAGCAGTTCCGCGCCGCGCTTGTATGCGGCCAATGATTGCTCCAGCGGCAGCTGGCCAGCCTCCATGCTCGCCACTATTTTTTCCAGTTCGGCAAGCGCGGATTCAAAGGTTTGCGGTTTTGTTTTGGGCATTATTATAAAGGTCCGGGCATAAAGTAAAAATAACGCACTCCTCGATAATTGGTCAACGAAAAAATCCTTGCACTTTACCCCCGTTTGCTTAGAATAGCGCCAATTTATCCACTAAAGACAAATTATCTGCAACTAGCATCGGGGGTTA
Organism: Burkholderiales bacterium; assembly: GCA_035319205.1. Taxonomy (GTDB): domain Bacteria; phylum Pseudomonadota; class Gammaproteobacteria; order Burkholderiales; family JAHFRG01; genus JAHFRG01. The sequence continues at coordinate 2,917 of DATHDD010000112.1, read as the reverse complement.
TGGTCTCAATATCCTTGATTTACCAAATTGGAGGACACGAAGATGTCTAATCTGGCTCAGGCATCTGTGCTGGCTGCAACTTCGTCTCAACTTCCGGTCAGCTGGTATTTCGATCCGCGCATAGCCGAAGCCGAACAAGCCATCCTGTTCGAACGCGGGCCAGGCTACGTCGGTCACGAACTGATGGTCCCCAATATCGGCGATTACTATGTCCTCAACTGGCTGAACGACGCCAAATCGCTGGTCCACAACGAGCAGGGCATCGAACTCATCGGCAATGTCTGCCGCCATCGCCAATCCATCATACTCAAAGGACGCGGCAACGCCAAAAACATGGTCTGCCCGCTGCATCGCTGGACTTACGCGATGGACGGCAAATTGCTGGGCGCCCCGCATTTTCCCACTAACCCCTGCCTTGATCTCCCCAAGACTCCGCTAACACACTGGAACGGCATGTTGTTTGCGGGCCGCCGCGACGTGGCGCAAGACTTGGCCGATCTCGGCGTGATGAAGGAGCTTGATTTTTCCGGCTATCTGCTGGACCGCGTGGAAGTGCAGGAATACGCCTTCAACTGGAAGACCTTTATAGAAGTATATCTTGAGGATTACCACGTGGTGCCGTTTCACCCCGGCTTGGGGAATTTCGTGGATGCCAGCAATCTGAAGTGGGAATACGGGAAGTGGTACAACGTGCAGACCGTAGGCGTCAACCGCAAGCTCGCCAAGGCCGGCACGCCGGCCTACCAAAAATGGCATGAGGCAGTGTTGCGCTACCGTAACGGGGAACAACCGCCCTATGGCGCGATCTGGTTGACGTATTACCCGAATATCATGGTCGAATGGTATCCGCACGTGCTGGTCATCAGCACCTTGTATCCGCGCGGTGCTGAAGCCTGCACCAACGTCGTCGAATTTTATTACCCCGAGGACATCGCCCTGTTCGAGCGCGAGTTCATTGAAGCGGAACAGCAAGCCTACAACGAAACAGCAGTGGAAGATGATGAAATCTGCATGCGCATGACAGCCGGGCGCAGGGCGCTGTATCTCGCGGGCGAGAACGACGCCGGCCCATACCAGTCGCCCATGGAAGACGGCATGCAGCACTTCCACGAGTTTTTGCGGCGGCAACTCTCCGGCCACATTTAGCTATGGGGTATTTCTCACCTCACCCCTTACTTCTTACTCCTCGCGCTTCTTGATGCAGTCCTTATGGATGCTGGCAGCAGGCCTGCTGTTTGCCTGCATGGGCGTATTCGTGAAACTCGGCTCCGCGCATTTTTCCAGCGCCGAATTGGTTTTCTACCGTTCCATCATCGGGCTCACGGCAATATTCGCCGTCACCCGCCACCAGCAGCTGACGCTTGCCACTCCGCACTGGAAAATGCATCTGGCGCGCAGCCTCTCTGGCTTTGTCGCGCTCCTTCTCTACTTCTACGCCATCAGCGCCCTGCCGCTCGCCACGGCGGTTACGCTCAACTACACATCGCCGCTGTTTCTTGCGCTGCTGACGACGTTGTGGCTCAAAGAGCGCGCCCACTGGCCGTTGGTGCTTGCCGTCATCCTGGGATTTGCCGGCGTGGTGGTGCTGCTGCGGCCAACGCTGAATCAAGACCAGTTCTTCGCCGGCTGCATCGGCCTGGTTTCCGGCTTTCTCTCCGGCATCGCTTATTTCAACATCAAGCAGCTTGGAAAAATGGGCGAGTCTGAGTGGCGGGTGGTGTTTTACTTTACCTTGTTATGCACGGTCGGCGCCGGATTATGGATGCTGATGACTTCCTTCCACAGCGTTAACCGGGAAAACCTGCTCATTTTGCTCGGGCTGGGCACTACTGCAACCCTGGCGCAGTTTGCCATGACTCGCGCCTACGGCAAAGGCAAGACCCTGGTTTCCGGCAGCCTGGCCTACAGCACGGTGGTGTTTGCTTCGCTGTTCGGCATCGTGCTGTGGGGTGAAATGCTGCCCGTCACCGGTTGGCTGGCCATCGGCCTCATCGCAGCCGGCGGCATTCTCAGCATCAAGGCCGCTCCGCCGCGCGGCATGCCAGATGAATGACATTGCTGTTGCCGCCGTAGTTGCCTAATATTAAAAAGGAGTACCCGATGATCTCAATCCAGCACGCAGGCAACCTGGTCACCGCCAATATTCTGGGCGAATTTACCCTTGCCGACTACCGGGAATTCGAAGAGCGCGTCCTGGAACAACTGCGTTCCCGGAAAAAAGTCAACTTGTTGTTTGATCTGCGCGACATGGTTCGCTACACCATTGACGTGGCTTGGGAGGATATCCGCTTCAGCCGCAGCCACGAGCATGATTTCGGAAAAATTGCGATCATCACGGACAATCAGTGGCTGAAATGGAGCGCCTGGCTTTCACGGTTGTTCGTGGATTCGGAAATTCAGGTGTTTGAAGACGATCAGTCGGCGCAGCAGTGGCTTAAAGCCTCTTAGATTTCTTAAACGTTATGGCCCATACCACTCTTGTCTCGAACAGCCTGCTTGCTAAGCATCTTGACGATCCGCGCTGGGTGATTTGCGATTGCCGCCACGATCTTGCCGACCCTGGCGCGGGGCGCCGCGCTTACGTCGCCGCGCATATTCCCTCGGCGCGGTTCGTGAATCTGGATGCCGACCTTTCGGCGCCGCCCACCGGAAGCAACGGCAGGCATCCCCTGCCCTCGCCTGAAATATTCTGCGAGACTCTGGGCAGGCTCGGCATTGACCGCGAAAAACAAGTCGTGGCTTACGACAGCGCGGGCGGCGCGTTCGCCGCGCGGCTGTGGTGGATGCTGCGCTGGCAAGGACATTTCAATGTCGCGGTGCTCGACGGCGGATTCCCGAAGTGGCTCGCAGAACAGCGCCCCGTAAGCAGTGAAGCGCCGCGTATTGAGCCGGTAATATTCGATGCCAAACCGCAGAG
>DATHDD010000111.1:0-35299 GCA_035319205.1 Burkholderiales bacterium | reverse complement strand
CTGCAGGAATAAAATTGTTGTGCTCCAGGAAATACCCGCCCATTTCCGGAATGAAGAACACGATGATCGAGAACACGATAAGAAATACCACCACACCCACCATGTCTTTCACCGTGTAATACGGGTGAAAAGGAATGCCATCAAGCGGAATGCCGGTATTCGGGTCCTTATGTTTCTTGATCTCGATGCCGTCCGGACTGTTCGAGCCTACTTCGTGCAGCGCAATCACGTGTGCAGCTACCAACCCCAGCAACGCCAACGGCACCGCGATAACGTGAAACGCGAAGAAGCGGTTGAGCGTAGCGTCTGTAACCGAATAGTCGCCTCGAATCCACAGCGCAAGATCGGGCCCAATCAGGGGAATTGCGTCGAACAGATTGATGATCACCTGCGCGCCCCAGAACGACATCTGTCCCCACGGCAGCAGGTACCCAAAGAACGCCTCCGCCATCAGGCACAGGTAAATAAGCATGCCGAAAATCCACAGGAGTTCGCGCGGCTTGCGGTAGGAGCCATAAAGCATGGCCCTGTACATGTGCAGATACACCACCACGAAAAACATCGATGAGCCGGTGGAATGCATATAGCGGATCAGCCAGCCCCAAGATACATCACGCATGATGTATTCCACCGAGGTAAACGCTAGGCTCGCGTCCGGCTTGTAATTCATAGTCAGAAAAATCCCGGTGACGATTTGCATCACCAGCACCAGAAGCGCGAGCGAGCCGAAGTAATACCAGAAGTTGAAATTTTTCGGCGCGTAATATTCGGAAAGGTGCGTCCTCAAGGTGGAGGTAAGCGGAAAGCGCTCATCCACCCAGTTGAGGAGCGCGGTCATTTTATTATTCATTATCAGGCTGCCTTGGGGTCTTCGCCGATCAAAATCTTTTTATCGCTAAGATACCTGTAAGGAGGAACCACCAAATTGGTTGGCGCGGGAACGCCCTTGAACACCCTTCCTGCAAGATCAAAGCGCGAGCCGTGACAGGGACAGAAAAAACCGCCTAACCAATCAGGGCCGATGTCAGGTGCCCCCTCTTCCTTGCGGAAAGTTGGTGAACATCCGAGATGAGTGCAAATCCCAACCGCGACGAAGTACTCCGGCTTGATTGAGCGCGAGATGTTTTTGCAGTATGTCGGCTGTTGGGGCACATCAGAGTCAGGATCAACCAGCTTGTCGTTAAGGGTCGGTAGCGCGGCGAGCATTTCCTTAGTGCGATTGATGATCCACACCGGCTTGCCCTGCCACTCGACATCGAGCTTCGTACCCAACTCGACTTTACCGATATCCACTTCCACCGGCGCGCCGGACGCCAAAGCGCGCTGGCTGGGCATCATAGACGCAACGAAAGGCACGGCCGAAGCAATGGTCGCCACCCCACCCAAAGCCGTAGTGGTGGCGATTAGAAACCGCCGTTTGCCGCCATCCACCTTATCGTCATCGGTCATTCAGAAATTCCCTGTGGCGAGAGTAAAAAAGTGATTATTTTACCTGAATCTAAAAGGAAACTTAAATCTTTTGACGGTAAAACAGGGTGAGTGAAACGCCAATAAACACTTTAGATCAGCTAGATACAACATTCTAGGTTCTCAATATTTAGAGTAAATATGAACGCAAAAATATTAAGCTGCCTCAGATCATGGCGACTCTTAAAATGCGAGAAATGCGAGGCAAAAATTGTTTCAGGTTAACAAGTTAATTGACTCTGACCTTATTTTGCACTTTTACAAACTGCATCTAATTCAGATAATTCATGGTTAGCTCATTGCCCGCTCCGCCAGCAAGACAGAAATCACCAGCAAACAAACCATTAAAGGTGGGGTTTATAGCGGCTTACTGTTGAGATCAACCTTTCAAAGGTTGAGTCTGGCGCATCATGACCTTGGGAATGTAGGTTATTGATGTATAGGATATTACAGTCAACGGCAACGGTAGTAGGATTGAGTTATTCACCCTAATTGCGAAACCGATGAGGCTAGGAAACATTATCGACAGCTTAAAGCGAAGCGGATGACAGTAACTGGAGGCTGCGCCCGCAATTTTCACCGCTAAAAGTTTAAGGTTGTCATGCATTCCCTTTTGTGAGAAAGACTTTTGCGCGATAATAATAAATTCAAATTAAACTTACGATAACCCTGTATATGCGCAAGTTTTGGCTTATTTTTGCCCAGACCACGACCGTCTGCCTCGCGGTGGTGTTTGTGATTACCACTTTGAAACCGGAATTGCTACCTGCCGGCTGGCGTGGTGGCAGCGTCGTATCATTCAAGGAAGCAGCGCAGGACGTTACGCCGAAAAAAATCAATTCCTACAGCGATGCTTCGAAAAAGGCCATGCCTGCAGTAGTCAATGTTTCCACCAGCAAGGAAGTGCGCGTGCCGCGCCATCCACTGATGGACGACCCTTTGTTACGGCATTTCTTCGGTGACCGTCTCGATGAAAAGCGCCGCACCAACAGCCTAGGCTCCGGTGTGATAGTAAGCCCGCAGGGCTACATCCTCACCAACTCCCATATGGTGAATGCGGCCGATGAAATAGAAGTTTTGCTTGCTGACGGGCGCAAGGCTACTCCGCGTGTTGTCGGTGACGATCCCGAAACCGATCTTGCCGTATTGAAAGTAGACATGAAAAATCTTCCAGCCATCACTTTCGGGCGCTCCGAAGAAGCGCATGTCGGCGACGTAGTGCTGGCGATCGGCAATCCGTATGGTTTCGGGCAAACCGTGACCATGGGAATCATCAGCGCACTCGGCCGCAACCATCTCGGCCTAAATACTTTTGAAAACTTTATCCAGACTGACGCTGCAATCAACCCCGGCAATTCCGGTGGTGCACTGGTGGATATTTCGGGCAATCTGATTGGGATCAATAGCGCCATTTATACCAGAACCGGCGGCTCACAAGGCATCGGTTTCGCTATACCCGCCAGCGTCGCCAAGCAAGTGATGGAACAGATCATCAAGAACGGCGGCGTCACCCGCGGCTGGATAGGCGTTGAAGCACAGGATATGTCCAAGGACTTAGCTGAGTCATTCAAGCTCCCCAACACCAGCGGGGCCTTGATTGCGGGCGTGATGAAAAGCGGCCCGGCTGACAAGGCAGGGGTGAAGCCAGGTGACATTCTGCTGGCCGTGGAAGGCAAACCGGTTACCGATTCCCTGAGCATGCTCAACCTGATTGCCGCAATCCCGCCGGGGAAACCGGCTGCCTTTACCATGATGCGCAACGAGACCGAAGTGCAGCTTAAAATCACCGTCGGCAAAAGACCGAAACCAGTGGTCCAGGACCTGAGTGAGGAAGAGGAGGAATAAGAGGGCCAGCTAACGGTTACTGATCGCGCTTCTTTCGGTTCGCTTCGATATCACCCGTTTCCGGCTCGGTGAGCGGCTGGTAGTCTTCCACCGCGGCGCCCGATTTGCTCACAATACCTGCAACCACAATCCCCATTTCGTACAGCAGCCACAGCGGAACCGCAAGCATGATTTGGGAAACCACGTCGGGAGGAGTGAAGATGGCGCCGATGATGAACGCGCCTACGATGGCATAGGGCCGCACTTGCTTGAGCTGGGCGATGCTTACCACGCCTATTTTCACCAACAGCACCACCGCCACCGGCACTTCAAAAGTAATCCCGAATGCGACAAACATGGTAAGTACAAAATCCAGATACTTGCCAATATCGGTCATCACCGCCACGCCTTGCGGCGCAATACCGATAATAAAACCGAACACCACCGGAAATACCAGGAAGTAGGCGAATGCCATTCCGCACAGAAACAACAACGTGCTGGCAATGATCAGCGGCCCTACCAGGCGCTTCTCATTGGCGTACAGCCCCGGCGCAACAAACGCCCACAATTGGTAAAGAATAAAAGGAAGCGCGATGACAAATGCGGCCATCATGGTCACTTTCATCGGTACAAAAAACGGCGTGGTTACTTCAGTCGCGATCATCTGCCCGCCCTGGGGCAGTGCCTTAAGCATCGGCTTGGCGATCAATGCATAAATATCGCCCGACCATGGAAACAGACACAGAAACACCAGTGCTACCGCAAGAATCGAGCGCAGCAGCCGGTCGCGCAGCTCGATTAGGTGAGAAATGAATGTTTCCGGGGCGGCCATTAGTCAGCGCAATGCTTCGGGACTTGCGTTGGATTCAAGTCTGTTTGTGTGGGTTGATTGACGGCGTCTCCGGATTGGAAGCCGAAGACGATGACGCTGTGTGCTCGACTGTCTTTTCCACATCCTCGGCGGCTGTCTTAATCTGTGTTTCGGTATCGCGCATGCCTTCGCTCACAGATTTCTCAACGGAACTCACCGCTTCTTGCATGCTGGACTGGAGTTTCTTCAGTTCCTCCATCTGCATTTCGCGGTCAATATCGGCCTTCACCTCGGCAACGTAACGCTGCAGCCGCCCGAATAAATGCCCCAAGGTGCGCGCCACTTTCGGCAACCGTTCCGGGCCGATAACGATGAGCGCCACCACGGCGATCACCAGTATTTCGGAAAAACCAATGTCAAACATCGGGCATCGCCAGCCGGATCATGCCTTGGTTTGGGTTTTGTCCTTTACTTCGCCTTCGATGGTCTTGCCGGTCGCCGGGGGCTGGATTTGCTGCTCGGTCTTATCCTGTTCTGCACTGCCGCGCATGCCGTCCTTGAATCCCTTCACCGCGTTGCCCAGATCGGCGCCTATGTTGCGCAGCTTTTTGGTGCCGAAAATCAAGAGCACGATTAGCAGAACAACCAACCAATGCCATATGCTAAGAGAACCCATGTTCAACTCCTAAATAAAATTCATGCTGACTTGGGGCGGTAAAGCATGGGCGGCAGGATGTCGGGACCACCGATGATGTGTATATGCAAATGAAATACATCTTGCCGCGCCACTCTTCCGGTGTTGATGATGGTACGGAAACCATCCTTGCACCCTTGTTCTTCAGCAAGTTTCGGCGCCAGTACCATGATTTTTCCCAATACATCGTTGTGCGCCCCGCTGACATGCGCTAGTGATTCAACATGCCGCTTCGGTATCATCATGAAGTGCACCGGAGCCTGCGGGTTGATATCGTGAAAAGCGAGGATCTCATTGTCTTCATAAACCTTCTTGCTCGGGATTTCTCCTCTCACGATCTTGCAAAAAATGCAGTTCTCCATTTATTCTCCGTTTACGCATCCCTAGGTCTTGGCTTTCTTGCGTGCCGTTTTCTCCGCCAATCCCGAAACGCCTTCACGCCGCTGCAGTTCCTGAAGCACGTCATCTGCCGTCAATCCGTAATACGAAAGCATGACCAAGCAGTGAAACCACAGATCGGCGGTTTCCTTCACGATCTGTAGTTTATCACCGTCTTTCGCAGCGAGCAGGGTCTCCGAAGCTTCCTCACCGACTTTTTTAAGTATTGCATCTGGCCCGCCGGCGTAAAGCCCGGCCACATAAGAGCCTTCCGGACTCGCGCTTTTGCGGCGCTCCAGTGCCTTGGTGAGACGTTGCAATATATCTGCGCCACTCATTTATGATAGATTTCTTTGGATTCCTTGATGACCGGATCAGTGACCACCCATTTTCCACTCTGCAATTTCTGAAAAAAACAACTATGCCTTCCGGTATGGCAGGCAATCCCGCCGGTTTGTTCAACCTCTAGCAGCAGCACGTCTTGATCGCAATCGAGACGGATTTCCTTCACTTTTTGCACATGGCCAGAGTCCTCGCCTTTGCGCCATAATTTTTTACGCGAGCGCGACCAGTACACCGCCTCGCCGCCGTTCACGGTGCGCATCAGTGCCTCGCGGTTCATCCAGGCGAACATCAAAACCTTGCCGCCGTCCGCTTCCTGAACTACAACCGGAACCAGCCCATCTTGCGTCCAGTTTACTTTGTTTAACCAACTGTCAGCCATGAATCCACCTCATCACACCCTGACTTCGATATCGTGTTGCGCCATGTACCTCTTGGCCTCCGGCACTGTGTATTCACCATAGTGGAAAATGCTGGCCGCCAGCACTGCGTCTGCGCCGCCGGCAAGCACGGCTTCCACAAGATGCTGCAAATTACCCGCGCCGCCGCTGGCTATCACCGGAACATCCACTGCGTCGCAAATTGCCCGGGTGAGCACCAGATCAAAGCCTTTTTTCGTGCCATCGCGGTCCATGCTGGTAAGCAGGATTTCACCGGCGCCCAGCGCCTGCATCTGCTTCGCCCATTCTACCGCATCACGGCCGCTGGCTTTGCGCCCGCCGTGAGTGAACACCTCCCAGCGCGGCTTGACGTCAGTGCCTGCCTGTTTCGCGTCTATCGCCACCACAATGCATTGCGCACCGAAACGGCTGCTTGCGTCAGCCACCAGTTGTGGGTTTTGCACTGCGGAAGTGTTGATGCTGACCTTGTCGGCCCCTGCATTAAGGAGACTGCGGACATCCGCCACCGAGCGCACGCCGCCGCCCACCGTCAATGGAATAAATACCTGTGCCGCCACCTCTTCTATCACAGAGAGAATCAGACCGCGCGAATCGGAGCTGGCGGTAATATCGAGAAAAGCGAGTTCATCGGCGCCCTGCTCGTCGTAGCGGCGGGCGATTTCCACGGGATCGCCGGCATCGCGCAAACCCACGAAATTAACGCCTTTGACCACGCGTCCCCCGGTAACATCCAGGCAAGGGATGATGCGTTTGGCTAAGCCCATAAATCAGTTTTCCACAGCTGCAGCGCGGGAATCAGGAGAATTCAGTACGACTATCTTGTTTGAGATTATTAGCGACTCTGCGTCTTTGCAGTTCAGGACTTGCCTTTCGAGCCAAGTTTATCCGCAAGCGCCTGGGCGGCTTTGAAGTTCAAGGTACCCTGGTAGATTGCGCGGCCGGTGATGGCGCCCACGATACCTTCAGATTCCACTTTGCACAGCGCCTTCACATCGTCAAGACTGGCCAGACCTCCGCTCGCTATTACCGGGACGGAGAGCGCGCGCGAGAGCTCCACCGTGGCTTCGATGTTGATCCCGTTCAGCATGCCATCCCTGCTGATATCGGTGTAAATCACTGCCTCCACGCCGTAATCCTCGAATTTCTTGGCCAGATCCACCACGTCGTGGCCGGTAACTTTAGACCAGCCGTCAACAGCCACTTTGCCGCCCCTGGCATCGAGCCCGACCATTATGTGGCCTGGGAAAGCGTAGCACGCCTCGTGCAAAAGACCGGGTGTTTTCACTGCGGCGCTGCCGATGATGACATAAGTGATGCCATCGTCAAGATAGTGCTCGATGGTTTCCATGTCGCGGATGCCACCACCCAGCTGCACCGGGATTTCATTGCCCACGGCAGCGATGATCTCCTTGATCGCTGGTTCATTCCTGGGCTTGCCCGCAACTGCTCCGTTCAAGTCCACCAGATGAAGGCGTCTGGCGCCCTGTTCCAGCCATTTTTTTGCCTGCTTTCCGGGAGCGTCAGAAAACACCGTGACGTCTTTCATCGAGCCTTGCTTCAAACGCACGCACTGCCCGTCTTTCAAATCAATAGCAGGAATGATCAACATTGCTTCAAATCGGGGTTAAGCGGTCAGATGCGGTTTACCAGCTCAGCGGATTTTGAATTCACGTCTAAATAATACAACACAAACCGGCATTTTGTGGAAGATACGCATCAAACTCCGACTTGAACTTTCCCGTTCCAGTTTACAAAGTTGGCAAGCAAACGCAAACCTGCGGTCTGGCTTTTCTCCGGATGGAATTGCACAGCGAAAATATTATCGCACGCCACGGCGCAGGTAAAGGCAAAAGGGTAGCGACTCACACCGGCTACCTGCTGCTCATCGCGGGCTTCGACGAAATAACTGTGGACAAAATAAAAGCGGCTGCCCGGTGAAATTCCTGCCCACAACGCATGTGTTCCTTTCTGCTCAACCTGGTTCCAGCCCATGTGCGGCACCTTCAGCTTCGCGCCTTTTCCGTTGACCATCGCGTCCTTTGGGAAGCGCAGTACTTTGCCGTGGAGCACACCCAGGCCCTCGACTCCGCCCTCCTCGCTCCACTCAAAGAGCATCTGCAACCCGATACATATGCCTAAAAACGGTTTTGTTGCCGCGGCTTCGAGCACAGGTTTGCGCAAGCCCCGCGCGTCCATCTCGCGCATGCAATCAGGCATCGCCCCCTGGCCGGGGAATACCACGCGTTTAGCTTCCCGAATCTGCTGTGCGGAATCGGTAACGCTGATTTTAGTATTAGGAGCAACATGCTCGAGCGCTTTCGCCACCGAGCGCAGGTTGCCCATGCCGTAGTCCACTACTGCGATGTCAATCATGTTTGAGCTGTAAGCAGGCAGCCATTGGCAGGCAGCAAATGCTTAGTGCCTCCTGAGGCTGACAGCTGAACGCTGAAACCCGTTTCACAGGCTTCCTTTGGTTGAAGGCAGTCTGCCGGTACCGCGCGGATCGATTTCGGAAGCCATGCGTAATGCACGCCCAAAAGCTTTAAATACGGTTTCACATTGGTGATGCGCATTCTTGCCGCGCAGGTTGTCAATGTGCAGCGTGACCAGGGCGTGATTGGCAAATCCCTGGAAAAACTCGTGCACCAGGTCCACATCAAATTCACCTATGCGGGCGCGTGTAAATTTCAGGTTGAATTCCAGCCCCGGTCGTCCCGACAAGTCCACCACTACGCGTGACAATGCCTCATCCAGCGGCACGTAGGCATGTCCATAGCGGCGTATGCCTTTTTTCATGCCGAGTGCCTTTAGGAAAGCCTGGCCGAATGTGATGCCGATATCTTCCACGGTGTGATGCGCATCGATTTGCAAATCACCTTTCGCTGAAATTTCCAAATCCAGCATGCCGTGCCGCGCCACCTGATCCAGCATATGGTCGAGAAACGCCACACCGGTGGAGAGCTTTGTTCTGCCGCTGCCGTCGAGGTTGAGTTTCACTCCGATCTTGGTTTCGAGTGTATTGCGAGTAACTTGTGCCTTGCGCATGAATGTCTTGTTGAAAAATAACTTAGAGACTGATGCTTTGTTTGAGCGCCTGGATGAATTGCTGGTTTTGTTGTGCCGTACCAACCGTCACCCGCAAGCAGTCTTCCAGCAGCGGGTGGCTGCGATTTAGATTCTTAACGAGGATTCCGCGCTGAATTAAGCCTTTAAACACCGCGTCTGCTCCGGGTACCCGGAATAGAATGAAATTCGCATCGCTCCGATACGCCCGCACACCTGGAAGCCCCGATAACTCAACATACAAATCTGCGCGCTGCGATCTGATTTCCCGAGCCTGTTCCCGCAGTACATCAATGCGCTGCAATAGCTTCTCGGCAACGGTTTGTGTCAGCACATTCACATTATACGGCAAACGCAGCTTTTCCAGTTGCGTGAGCCACTCCCCGCGCCCTGCCAGAAAACCCAGCCGCAGGCCCGCCATTCCCAGTTTGGAAAGCGTGCGCATTACCAGCAGATTGGGAACCTCGGCGAAAAGCGGAATGAAACTTTCCTGAGCAAACTCATGATACGCTTCATCGATCACCACCAGGCCCGGCGCGGCCCTAATGATGCGCAACAGGCCTTCGCGGTCAAACAGGTTGCCCGTTGGGTTATTGGGATAGGCAATAAAGATCAGCGCTGGCTGATGGTTATTAATAGCGGTAATAACCGATTTGACATCGAGTGTGAAATCAGGATTAAGTTGCACGCTTGCGTAACGCAATCCGGCGCAGATTGCAATCATGCGGAACATAATGAAGGTGGGTTCCACACACAACAGGCTCGCGCCCGATTTGGCGACCGCCAAAGAGATTATTTGAATCAGTTCATCGGAACCGTTGCCGAGCATAATTTCCATGCTCGCAGGAATTTCCATGGCTTCGCGCAGTCGCGCTTTCAGCCGTCCAGCCTGCGGGTCGGGATAACGGTTGATGGCAACATGGCTTACCAATTGCGCAATCTCGGCCTGCAGTGTAGCAGGCAAGGGATGTGGATTCTCCATTGCATCAAGCATCACCAATCCCGTGCGTTCCGGCACCTGGTAGGCGCTCAGCGCACGTACCTCATCGCGTATGAGCTGTTCGGGGTAATTGGTCATGATCGATATGAGCTGTACCGTTATTTCATGCGGTATAGAGCGGACCTGGCGTGTGCTTGCAAACCCTCTCCCATGGCGAGTTCCACTGCCACTTTGCCGAGTTTTGCCGCACTTTCCTTGGATACGTTGATTATGCTGGAGCGTTTCTGGAAATCATACACGCCCAACGGCGAGGAAAAGCGCGCACTGCGCGAAGTCGGGAGCACGTGGTTCGGGCCGGCGCAGTAATCTCCCAAAGCCTCCGAGCTGTAACGGCCGATGAAAATCGCGCCGGCATTCTTGATTTTGGCGGTCCACCCTTCTGAGTTTTCCACAGAGAGCTCGAGATGCTCCGGCGCGATGCGGTTGGCGATAGCGCATGCCTCATCAAGGTCTCTCACCTCTATGAGCGCGCCGCGTTTTTCGAGTGAAGCACGTATTGTTTCTTTACGCAGCAAAGAAGGCAGCAGGCGTTTGATGCTCGCCGCAACTGCGTCTATGAACTTTGCGTCAGGAGAAAGCAAGATGGCCTGCGCCATATCGTCGTGCTCGGACTGAGAGAACAAATCCATCGCCACCCAGTCGGGGTCGGTCCGGCCATCGCAAATTATCAGAATTTCAGAAGGCCCGGCTATCATGTCCAGGCCTACCACGCCGAACACGTGCCGTTTCGCCGCTGCGACATATGCGCTGCCCGGGCCGACGATTTTGTCGACCTGTGGAATGGTCTTGGTGCCATAAGCCAGGGCGCCAATCGCTTGCGCGCCTCCAACGGTAAACACGCGGTCCACTCCGCTGATTGCGGCAGCGGCAAGCACCAAATCGTTTCTTTCGCCATTCGGCGTCGGCACAGTCATGATAAGCTCGCGCACTCCCGCTAATTTGGCGGGAATCGCATTCATCAGCACGGTGGAAGGATAAGCCGCTTTGCCGCCGGGAACGTACATTCCCACGCGCTCGAGCGGCGTCACTTGCTGTCCAAGCAGCGTGCCCTCGGCATCGCGATAGCTCCAGGATTGGACAAGCTGCTTTTCGTGATAAGCGCGGATCCGGTTCGCCGCCTCTTCCAACGCATGCCTTTGGGGACTGGGAAGGGTGAGTAAAGCTGCTGCCAGGCTCGCCTTTGGCAGCTCCAGCTCGCGCGCGGCTTTGACCTTGAGCTTGTCCAAGCGGCGAGTGTATTCAAGCACAGCGGGATCCCCACGCGCTTTTACCTGAGAGAGAATTTTGGCCACGGCGGTATCTACCTTGGCATCGAACGCCGCTTCAAAGGCAAGCAGCGCCTTAAGCCTGCGTTCGAAATCGCGCCGGACCGTCGAAAGACGCCTGATCTTAGCCATGGCTTACCGCTTTTTCCAATGCGTCAATCAGCGGACGGATGACCTCGCGTTTCAATTTCAGCGCCGCCTGGTTGATTATGAGTCTGGCGGAAATCGGCGCGATTTCTTCCACCGCCTGCAAGTTGTTGGCTTTCAGCGTATTGCCTGTGCTGACCAGATCCACTATGGCATCGGCCAGCCCGGTGAGCGGGGCGAGTTCCATCGAGCCGTAGAGTTTGACGAGATCAACATGCACGCCTTTCGCCGCAAAATGCTCGCTTGCGGTTTGCTGGTATTTGGTGGCGACTCGCAGTCGAGCGCCCTGCCGTACTGCGCTTGCATAATCAAAACCCACGGGCACTGCCACCACCATGCGGCAGCGCGCGATGTTCAAATCCAGCGGCTGGTACAGTCCTGCGCCGCCATGTTCGTCCAGGACATCCTTCCCGGTGATGCCCAGATCGGCAGCACCGTATTGAACATAAGTGGGCACGTCGGTTGCGCGCACAATAATGATGCGGACATCTGCGCGGTTAGTGGCAATTATCAACTTGCGCGAGATTTCCGGATTGTCGAGTGCCTCGATGCCAACCGCTTTCAAGAGTGGCAAGGTCTCGTCGAAAATGCGGCCTTTAGATAAGGCAAGAGTAATTCCGGACACGGGTCGTCCTTAAAAAAGCTGCATTTTACCGCAGAGAGCAGTCAGCGCGGAGAAGTTTTTCTTTGAAAATCAATGCGCGCGGCGTATGCGGGCACCCAGCTGCGATAGTTTCTCTTCTATGCAATCGTAGCCGCGGTCGAGATGATAGACGCGGTCCACCACGGTTTCACCGCGCGCGATCATTCCCGCGAGCACCAGGCTCGCCGAGGCACGCAAATCGGTGGCCATGACCTTGGCGCCATCCAGTTGAGCGACACCTTTAACCATTGCGGTATTACCTTCAACCTCGATTTCCGCTCCCATGCGCCGCAGTTCCTGGACATGCATGAAACGGTTTTCAAAAATCGTCTCGGTAACGGTAGAAGCACCGTGCGCCACGCTGTTCAACACCGTGAACTGCGCCTGCATGTCGGTAGGAAAACCCGGATAAGGCGCAGTGTGCACGTTGACCGCTTTGAGTTCTCCGTTCATCTTGAGGCTCACCCAGTTATCCCCTGATTCGATATCCGCTCCGGCTTCACGCAGCTTTTCCAACACCGCATCGAGAATATCCGCCCGGGTATCCTTGAGGCGAATGCGCCCGCCGGTGGCCGCTGCCGCAACCAGAAAAGTACCGGTTTCAATCCGGTCGGGCATAATGCGGTAGCGGGTCCCGTGCAGCTTGTCCACACCTTCAATGGTAATCATGTCGCTGCCTGCGCCCCGAATACGCGCCCCCATGGCGTTGAGGCAATTTGCCAGATCCACCACTTCCGGCTCACGCGCCGAGTTTTCAATCACTGTAGAACCTTGCGCTAAAGCCGCCGCCATCATTAGGTTTTCTGTTCCGGTGACCGAAACCAGATCCATGAAAATGCGCGCGCCTTTCATGCGCTTCGCCCGCGCGTGGATATAGCCGTGCTCGATGCCGATTTCAGCTCCCATCGCCTGCAGGCCTTTGATATGCAAATCCACCGGCCGCATACCGATCGCGCAACCGCCGGGCAGACTTACTCTGGCTTCGCCGGTGCGCGCCAGCATCGGTCCCAGCACCAGGATGGAGGCGCGCATGGTTTTCACCAGGTCGTACGGTGCAACCGGATTACTCAAACGCTCCGCGATGAGCTCAACTGCCATGTTCTCATGAAGCGACACTGTGACACCCATTTGCGCGAGCAGAGTGAGCATAGTAGTAACATCGTGCAGGTGCGGCACGTTCTCGATTTTCAGCGGTTCGCAGGTTAGCAGGCTCGCGCAGAGCATCGGCAGAGCGGCGTTTTTGGCGCCGGAAATCCGTACCTCCCCGGAAAGCGGCACACCACCCTGAATTATTAACTTGTCCATTTTTCCTATGAAAACGTTTTGGCTACAACATCACATGCTGCGCATGTGAGTTTACGCCGAAACTTAGTGCTGGTTTTGGGATAGCACAATGTGAATTTGAGTATCATTTTTGTTTACCCCATTCCTCCGGAGAAAACGTTTTCATTGACAGTGCGTGAATGCCTTCTCGCAACCCGTCGCCCAAAGCGCGATAGACGAGCTGGTGCTGCTGCACCCGGCTCTTGCCGCGGAATGAGGCGCTGACAATGACCGCTTCGAAATGCCGGCCATCACCCCGCACGTCGACAAACTCACAAGGCAGATTGTCTTGAATATGCCTATTCACTTCTTCAGGCTTCAGCATAAGCGTCAATAGCGCAATTTGTAACCGATTTTCAGCAACCATAAGGTAAACAATGATAAGGCCAGGAAACTACTTGCGACAACGGCGATGCTTAAGCCAGGCGCAACATCGGAAATTCCGAAGAAGCCGTAACGGAAGCCGTCAATCATGTAGAAAAAGGGGTTGAAATGCGACGCCGCCTGCCAAAATTGCGGCAGCGAATGTATCGAATAAAACACCCCGCTCAGGAAGGTCAGGGGAATAATGATGAAATTCTGGAACGCTGCGAGCTGGTCGAATTTGTCGGCCCAAATGCCGGCGATGATGCCCAGAGCGCCGAGGATTCCGCTTCCCAGAAACGCGAACAGCAACACCCACAACGGATATTTTAACGGAACGGCTACAAACCACAGCGTCATCGCGAATACCCCCAAACCCACCACCAAGCCCCGCACAATCGACGCCAGAATGTAGGCCAGGAAAAATTCACCGTGCGACAGCGGGGGCAGCAGGATGAATATGATATTTCCGGTAATCTTCGATTGAATCAGACTGGAGGAGCTGTTGGCAAACGCATTCTGCAGCACAGTCATCATCGCCAATCCCGGCACCAGGAAAGCGGTATAGCTGACGCCATCATAAACCTGCACTTGCTCTTCCAGAACGTGGGAAAAAATCAGCAGGTACAACAGCGCGGTCAGCATCGGCGCCAATATGGTCTGAAAACTCACTTTCCAGAAGCGCAGCAGCTCTTTGTAGAACAAAGTCGTGAATCCGGGCATCAGTGTTTGCTCATTATTTTCATAAACACTTCTTCCAGGTCGGGCTGCAGTAACTCGATTTCCTGCACCGCAATGCCCGCTTCGCGCAACCGCGACATGACCTTTTCCAGTACCGAAAAATCGGTCAAAGCCAGCGTATAGCTCGATTCACTGCGCTGTAAGAGCATAGATTTCAAATCGTCAGGCAGGTAATCCGGCGACAGTCGCAACTTGACCCTTCGCGCGGAAAAACTCTCAAGAAGATTTTTGGTGGTGTCGAGCGCGACGATTTTTCCCTGTTTCAGCATGGCGATGCGGCCACACAGTGCTTCCGCCTCTTCCAGATAATGCGTGGTGAGGACAATTGTGTGCCCGTCGGCGTTGAGTTTTCTGATGAACTGCCAAAGCGCCTGGCGCAGCTCCACATCCACCCCCGCAGTCGGCTCGTCGAGAACGATGACCGGCGGCTTGTGCATCAGCGCCTGCGCCACAAGCACGCGACGCTTCATGCCACCTGACAAAGCGCGCATATTGGTATCAGCCTTGTCAGCAAGGTCCAGATGGTGAATCACCTCATCAATCCAGCCGCGATTGTTTTTAACACCATAATAACCGGATTGGATAGTAAGCGTTTCGCGCACCGTGAAAAAAGGATCGAACACCAGTTCCTGAGGTACTACGCCGAGCGCGCGCCGCGCTTCGCGGTATTGGGATGCGACGTCAAAACCCATTACCGCAAGCTTGCCGTGGTCGGCGCGCGATAACCCGGCTAGGATATTGATGAGAGTGGTTTTGCCGGCGCCGTTGGGTCCCAAGAGCGCAAAGAACTCGCCCTGTGCAATCTCCAGACTTACGTTCCTCAGCGCCTGAACCGCGCCAAAGCTTTTATTCACTTCTCTGATTTGAATGGCGGGAGTCATGACGCTCACCAATAGCGCTTGCTCCTGCGGATTCTCATCCCCCGCCAGAAAAGGGTATTAATTCCAGCACACCGTAGAGCGAAGCAAGGCTTTTCATATTATCAGGCATGTTGACTACCCTCAGCTGCAGGTGACGGCTTTGTGAAACTCGCAGCCATTCAAGGACCATGCTGATGACGGAGGAATCCACCTCTTCCAGCCCGCTGAAATCGATTTCCTTGAGTTCCGGGTTAAGCTGCTGCAGGCCCGCGTCAAGCAGCGACTTCACGTTGCCTATGTTGACTACCCCCTGCACCCGTAACCGGCTGCCGTCACGAACAATCATTATTTTTCCGACTGTACGCGTAAGTCGGCCGGTTTTATCTCACCGCTCTCGAGTTTTTGATTTTTGTCAGCCAATGTCTTAATCAATCCGTCTATGCCTGAGGTGTTGATTTCATTGCTGAACGTACTGCGGTAACTCGTCACCAGGCTGATGCCGGCTACAACTACGTCGTAAACCTTCCAGCCTTGAGGCGTCTTTTCCAAGCTGTAATCGATCATGATTGGCTGTGCTCCGGGCTGGTCAATCTCCACTTTTACTGTCGCATCATCGCCCTTGATATCAGCTGCCTTCACTTCGTAGTTCTGGCCCTTGTAGTTGGTGAGCGCAGAGGAATATGTTCGCACCAGCAAGGTACGAAATTCTTTTACCAGCATCTGCTGCTGTTCCGGCGTGGCGGCGCGCCAGTGTTTACCCACCGCGAGCCGGGTGATGCGGACGAAATCAAAATGCGGCAGGATTTTCGTTTCCACCAGATCCAGGATTCTTTTGCGGTCGCCAGCCTGGATATCCTTGTCCTTTTTAACAATTTCCAACACCTCTTTAGAAGTGTCCCGCACCAATACATCAGGCGGCACGATGTCCGCGGCCAGCGTCAAGCCGCTCGCAAACATAGCCAGCACTAGCAGTAATTTAGGGATAACTTTCATTTTTTGTCACCTTCTGCCTTGTTGAACATAAATTGTCCAATTAACTTTTCCAGCACCACCGCAGACTGGGTTTTCTTGATGGTTTCCCCAGGCTGCAGAAATTCGCTGTCGCCTCCAGCATCCAGCCCGACATACTGCTCACCGAGCAAACCGGAGGTAAGGATGCTAGCAAAAGTGTCCTTAGGAAACTGAAAACGTTTATCGAGGCTTAACGTCACTTTTGCCACGTAATCCTTGTTGTCAAAGCGGATATCGGCGATGCGACCGACCACCACACCGGCGCTTTTCACTGGTGCGCGCACTTTTAGGCCCCCGATGTTTTCGAAATTGGCATACAGCACGTAATTATTACTAGACAAGCTAAAACTGCTAAGGTTGCCGACTTTGAACGCCAGCATGAACAGGGCGACAATTCCGGCAAAGACGAATATGCCTGCCCACAAATCGAGCGTTTTCGATCCCATCACCATCCTCCGAGCATAAAAGCTGTCAACATAAAATCCAGCGCCAGTATCGCGAGCGAGGAGATAACCACGGTGCGCGTGGTGGCACGTGACACACCCTCCGCCGTGGGATAGCAATCATAGCCTTCGAACAAGGCGATCAGCGTCACTGTCACGCCAAACACCAGGCTTTTGATCTCGCCGTTCAGTACATCATCGAATATATCCACTCCAGCCTGCATTTGCGCCCAGAACGCGCCTTCGTCGACGCCGATCAGCACTACGCCAACGAAATAGCCTCCGAACACGCCGACTATGCTGAAGATCGCGGCCAGAATTGGCATCGAGATTACGCCCGCCCAGAAGCGGGGTGCTACCACGCGGGCAATCGGATCCACTGCCATTATTTCCATTGCAGAGAGTTGCTCGGTGGCTTTCATCAGGCCGATTTCGGCAGTAAGTGCGGTGCCGGCGCGCCCGGCGAACAGCAACGCGGTTACCACTGGCCCCAGCTCGCGCACCAAGGAAAGGGCAACCAGTACCCCCAGCGCCTGTTCTGATGCATATTTTTGCAGGGTATTATAGCCTTGCAGTCCCAGCACGAAACCGACGAACAGCCCCGATACTATAATAATAATTAGCGAATAAACGCCGACGAAATAAATTTCGCGGGTGATCAGGTTGAAGCGCCGGAAACTGGTCCCGGAATGGATCAATGTTTCCAAGAGAAAATGACTGACATGGCCGAGCCACCACACGCCGTTTATTGCCCAGCCGCCCAACCCGCGCAGCACGTTTGGAATCGCCTTAACCACCGGGTTCACCTAACCCTATATCCTCAGCATAAGGCTTGCCTGAATAATGAAATGGCACCGGCCCATCCATTTCCGCATGCACAAACTGGTGTACAAAAGGCAATGTAGATTCACGGATTTCATCGGGGGTGCCTTGCGCCACCACCATGCCTTCTGAAACAAAATATACATAATCCACGAGCTCCAACGTTTCCTGCACATCGTGCGTCACAATTATCGAAGTCACGCCCAGCGCATCATTCAAGCGCCTGATGAGGTTGGCGATAACACCGAGCGAAATCGGATCTAGGCCTGCGAACGGCTCGTCATACATGATGAGCATGGGATCGAGCGCAATCGCTCGAGCAAGTGCCACGCGCCGCGACATGCCACCGGAGATTGCTGACGGCATCAGATTGCGCGCGCCGCGCAAGCCCACGGCGTGCAGCTTCATCAGCACCAGATCGCGGATCAGCGGCTCGGGCAAATCGGTGTGCTCACGCAGCGGAAATGCGACATTATCAAACACCGATAAATCGGTGAACAAAGCACCGAACTGAAACAGCATCCCCATGCGTCGTCGCATGCGGTACAGGTCGTCATGTCCCAATTCATTGATAGTCTTACCGGCCACCATGACCGACCCCGCTGTGGGCTGCAACTGGCCGCCAATGAGCCGCAGCAGCGTGGTCTTGCCGCAACCACTGCCGCCCATGATTGAAACCACCTGCCCCTTGGTAATGAGCATGTTCATTCCCTTGAGGACCGGGCGATCATCGTAGGCAAAATTGACGTTGTTTATTTCAACCAGATGTTCCGTAGTCACGATATATGAACGGCACTGAGCCCCGGAAGTTGAATTTTAAACTAGTTATAGGAAATAGAAAAACCGGAAAACAACTTGCGCCTAGGCAACGGCCGGTACTTACTCGCAGCGTGTTATCATGATGCGACACCCGGCGGAACCCGGATTTCCGCACTTATGCATACACACGCACTGCAATTTATTAATGTCAGCAAGAAGTTCGGATCATACTCCGCACTCAAGGAGATTGATTTCTGTGTTGAAACCGGAGAATATTTTGCACTGGTTGGAATTAACGGTGCTGGCAAAACCACTCTATTAAAATGTCTGCTGGATTTTTGCGAAACCTACACAGGCAAGATCGAGATTTTCGGCATATCCCACCGCCTGACCGCTTCGCGCAAACGCCTGTCTTTCCTGCCCGAGCGCTTTATTCCCCCGTTTTACTTAACTGGAAAGGATTTTCTGCAATACATGTTGAGGCTGCAGGAATTGCCATATGATCCGGCCCGGGTTGAGGACACGCTGGTTGCACTAGATCTGGATTTGACAGCGCTCCGGCTCCCGGTGCGCGCCTACTCCAAGGGCATGACGCAGAAACTCGGGCTTGCGGCGTGCTTTCTCTCCAGCAAGGAACTCTATGTGCTGGACGAGCCTACCGGCGGCCTCGACCCCAAAGCTCGTGCCCGCCTGAAAACGAAATTCAAGGAATTACGAAATCAAGCGCGCACCGTGTTCTTCACTTCGCATACACTCGCCGACGTAGAGGAAATCTGCGACCGCATGGCGGTAATCCATGACGGCCGTCTGTTGTTTGTGGGAACTCCACAACAGTTGTGCAGCCGTCACGCAGCGCCAAACCTGGAACAGGCATTCTTGTCCTGCATCAGCGTGCCAGGGATCATGACGGGAACTTAGGAATCTCTAACATAGTAATACACCTCATTGCGAAGGGGACGACAACAATATGCCTTGAGCGCTGTGCCCGCGCGCCCTGCATCCGCATCTTTGGGACAGCAAAGCTAAAGGTGCTTTAATATGTTAGACATTCCAAGACTCTGGCAAAATGACCAAGGTCGTTTTGCATCACCGTATAGAAAACGATGGACACTAAGGCCAAACCCGAATTGCTGATCGTTGACGACGACCCGCTTATCACCGACACGCTGAATTTTGTGTTGAGTAAGGATTATGTCGTCTATGCCGCAGATTCACGTAACCAGGTAAAAAGCCTGCTGCGTCAGCTCGACACACCCCCGCAGCTTGCGCTGATAGACCTTGGGCTACCACCCACTCCGCACCGCCCCGACGAGGGTTTCCGCCTGATCAACGAACTGCTGGCTTATGCGCCGGGAATCAAAATTGTGGTGCTATCCGGCCAAAACGATGAGGCCAATGCGCGTCATGCGCGCACCCTGGGCGCCATTGAGTTTATTCCTAAGCCCTGTGAACCGGAAAAACTCAAGACGCTGCTCGCCAAGGCGCTGCAAATCCGTGATGTGGAGCTGGTGGGGGCACCCGCAGAGGGGAGAATCATCGGCGCAAGTTCGGTGATTGAAAAACTGCGCAATCAAATCGGCCAATATGCTAACGCGCCGTTTCCGGTGCTCATCGAAGGCGAGTCCGGCAGCGGCAAGGAACTTGTCGCCATCTCCTTGCATAGCTTGAGCGGCCGCAGACAAAAACCGTATTTGGCACTTAATTGCGCTGCCATTTCTCCGAACCTTGTGGAACCGACGTTATTCGGTTACAGCAAAGGGGCTTTCACTGGCGCCACTGCGCCACATTCCGGCTATTTTGAAGATGCAAAGGACGGCACGCTGTTCCTTGATGAAATAGGCGAACTGCCGCTGGAATTGCAGGCGAAGCTTTTGCGAGTGCTGGAAAATGGCGAATACCAGCGCGTCGGCGAAACTGCAAGCCGCACCAGCAACGCTCGCGTGGTTGCCGCCACCAACCGCGACCTGCGCCAGGAAATCAGGGCCGGCCGCTTTCGTGCTGACTTGTACCATCGCCTGAGCGTATTCAGCATCAGCGTGCCGCCGCTGCGCGAACTGGACGAAGACAAACTAACCCTGCTCGATCATTACCGCGATTTCTATGCACGCCAGAGCCGGGTTGCGCCATTTAATCTGGATGAGAAATCTCTGGCCCTGTGGCGGGATTATTGCTTTCCCGGCAACGTGCGGGAATTGCGCAACATCGTGATCCGCCTCACCACTAAATATCCTGGACAGACCGTCGTGAATGCGCAATTGCAGAGCGAGTTGGACATGGACAGCGTGGATGTCAAAATGCCCGAGCCGGTTATGGCGCAGGATTCTAAAGCCTTATTGGATGCGGCGAGAAAACATCTGCAGTCACAAAAAAATTTCAGCTTGGACTTAATGCTGCAACAATGGGAAAAAAGTTATGTGGAGGCCGCGCTCTCCATCACCCATGGCAATCTCTCGCAAGCTGCTAAGCTGCTGGGGGTGCGCCGCACCACCTTGTACAGCCGTATGCAACAATATGGCAATCCGGAGGATAAGGAAGATTAATCCCGATGTATTACGCGCATTTCGGCCTGACGCAACCGCCATTCAAGATCACGCCCAATACCGAATTCTTCTTTCCCGGAGGTAACCGCGGCGCGATTCTCGACGCGCTGCTCTACGCCATTTCTCAGGGCGAGGGCATTATCAAAGTGAGCGGCGAGGTGGGCAGCGGCAAGACCATGTTGTGCCGCATGCTTGAAACATGCTTGCCCGAGCAAATCGAGTCCGTCTATCTGGCCAATCCCAGCGTATCTCCTGACGAGATCTTGCACGCCATTGCTTTTGAGTTGCAGTTAGCAATTGGTGACAATGAGCCGCGCATTAAAGTAATGCAGGAGCTGCACAATTATCTTCTGGAGCGGCACACGCAAAAGCGCCAGGTAGTGGTTTTTGTCGAGGAATCACAGAGCATGCCGCTCGCCACACTTGAGGAAATACGCTTGCTCTCCAACCTGGAAACCGGAAGCCACAAGCTATTACAGATCGTGCTTTTCGGCCAACCAGAGCTCGACGAAATCCTGCGCCAGCCGCAAATCCGACAGTTGCGCGAACGCATTACCTACAGCTTTTCGCTGAAGCCGCTGAATACCCAGGAAATTAAAGAATATCTGATGTTCCGCATGCGCGCTGCAGGCTACCACGGCCCGGACCTGTTTTCCCCTAGCGTGTTACACATGATTGCCAAAGCCTCAGAGGGACTCACGCGTCGTGTGAATCTGCTTGCCGATAAGGCGCTGCTCGCGGCATTTGCAGACAATACTCACACCATCAAGCCCAAGCATATCAAGGAGGCCATCCAGGACAGTGAGTTCAGCAAAGACATCGGGCGGCGCCGCAGGCCGTTTCCCGGACTGGCATGGTTATTGTCCGGTATCGTTGTCGGGGTATTGTTATACGGCGCTTACCTCTCGCTTTGGCCGATACTCGAAACACCTACCGATAGTCAGCCCGTTGTCAGTAACGCACCTGTTCTGCAAAGTGCGCCGGAAAAGCGTGTGGAGTCCGAGGGCCCCAAGCCCGACACAGCCGAACCACCGCGAGCAGAATCACCGGCAGCGGAACCATCTACAGTGGAATCATCCACAACTGTATCTAGCTCTCCCCAAGATTCCGAGCAGGTCAGCGCGCAAACAACCGGCGCCAGCGAGCTCGGCCTCCCGCTCCGGATGTCCCCTGCAGTTACATTAGGCCCAACCAGTGCAAAAGCCAAACCTGAAAAGCCAGCGCAACCCAAAACGGAATACACCACGTTTGAACAATATCCGGTTCTTCAGCAGCGCATCGAAGCAGCGCAATCCGCGTTTGCCCTAGCCTCAGCGGATGATTTCAGCATCCAACTGTTCCTCACCGACGAGGTGCGACCGCCACGAATCGAACGTTTTCTTACTCGCGCCGCAAAACTGATGAATCTTGAAGAAATTTACGTGTACCCGGTGAAGATAAGTGGACAACCTAGGTTCAGAGTGTTTTATGGTATTTATCCTACACAACAAGAGGCTAGACAGGCGATGAGCCAACTACCCACTCGATATGCTGAAACATTTCACCTGAGGTTGTTCAAAGTAGGCCAATTTCAGAACTAGCTCAGTTTTTCTGGAAATTGCGTTGTATATATTAAGTCACTGAATGGACGAGGATATTTTGCCGCTCCGCTATATCGAAAAGAATTCATACTTAGATTAAGTTGTAAAAATATCGTGCTATGATTAAGATTCGTATGGAATAATGTACTGTTTAACATTCAGGGTGGAGGAAAAATGCAGCACTCCAGTGCACAGTCGTTCCTTTCTTGCCTGTCATTAGCCTTGTTATTGAGCGGCTGTGCCGCTAATTTGTCGAATTATCCACAAATTCCCCAGTCGGAAGGCCATATCACCGGTACACTTGGACCTGAAGCGGGCGAGATTCCAGCCCCGGTCAAGACCACTCCTTTCGTTCCTCCGCCCAAGGCGGTGGAAAAACCGCAAACTTACAGCGTGGTGGTAAACGAGGTTTCGGCAAAAGAATTGCTGTTTGCCCTGGCGCGTGACACCAAGCAGAACATAGACGTTCACCCCGGCATTCAGGGGCTGGTAACGCTTAACGCGGTGAATGAAACATTGCCTGCGATTCTGGAACGCATCGCTCGGCAGGTGAACATACGTTACAAGCAGGAAGGCGATACCCTGGTGGTGACTCCCGATACCCCCTATTTCAAGACTTATAATGTCGACTACGTCAACCTTTCGCGCAACACCACTTCTAACGACAGCGTTTCCGGACAAATCTCCTCTGGCACTCCTGGTGGCACGGGCGGAGGAGCTCAGTCTGCAGGAGGCTCATCTAATTATTCCAGCACTACGGTCACCAGCACCTCCAACAACAATTTCTGGGAAGTGCTTAAAGATAACATCCGTAGCATTTTGAGTTCTACCCACGCCCAGTCTCAAAGCGCTGATGAGAAGGCTGCGCGCGCCGAAGCTCTCATAGCGGCACGCGAGGAACGCCTGCAGCAGGCGGGTGCAGTAGCTCGCGCGGGGGCCGGTGCTGACAAACTCTTTACCACCGCTTTCAGCGGCAGCCCAGCGCTACCCGGCGATGTGAAAGACGATATCGTGGTCAACCCGGTCGCAGGCACGGTAAGTGTGCTGGCGACTGAAAAACAGCACGCGCTGGTGCAACAATACCTCAATGGCGTGAGTGAATCGTCGCAGCGCCAGGTGCTGATCGAGGCCAGTATTGTTGAAGTCACACTCACCGACCAGTATCAAGCGGGAGTGGATTTCAGCAAAATCGGCAATTGGACCATCAACCAAACCCTGACCACTCTTAGTACCAGTGTCCCCCCGGTTACCACAATAGCCTACAACGTAGGCGGCAGCACCAATATTAGCTCCACCATTACGCTGCTTGAGACGTTTGGCAAAACACGCGTGTTATCGAGCCCGAAACTAATAGCGCTCAACAACCAGACTGCCCTGCTCAAGGTAGTGGAAAACGTGGTTTATTTTTCGGTTACTGCAGTACCTGCGGTACTTTCCACCTCCTCGACGACAGTGACGCAGCAAACGTTCAACACCACGGCACAAACCGTGCCCATAGGTCTGGTAATGAGCGTCACCCCGCAGATCAATGGAAACGGTATGGTAACCCTGATCGTGCGCCCGACCGTTACCACTGCGCCCAGTTCAGTCCAGGACCCCAACCCAGCCCTCGTAACGACGCAAATCAATTCTATTACTGGAACAATAACCAGATCGAGCATCCCCAATTTGGTGCCACAGGTCAGGACCCAGGAGATTGAATCGGTGCTGCAAGTAGGCAGTGGACAAATAGTGGTGCTGGGAGGCTTGATGCAGGATACCGAACAACGCAATCGCAACACGATACCCGGCTTGGGAAACCTTCCGCTAATCGGCGAGTTGTTCAGCTTCCGCGATAATAAAGTGACCAAAAGCGAATTGATTGTTTTCTTGCGCCCGACGGTAATCACCAATCCATCGCTTGAAAGCGACGAGTTGAAATTCTTCAAGCGTTTTTTACCCCAAGCTGAAACTTCCGGCGCCATTCAATGAGCCTGTTGATGAAAGCCTTGCAAAAGGCTGCCCAGAACCGCGAAAGTTCTGGCGAGAAAATCCCCGCACAAGTTGCGCCGCCAGGCGCTCCTGATCTTACCCTGCAGCCGCTGCAATCCGAGCCGGAAGCCGCGGAATGGGAAATTCAGCCTGAAGCCGCACCCAGCCCTGAATTAGCTGCAACTGTGATGCGCGCCAGTGAGAGTCCCAGCGGCATCGGAGTATATTTTCGCAGTCATCCGGTAGTGCTAATCGGCATACTTGCCGTATTGTTGTTGATTGGCGGCGGAATCTATGTCTATCTGGCGATCAACAAACCGGGCGTCTTCGTCACCCCCGCCCGGCCGCCTGCTCCCGCTCCAATCGCTGTTGCACCGGCAACCCAGGCGAAACCCGAGATGCAACCGCAAGCGGCAGCATCTGCTGAAGTAAAACCGCAGCAAGGTGGGCAGCTGGCAGCAAACGAGCCGCAACCGCTGGTGCCGAATCTTCGTGAAAAACAAGAGCAACAGGGAGAACAGGCCGCGCCGCCTCCACCAAAGCCGCAACAGCGCCCGATGTTGCTCTCGCAGCCGCCGCGCGCATCTTCACAACAAAATATCAACATCACTTCCACCAAGACCGCGCCGGAAGTTTCTCCACAGCTTGTGAACGCTTACCAGGCATTTCAGCAAAACCGCCTTGATGCGGCGCAGGAGTCATACCAAAAATTACTGCTCGCCGAACCCAACAATACAGAGGCGTTGCTAGGACTCGCAGCCATCGCCGAAAAACAGAAACAACCGGACAAAGCCGCCCAGTATTATCTGCAGGTCCTCCGCCTGGACCCGAAAAACGCCATCGCCCAGGCCGGGCTGCTCGGAATCGTAGGGCATACTGATTTGCCAGCGAGCGAGGCGCGCCTCAAGCAGTTGCTTGCCCGCGAACCATCGGCGTTTGTGTATTTCACCTTGGGCAATATGTATGCTGAGCAGTCACAGTGGCCAGCGGCGCAAGCTGCGTATTTCCAAGCCTTCCACTTGCAGCCGGACAACGCAGATTATGCCTTCAACCTTGCGGTCGGACTGGAGCATCTTAGTCAACCCAAACTTGCCCTTAAGTTTTATAAGCTAGCGCTACAGCTCGCCCAAAACCAGGGCCACGCCAATTTTGAATTAAGCCTGGCGCAAAATCGCATCAGTAAATTGTCTACCCTGGAGTAAGCGTGGCAGAGCAGCGTAAAAAACTGCGCCTCGGCGAGTTGCTGATTCAGCAAGGCTTGATCACGCTCGACCAGCTGCGCATCGCACTGACCCAGCAAAAGCACGAAAAAATTCCCATCGGCAGACAGTTGGTGAAGTTGGGGTTTGTCACCGAGGCGGTGATCCGCGATCTGATGGCGCGCACCATCGGCCAGGAAAGCATTGATCTCTTGCAAGTAGTTGCGGACGGCGAAGCGCTCAAGCTGATTCCTCAGGAGTTCTCCCGGCGCTACCGAATGCTGCCAATTGCCTACGATGCCGACCGTAAGATTCTCACGGTCGCGGTAAGCGAGATTTTCAACGTGGTCGCACTGGATCAGTTGCGCGCCTTCCTGGGCACGCAGATTGAAATCAAGACCCTGCTTGCCGGCGAGGCTCAGCTTGAAGAAAGTATAGACCGATTCTACGGCTTCGAGCTTTCGGTAGACGGCATACTGGAGGAAATCGAAACCGGAGAAATTGATTATCAGAGCCTGCAAATGGCCGGCGATGAGTACACCCAGCCTATTGTGCGGCTGGTTGGTGCCTTGCTGGTGGACGCGGTAAAGCGCGGCTCATCGGACGTTCACTTTGAGCCGGAATATGCTTTTTTGCGCATTCGCTACCGCATTGACGGTGTGCTGGAGCAGGTGCGCAGCCTGCACAAGACCTACTGGCCGGGAATTGCGGTGCGGCTCAAGGTGATCTCCGGTATGAACATTGCTGAAACCCGCGCGCCGCAGGACGGTCGCCTGTCACTCAATCTCAACGGGCGGCCAATTGACTTCCGCGTTTCCACCCAGCCAACTATTTACGGCGAAAATATCGTGCTGCGCGTGCTCGACCGCGAAAAGTCCATCATCAGCCTGGACCGTTTGAACTTGCAAAAACAAATGGTCGCGACGCTGGAAGCAATGCTGGCGCGCCCGGAAGGAATACTGATTCTCACCGGCCCTACCGGCAGCGGCAAGACCACCATGTTGTATTCACTGCTCTCCAAGCTCAACAACGAAGCGGTGAACATCATGACGCTGGAAGACCCGGTGGAATACCCTGTGACCATGATGCGTCAGACTTCGGTCAACGAGGTGGCTAAAATGGATTTTGCCAACGGCATCCGCTCAATCATGCGCCAGGACCCTGACATCATCCTGGTAGGCGAAGTGCGCGACCGGGAAACCGCGGAAATGGCCTTCCGCGCAGCGATGACCGGCCACCAAGTTTTCACTACCCTGCACACCAACTCGGCGCTGGGGGCTTTCCCCCGACTTATGGACATCGGCATCCCGCCAGACATCATTTCCGGCAATGTCATCGGCGTACTCGCGCAACGCCTAGTGCGGCTGCTTTGCCCAAGCTGCAAACAGGGTTATTTTCCGAATCAGGAGGAATTACATCTCCTGCGGCTGCCGTCAGATTCAAAAGTCAAAATCTACAAGGCGGTAGGCTGCAAGCATTGTCAATCCAAAGGTTATAAAGGGCGCATGGCGCTCTTGGAAATATTGCAAATGGACGGCGATTTGAACGAGCTGGTGGCGCGGCGAGCTACCGCCGGAGAACTAAAGACCGCTGCGCTGCAAAAAAATTTCCGCCCGCTTGCTGAAGACGGCATTCAGCGCGTACTGGAAGGCATGACCAGTCTTGCCGAAGTATCGCGCACTGTGGATCTGACCGGGCGCTTGACTTAACATCCGCCGAAGCAAAAGGCGGGGAGTAAACCAATTATGTCCACGTTCCAGTACAAAGCGGTAGACAAGGATGGCAAGCTGGCACGCGGTGATATCAACGCGATCAATGAGGTCGACCTCGAGCTGCGCCTAAAGCACATGGGGCTTGACCTGATCACCTTTCGCCAGATCAACAAAAGTTCATCTGCTCTGGCGCGAGGCAACATCACGCGCCGCGACCTCATTACATTCTGTCTCGACATGGAGCAGATCTCGCGCGCCGGTATCCCACTCATGGAGGGTCTGCGCGATCTGCGCGATAGTATCGAAAATCCGCGCTTCAAGGAGGTCATCACTTCTTTGCTCGAGGACATGGAAGGCGGCAAAATGCTGTCGCAGGCGCTGGCGACGCACTCTGCAGTATTCAGTCATGTATTCATTAGTCTGGTGAAAGCGGGGGAGCAGGCAGGCAAGCTCACCGAAGTTTTCGAAAACCTTGGGGCGACGCTGAAATGGCAGGATGAACTGGTCGGCCAGACGCAGCGCTTGATGATCTATCCCATCCTAGTGCTTGTGATCATCATAGGGGTTGTGGTCACACTGTTGTTGGTGCTGGTGCCGCAGGTTGTTTCGCTGCTGAAAAGCATGGGACTGGCGTTGCCGCTGCAAACCCGCGTGCTGATCTTCCTGTCAGAGTCGATTATTCACTACTGGCCGTTGCTGTTAGGTGTCCCATTATTGCTGGGTGTTATCTCTTTCACTGCAGTGCGGCAAAGCCAAAAAGCCCGCTATTTATGGGACTATTTAAAGTTGCATCTTCCTATCACCGGCGAGATTCTACAAAAAATTATCTTGGCGCGCTTTGCCAATTTCTTCGCGCTGATGTACCAATCCGGAATTACCATACTGGACGCCATCAAGACCAGCGAGGAAATCGTCTCCAACCGCGTGATAGTCGATGGCCTGCAGCGCGCCGGGCAGCAAATCGGCTCGGGCGAAAGCCTAACTGAAGCGTTCCGCAGCCTGGGTGTGTTTCCGCCGCTGGTGCTGCGCATGCTGCGCGTCGGTGAGACCACTGGAGCGTTGGATACCGCCTTGATGAATATCAGCTATTTTTACAACCGCGACGTCAAGGAAGCGGTGGATAAAGGATTGAAGTTGCTGGGGCCACTAACTACCGTCATACTGGCCTCGATTTTGCTATCAGTCATGATGGCGACGTTGCTCCCGGTGTACGATATACTGGGTAAATTTAAATATTAACAGACTTATGGCCGACAAACTTTTATTGTGCGTTTGCGCCACTTCGGCCACTGTCGGCCGCTGGCACGGGGGCAAGCTGGTTGCTGCCCAGGTATTTTCCAACGATCAGATCGGCTGGTCCGGCTTTAGTGGATTCCTGCAGGGCAGCCCCGGAATACCAGTGCACATCATGGTGGATGTGGTTGAAGAGGATTACCGCTTTGAAAACCTGCCCCATAGTATGGGCCGTGACCGCACGGAAATGGTCTCCCGCAAGCTCAGGCAACTATACCGCAACAATCCCTATTGCAGGGCCTGGCCGCAAGGACGGGAGACTGACAAGCGGCGCGATGACCGCTATCTGTTTGCGGCGTTTACCAATCCTGATCTGATCGCCGGCTGGCTCAATGTCATCGAAGCACAGCAGGCACCACTGGCAGGAGTTTACCTGCTGCCGCTGGCCAGCCATTATCTTTTACAAAAATTCGGTCTTGGCAGCACCAGCAGTCTGCTGCTGGTAACGCAAAATAGCGCCGGACTACGCCAGACCTTTTTCCGAGACCAAAAAATACGCATCAGCCGTCTTTCGCAGCTGGAAAATATTCATGATGAATCGAGCGTCGCTGACTATGCCGAGGAAATCGGCAACACCCAGCTCTACCTCGCGGCAGTCAAAATCATGCCTCTGGAAGAGCCGTTGCTCGTTGTCATTCTCGATCAGAGCGAAACGCTGGCCGGTCTCGGCAGAGAGCTGGTCAAAAAGCAATCCAACATCCTATGCCAGCATTTTGGCCGCAGCGAGATCGTGTCCAAGCTGGGGCTGGCGCCTGAGCTGCTGCAAGTATCGCCCGACGTGGTGTATATGCATTTGCTGGGAGAGCAGCAGCCGAACAACATTGCGCCAGCGGATAAAACCCACCTTTACTGGCTGTATCAGGCGCGCCGCAATATTTACACAGCCAGTGCGGGAGCAGCTTTGCTGGTCGTACTGTTGTGCGGATACAATCTGTATCAGCAATATGACTTTAATGTGCAAGCATCAGAAACAGCGCAGCAGACCGAGTGGCAGCAAGCGCAGTACCTGGAAGTCACCAAAAAATTCCCTGCGGCGCCGACTTCAGCGGAAAATTTAAGAAACGCGGTCGAAATCGCTGAAAAAATCAGACAGGGTGAGCGCACACCTGAACTTATGCTGAGCATAATCAGCCGCGCGCTGGATGCAAGTCCCAATGTAATACTAAAAAGTGTGAGTTGGAAATACGGCAAAGAGGCGCGAGAAGAAGAACTGGCAAGGCAGCCCATGCAAGGGGCCAACGCAAACACGCAAACTGGTCTGGTTGAGGCAGAAATCAGGCCTTTCAAAGGCGATTACCGTGCCGCGATGTCCAGTATCAACAGCTTCGCGGAAAAACTCAGGCAGGAAAAGTATATCGCCTCAGTAAACGTGATACAGCTGCCGCTTAACATCAACCCGGGAACCAGCTTAAGCGGCAACACATCCGACAGCCGCGAGCAGTCTTCCAGCGCTCCTTTCAAAGTCGCGCTCTCATTGAGGCAAGAACCATGAAGGCATCTGACCTGCGCGCGCTGCGAGCACCGCTTACCGTGCTGCTCATCGTCTTGCTGACGAGCGTGGCTGCGGTATTGTACTCCAGGCATTTAGCCGATGCTTCCTCTCAGCTACTGGATTTGCAACAAAACCAGTTGCGCGAAGCACGCATACGTTACCAGAAATCCGGCGATGAAAAGGAAATCATCACCCGTTATCTGGGTGACTATCAGCGTTTGCAGAAACAAGGTTTTATCGGCACCGAGCCGCGTCTCAACTGGCTCGACGGATTGCGTGTCGCGAACCAACAAGCAGAGTTGTTCGGAGTAGAGTATCAGATCGGTGCACAGCAGCCGTATGCGCTAGCTGCTGAGTACAATCCCGGCAATTTATCCATTCAGCAGTCGCTGATGAAGCTCAATTTCCTCCTGCTGCACGAGGGGGACTTGATGCGCTTCTTCAATATTCTCTCTACAAAAAACGTGGGGCTGTTCCACCTCAACCAATGTAAGCTGGAGCGGTTGGACAGCAGCGCCACCACCGTGCGCTATCAGCCCAACTTGCGAGCTGAATGCAATCTTACCTGGATCACCCTGAATCCTGCCGATCCCACGAGGAGCAAGCAATGAGATGGCTGGCATTAATTACATTTATGCTGCCGCTGGTCAGCTCAGCGGCGGAACCGCTGGGGCGGCTATTCTTTACTCCGGAGCAACGCGCCACTCTCGACAATGCCAGAGGACAGAAAATCAAGATTGATGTCGAGGTCGAGCCCGAAGCGCCCGCTCCCCTGGAAATCATCAGTGTCAACGGCATGATCAAGCGCAGCGATGGCCAATCCACGGTCTGGATCAATAACCACCCGCTCAACGAGAAGCGCGCCCCAAGCGGCATAAAAATCATCAGCCGCAGCGCAGATGATGCGCGAGTCACCCTGCAGCTGCCGCAATCCGGCCGCAACGTGGATTTGAAAGTGGGACAAAACCTGGACGCGACGAGCGGGCAAATTCAAGAAAGTTATCAGAGGCCGCCAATACCTCAGACTAACGAGAAAATCACCACTCCGTCAGCGCAAAAAGCACAGCCGAATAACATCTCAGCACCTGCGTCTAAAAAAACAAAATCCAGAATTTCCGCCACAGAAGCAGACGACGAGGTCGTTTCGGAACCGCCTCCTCAGATCGATGAGCACCCTTCTTCTGAGCCGATCGAGCCAGCGCAAACGCGGCTAGGCGCGCCTGGCGCCCCGGCACCGCGCGGAAACAGAAACAGCCTCGATTAGCGTAGCCTATGGTCGATAGTTCGCGTTGCGCGGGTAATTCGCCTCGGCCAAGCGAGCGCGGACAAGCACTGATTCTTATCTTGATATTGCTGGGTCTGCTGTCCGGCATGGTCGTCTTCAACGCGCTGAGCGGCGTGACGCTCACCGCCGAGCGCAACAACATAACCGCGCTAGCGCTGGCACAGGCAAAGCAGGCGCTGATTGGATACGCAGCGAGCGATAATAATTTTCCCGGTTCCCTTCCCTGTCCGGATACTAACAACAATGGCTCTGCCGACCTTTACGCGGGGAGCGACTGCCCAGGCTATGTGGGGGGCAGCAATGTTTATCTCGGACGGCTACCGTGGCGGACACTCGGTTTGCCCGACCTCCGTGACAGCAGCGGTGAGCGTTTATGGTATGCCGTGTCACGCAATTTTGCGTTGAATCCGACGTGCATGCCCAATTGCCCTCTGAACAGCGACACGCTCGGCCAGCTTACCGTCACCGGGATAGCGCCCAACAGCAACGCGGTTGCTATTATTTTCGCTCCCGGCGCGCCGCTGGGTTCGCAGGCAAGAGACGCCGCAAATCAGAATACTGCGGCGAATTACCTTGAGGGCGAGAACGCAGACGGGACCAATTCGATATTCACCACGGCAGCGAATTCTTCCACTTTCAACGACCGTTTGCTGGTCCTTACTAATGTCGACCTCATGCCGGCGGTCGAGAGGCGCGTGGCGCGCGAGATGATGTCGATTCTGCAACAATACAAGGCGGCAACCGCAGTGTTGGGATATAACGGTGGAGCGGGAGTTTATCCATGGGCAGACCGGTCCGACGGCAATAGCGATGGTTGGTCGGGCGACGCTTACAACCACGCCCGTTTTCCTTGCGGCACTGCTTTGCCAGAGGATTGGGGCACCAACGGAACACCGAGCCTGCCCGGCTGGCTCACCAATGGTTGCACCAGTCCAGTAACCGGGTGGACAAGCGTTATCTACTACGCGGTCGCCAAAAACCGGCTCGAGAACACTGGTTCCATTTGCTCGAACTGCTCTGCGAGCACCTTGACGGTAACGAATTCGAACAATGGAATCGCCGACCTGTGTCTAAGCGCCAGCGTTCCCTTCACGTGTAACCCCGCGGTAGTAAGCAGCGGCTCTGCGGATCTTGTGCTGATCACGCCGGGTGCGGCAACTGCCTATCCTCGTTGCGGCAGTCCTCCGTGCTGGCCTACTTCAAACTTTAATCCCATAATCGGGTACTTCGAAGACGCTGAAAATAGCGACAACAGCAATGACAACTACGTCGTCCCATCGTCAACCAATAATGACCACGACCGCATTTACATCGTCCGCTAGCGGCGGCAGCACCAGCGGGGGATTCACCCTAATTGAGTTGGCAATCGTTGTTTTCATCATAACGCTGATGTTCGGCTTCATTCTGGTACCGCTGCAAAGCCAAGTAGAAAACCGAAGATTCGCAGACACCCAGCGCATTCTCGACCAGGCGCGCGAAGCGCTGATCGGCTATGCCGTAGCCAACGGTTATTTCCCATGTCCTGCGGACTACGCGGGCGGTAGCGGCGGGCAGGAAGCTACGGGATCCACTCACACCGTGGGCGTAGGTGCTTGCGCCGCAACAGTGGTGGCTGGGGGAGCAACCAACGTCTACATAGGCTATCTGCCGGCAGTCACCCTCGGTTTCACACCCACCGACAGCCAAGGTTACGCAGTAGATGCGTGGGGACTTATCCAGAACCGCATCCGCTATGCGGTTTCGAGTCAGGCTGTCAACGGGATCAACAGTCCGTTCACGAACACAAGCGGCATGCGAAGTGCCGGTATGTCGAACATAATGAGCGCCAGCCTGCTGAATGTCTGTAATACCGCAACCGGATCTACCGCTACCGCTTGCGCCGCGGGGACAACACTGACTTCCAACGCGATCGCGGTAGTTTGGTCGCTGGGGGCCAACGCAGCCACGACGGGGGGCACAAGCACGGACGAACGTGAGAACACAGAGTCGCTCGCTACTGCTGACCGCGTTTTCGTCATGCACGACAAGTCGGGCGGAACCGGGCCAGAGTTTGACGACATCGTGAATTGGATTTCCACCCCCATGCTGTTTAGCCGCCTCATTGCGGCTGGTCAGCTCCCCTGATCAGACGCTGCCGGTGTACACCAGTTCGAAGCACACCTTGCCGATCCGGTTGCTGGCGAGGCGCAGGCGGTAACCCTGCTCCTCTGCTTGGCGCCATGCTTGGTATAAGCCTATACCCAGCCCTGTTTGCGAAGGCACAGGGCCGCTGAATAACTGCCTGGCGACGGATTCGCTGAGCGGCACGCCATCGTCGCAGATACTGAGCTTGGGCTTCAAAGAGCAGGAAAAACTTACACTGATGCTCAAGCCGGGCTCGAGCTTTCTCTTTTGCAAAGCATTTTGCAGCAGATTATCCGCGATACTGTCGAACAGCTCCGCCGGAACCGGCGTGTCCGCGATGATATCCAGATCCTTAAACTCGACCGGTTCGCTGATATAACGCTGCTTGAGGTTGTTCCACCAATCTGGCGCCGGAATGTCGCGGGTTTCTGTTTTTTGCGGCGCTTGCAATTTGTCCAGTGTCCATTGCAGGCGCTGCGCGATTTGCGGCAATTGGCGCTGGATCAAGGCGCGCAGCGCTTCAGCGTCGCTTTCATTGCTGGTTTCGGCAGCATCGCATAGCGATTTTAGAGACTGCAGCAGATTTTTTACGTCATGAGTCAATCTGGCGCCTGTTTCGTATACCGCTTGGGTATAGGCGTTTTGCCGTTCCTGCTTTTCCCTCTGCTTGGCGCTGTAAAAATCCGCCAGCAAGCGTATCAGCAACTTGACGTGAAGCAATAGCGCTGGACTCAATTCCCACTTGCTGTACAAAACCATGCTGAGATCTCCATATGAAAACTCGGCGGGAAACTTGGAAACGCCGCCTTGTTTTCGTTCGCTGCCCGGTACCCGCCAGCTTACTCCTGCGACCCAGGGAAGCGCGGCAATTTCGTGTACCGCCATAATCAGGAACTTTTCCGGATTAACCTCACGGTCGGCAAGATTGGCAAGGCTGTGCATCCAGCGCTCGAATGGCAGCCCAACTGAGAGCAGATAGCGCGAAACCAGCTGACCTACTCCGTCAAAACCGGAGCGCGGATCCCATAACCAACTTAATGCGAACAACAGAACTGCTATCAATCCCAGAGTTTGCGCGAGAGCCAAAGCATAGCCGCCCTGATTTACCTGTTTCACCACGAATGCGCCCAGCACCAGCGCCGCCGTAAGCAGGAATAGCAATAGGCTATAAAACAAATCCACTACCCGCTTTCCAGTCTCAGGTTCGGTTTCCGTCTTGATAAAAAATATCGCAACAATCGGCAGCAGCAACCCGTAGCGAGCCAGCAGCGACATGACGTCAGGAAAACTAAGGTTAACAAAAAGATGCGGCACTACCCACATCAAGAGCACGGCAAGCAGATAGATTGCGGCCAGCAGGGATATGGCGCGCTGCCCGCGCTGGCGCTTGCCGGGCACATTGCCGCCTATCAACGCAAACAGCACCGAAATCCATACCGCCATCAGCCACCAGCTGATCCAAACCGTAAACAACACCCCGGAAATGATTACCAGCACAGCATGCCGGATATCCAAATTGCGTTCACCGCCCCATATAGGCTGCCACAGCAGAAATAGACCGAAATGCGACAGCACAAACGCGCGCGCAAGCCAGCCATCAATCTCCAATACCAGCACTGCATGCAGTGCCAGCAGCATCAGGCCAAGAAACAATTGCTGGCGGGAAGCGACGAAATTCTGGCTCAAGCTGATTATTCCGGCAGGGGGCATAGACTATGGCCCTGAAGAAAAATTGTCAGGATAGCT
>DATHDD010000110.1:0-17841 GCA_035319205.1 Burkholderiales bacterium | reverse complement strand
TTCCGAGGCCTGCGCCAATGATTCGGAAGTGATTTCAATGGCGGTAATGTCGCTCACCGAGATAATGCTGGCACTGCGTATGAATTTGGTTTTTCCCAGATATGCCATTTCGCCGAAACAGTCGCCGGGCTGCAATACATTAAGCAGCTTGCCCCCTTTGCTCACGTTAACTTCCCCCGAAGCAAGAATAAAAAACGATTTTCCGATCTCTCCCTCCTTAATCAGGGTGACTCCCGGCGGGTGCTTGCGCCAGCGGGTAATATGCACCACTTCCCAAAGTTCGACGTCGCTGAATTGACTGAAAAACGCCAGCTTGCG
Source organism: Burkholderiales bacterium (assembly GCA_035319205.1). Taxonomy (GTDB): domain Bacteria; phylum Pseudomonadota; class Gammaproteobacteria; order Burkholderiales; family JAHFRG01; genus JAHFRG01. Next base: position 17,523 of record DATHDD010000110.1, on the reverse strand, counting down.
CAGGGTATCAAACCTTTCGCCCTCGGACACATCCTCCTTGGGTTTTTCCAGGTTGTTGAACGCCTGAATAAGCTTTTGGGCAAATTCTTCCCAGGTTTGATAGCGGGTCTCCAGATCCTTGCGCAGCGCGGTTTTTACGATCACATCCAGATGCGGCGGAATTTCCGGGCGATGCAGGCTGGGCGGCGGCGGGTCCACATTGATAATCTGGTAAACCGTGCTGTAATTATTATTCCCCACGAACGGCAACCTGCCGGTCAGCAATTGGTACATCACCACGCCCAGGGAAAATATATCGGTTTGGTGATTCAGCGGCTGCTCCTTCAACTGTTGCGGCGACATGTAGGCCGGCGAGCCGACGCCGGTAATCTGCGTGGTGTCAGTCTGCTCGGTGAGCGCCGCTCCGAAATCTGATATTTTGATGTCCAGACCGTCGCTAAACATGATGTTCGCCGGTTTGATGTCGCGGTGGATAATGCCGTGGCGGTGGGCAAACGCCAATGCCTTGCTGCACTTGAATATGATCTCAATAACCTTGTCTATTGGCAGCAGTTTTTCGACAGTGCAATACTTCTCCAGCGTCCCGCCCGGTACATACTCCATGACGATATAGCACAGCTGGTCCTCGGCCACGGCATCGTAAATAGCCACGATATGAGGGTGTGAAAGCTTGCCCACCAGCGAGGCTTCGGTGAGAAACAACTTTTTATAGCGACGACCCTTTTGTTTGTCGCGCAACGATTCGGAATTGACCAGCTTTATAGCCACCTGGCGTCCGGCAAAAGCGTCGTTGGCAAGGAAAACCACGCTGGTTGCACCCTTCGCCAGCTCTTTCACGATTTCATATTTGCCGATTTTTTCCATGGTCACGCACGACAGATGGATTATGCATAGAATAAGCTAGTGTATATGATGCTAGCTCCACATGGACATACCTCCCAAGACAGTCCCGCCACGAATAACGCTCGCCGAGGCTTTCCGCTACTGGCTCAAGTTGGGCTTCATCAGCTTTGGCGGGCCAACCGGGCAAATCGCCATCATGCACCAGGAGCTGGTGGAAAAGCGCCGCTGGATTTCCGAGCGGCGATTCCTGCACGCGCTCAATTACTGCATGCTGCTGCCCGGCCCCGAAGCGACGCAGTTGGCCACTTATATCGGCTGGCTCATGCACAAGACTCCGGGGGGCATCATCGCGGGCATGCTGTTCTTTTTGCCTTCCCTGTTTATCCTGATCGCGCTCACCTGGATTTATCTGGTGTTTGGCAATGTTCCGGTAGTGGCGGGACTATTTTACGGCATCAAACCGGCGGTGACAGCAATTGTGGTGTTCGCCGCCTACCGCATCGGCTCACGCGCGCTTAAAAATGCCTGGCTTTGGCTCATCGCCGCCGCCGCTTTCATAGCAATTTTCGCATTTAAGGCGCCCTTCCCCTACATCGTGCTGTGCGCGGGCTTCCTCGGATTTTTCGGCGGGCACCTGGCTCCGGATAAATTTGCCATCGGCGGTGGGCATGTCGGCACGGACAAGAGCTATGGCCCCGCCATCATTGATGACCACACGCCCACTCCGGAACATGCGCGCCTCAGCTGGCCGCGCCTCGCTTATTACACCGCAGCAGGCCTTGGCTTGTGGGTCGGGGTGATGGCCATGCTTGCCATACTCTATGGCTGGGAGGGAACGCTAACCCAAATGGGCTGGTTCTTCACCAAGGCAGCACTGCTCACTTTCGGCGGCGCATATGCTGTACTGCCTTACGTTTATCAGGGCGGAGTTGAGCACTACGGGTGGCTTACCGCCACCCAGATGATAGACGGCCTGGCGCTGGGCGAGACCACGCCTGGGCCGCTCATCATGATCGTTACGTTTGTGGGTTTCGTTGGCGGCTGGAGCAGGGAATTGCTCGGTCCGGGCACGCAGTTTATCTCAGGTGCAATCGCGGCTACCGTAGCAACGTATTTTACCTTCTTACCGAGCTTTCTCTTTATTTTGCTGGGCGGCCCGTTTATTGAAACTACCCACGGCGATATTAAGTTCACAGCTCCGCTCACGGGAATAACTGCTGCAGTGGTAGGTGTGGTGCTGAATCTCGCCCTGTTCTTCGCTTATCACGTGCTGTGGCCGCAAGGCTTTGGTGGTATGTTCGAGTGGCCGCTGCTCATCATCGGCCTAGCCGCTGCGGTGGGGCTGTTCCGCTACAAGGTCGGAATTATTCCGGTAATTGGCGGCTGTGCCGCAGCCGGGCTCATCTATTCGCAGCTTCAAGCCTTGCTTAACTGACGCTAATGCTGCTTGCGGGCTTCCGCCTCAAGCATCTTCAGTTCCTTGAGCCTGGCTTCGACTGCGGAGAGCTGGTAAAAATCGCCGTCGCCGCTTTTTTGCGCGATCTGCAACTGCTCGACAGCGCCCTGCAGATTGCCCAACAGAAAATAGGCTTCGGCCTGCGATTTATGCTGGAGCAGTTTTTTATCAAGCACGGCGTAGCTTTTCGCCTGCAGCAGGTAAAGGTGGTAGTCCTGGGGATAAAACTGCAACTGGTCGGAGATGAGCTTGAGCGCTTCCTGCGGCTGATGGTTTATCAGGAACACATTGCTGCTGGCGTAAATAAGCGGCCGGTATTGAGGATAGGTTTTCAGCGCCGCCTGACAAATGGCCGCCGCCGCCTCGCTGTTTCCCTGTGCCAGCTTTATCTCGGCAGCCACTAGCTCGATGAGCGGGCTGGGCTGCGAAATTTTTTTCAGCAGCAAAAGCTCTTTCTCGGCGCGCTCTGGGTTTTTTGCACGCAATAACGCAACGGCCAATCCGAAGTGCTGCGAAGCTTCGTTACTGTACTTTTTTTCCTGCAGGCTGGTTTCGAAATAGGTGATCGCATCTTTCGGCGAATCCTCCTGGGCCCGCAACCGCGCTCGCAAAAACTGGAAATCCTGGCTGTCGGCGACCTGGCGGTAAGGTAAGTTATGCACGCGGTTCTGCATATCGGCAATCCGCTCAAAGGTGAGCGGGTGGGTGCGCAGGTAGGATGGTGCACTGCCTTCAACAAAGCGAATGGCTTTCTGCATGCGCTCGAAAAATGACGGCATGGCGCGTGGATCAAAATTAGCATTGTTCAGAGTCTGGAAACCAATGCGATCTGCTTCCAGCTCATGTTCGCGGGTAAAATTAAGCTGGTTCTGCACGGATGCGGCTTGCGTGCCGACAATTGCCGCCTGCGACATCTGCGGGTTGGAGCGTGCGGCGAGTATTGCCACGGCGATGCCGGCAAGAGAAGTCGCGATCGACCATTTCTGCGTCGCAAGGATGCGCGCTATATGATGCTGAGTCACGTGTCCGATTTCATGCGCCAGCACCGAGGCAAGTTCGGATTCGTTCTGTGCGAGGAGAATCAGTCCGGTATTGACACCGATGAAGCCGCCGGGCAGTGAAAATGCGTTGATCTCGTTGTCGCGAATGGCGAAAAGCTCGAGGCCGGTCTTCGGAGCATCACTGCTGGATATGAGGCGGTAGCCCAGGTTGTTGAGATATTCGGTAAGCGGCGGGTCGTCAAGATAGCTCGGATCGGCGCGAATTTCGCGCATAATGCTCTCGCCGAGCAGCCGCTCCTGCAAGGGGGAAAGAGTGGTTTGCGAAGACTCTCCCAGTTCCGGCAAACCTTCTGCGAGCGCAACAGGCACGAGCAAAAACGGCAAGGCAATTAGATAGCTTAAGCGCATGATGCTATGATAAAACTTTTCACGCAGAGTTCCTAATTGGCGACAGCAAATTTATGGCAAAGAAACTCACACATTTCGATGCGCAAGGCCGGGCGAGCATGGTGGATGTGGCTGGAAAAAGTGAAACTCGCCGCACAGCGCGCGCCAGCGGCCGAATTGTCATGCTTCCAGCAACGCTCAACAAAATCCTCGCGGGCAGCGCCAAAAAAGGCGATGTGCTGGGAGTCGCGCGGATTGCCGCAATCCAGGCTTCAAAACGCGTCGCCGAATTGATCCCGCTGTGCCATCCTCTCGCTTTAACCAAGGTTGCGGTGGATTTCACCTTGGACCAAGCAAATGCTGCAGTGGAATGCGTGGCGACTGCGGAAAACGTGGGTCGCACGGGAGTGGAAATGGAAGCGCTTACCGCGGTGAGCGTGGGCTTGCTGACCATCTACGATATGTGCAAGGCGGTAGACCGCGGCATGCGCATGGAAGACATCCGCCTGCTGCACAAGCAAGGCGGTAAATCCGGCTTGTGGCAGGCAGAAGAGGTCGGTCCGAAGCAGCGCAGAAAAAACCGAAAAACATAAATCTTGGGCGGCGCGTCCTCGCAAGACTTAATCAGAAGTTCCCTGATTTCTACTGCATGCCCATGATCCGGGATTTGCTATAACATAACAGGGATCATGTATAACGGCTTAATGTTTGGACAGCAGACAGGATTATGAATCAGCTGCGTAGGACATTCATGCAAAGCGCCGCAGCAATTGCCGCAGCGTTTGTTTCCGGCCTCATCAAGCCCTCCAGTCTTTGGGCTGCCGCATGGAACAAACCGGCTTTTGAAGCCAGGGCCCTGGCTGATGTGCTGAAAGGCATTGGCGCAACCGATGCCACGCCGAGCAGCGACATCACGATTAAAGCCCCCGACCTTGCCGAAAACGGCGCGCGGGTGCAGATCGAGGTAACCAGCAGAATTCCCGGCACGCGGTCAATGGCAATCATCGCCGAGAAAAACCCATTCCCGCTCATCGCCAGCTTTGAGTTTTCCAATGGCGCGGAAGCATTCATTTCCACCTACATCAAAATGGGCGAATCGGCGAACGTTCGAGCCGTGGTGAACGCCGAAGGCAAGATTTACACCGCAGCGAAAGAAGTCAGGGTAACCATCGGCGGCTGCGGGGCATAAGGAGAACTGAATGGCTGAAGCGATGAAAATCCGCGCACACATGCAAGGCGATATCGCCGAAATCAAGGTGCTCATCCTGCACCCGATGGAAACCGGCCAGCGCAAGGACGCACAAGGCGAACCCATCCCGATTCACTTTATCAAGCAGGTGACAGCGACACTCAACGGCAAGGTGGTGCTGGATGCGCAATGGAGCCAGGGGATAGCCAAGAACCCCTTCCTCGGCTTCAAAATCAAGGGCGCCAAAGCCGGCGACAAAGTCAGCGTGACCTGGTCCGACAACAAGGGCGAAGCCAATTCCATTGAGACCACCGTCACCGCATCAGGAAGCGTGTGACTTGTCCGTATTCAAATGTTTTACTTGCGGGCCTCTATGAATATACGCGCTTTGAAGTAACGTCCAACAAAAGGCAAAAATGATAAAATATGCAGAAAACGTAGCGCATTGTAATGAGGAAGAAGAAACATTTTATGAACTCGGAATCCTGCTTTCTTTAATAATGTCACATTTTCCTCTGGCGTGCGGACCGCGATATGTTGTGGAAATTGCCTCACGAAAAAATCGTTATTTTTCATAACCTCTAAAAAAAATCTCGCGTTGGGCGTATGCAAATACAAACGTCCATGACATGTCAGTGAATTTCTTATGCTCCCAAGTGTATCCAGCCATTCCTTGTCATACACATGTTCCGAGAAATCCATGGCGAAGCCAATGTCGAATGTGTCGGGGTGTTTTTTGCAAAAGTCCTGGATTGAAGAGCACTCGAAGTAGGCGTTATCGAATCCAAAATCGTTTTTCTTTGCTACAGCCCTATCTATAAAGTATCGGGAAAAATCAACGCCGGTATATGATTTTACTTTCGGAGCAACATGCAGCATCAACGCTCCGCTCCCGCAAGCAAAATCAACGACGTTCTTGTCCTTATCAAGCTCAATGTATTCAAATAATCTTTCCAGACGTAAAAAAGAATTGGTCTTCTCGAATTTGTCGGCGTAGTCTTTTCCGTGAAGGCTTTTGAGCTCTTGTTTCGTTTTCACGCGACTATATCTTTTAGGTAACAGTTAATTTGGTATTTGTGTTGATGTCTATGTAAATATCCTACGTCGCATAGCAAGGATGGTCAACAGCGAAACTTTCTGATAGCCATATAAAATAGCAATGAGGAAAGTGGCAATCATTGTAGTTCTGAACCGAAAATCGCATTTCGCTCAAAACACCAGGACGCTCACGTTCCTCGTTGATGCTGGCGCAAATGCAAATAAGCAAAGTGGCTCATAATAAATGCTTAAACTCAAGTATAATTAAAATCCATGAATCTGTTTAAAAAAGCATGGCTGCTTTTGTTTGTAGTGGCCAGTCTTTTCTTTGCTTATGATTACCTGCAACAGCAAACCGGCGGACTCCAGCAGTCATTTAAGATCTACCCGGTGTTCTTTTTTCTGGCTGCCCTTGTATACCTTTTGTTCTGGTTAAATGTAATATGGTGTTGGAGACAAATTGTTTCGATTATTGCCAACGTAAAACTATCCTTTAGCGCCGGGTTTCGCCAGATTGCTTTGATGACACTCGGCAAGTATTTACCGGGCAAAGTTTGGGGCATGGCGGCTCGTGCCGCCCTAATAAAGCAGCAAGGCATCGGGTTCAAGGAAGCCTTGCTTGCGACTTTCCACGAACAATATTTGTTCCTGCACGCCGCTGTAGTACTCAGTTGTTTGCTGCTGGCGGTTCTTTTTGAAGCCAAGTGGAGTCTGGCCGTGGGCTTGTTAGGCCTCTTGAGCATTCCCTTTGCTTTACTATCCCAGAATTACATCTTTATCCTATTTAACTACTCGTCCAGAAAATTAGGGTTTCGAGATGTACTCGACAAGACAAATAGCCTGTCTGCAAAGAACTACCTAAAAATACTGACCGCTTACTTTCTAGTATGGATCTTGAGCGGTATTGCGTTTGTTGGGGTTTACTTAACGTTTTTCAACTCGCACTTCAGTTTGGAGCTGTTGTTTGCGCTGATGCTGGCAAATACAGTGGGCAATACCTTAGGTTTTCTCGCACTGTTTGCCCCTGGCGGCATAGGCGTAAGAGAGGGCGTGGCGAGCAGCATCCTGGCCGGGTTCATGCCGCTTGGAGACGCGGTAATGCTCAGTCTGCTGTTCAGGTTGTGGACAGTCGTCTTAGACGCGCTCTGCAGCCTGGTTCTACTGTGGCCCAGCGATTCGACATACAAAGCCTGACGGCCACAAGATGATTACTTGTTTCGTGGGAACGCGGGCGCAATTGATAAAAATGGCGCCGGTGATACTGGAGATTGAAAGGCGCGGACTGCCGTTCAGTCTGGTGCTCACCGGACAGCATGAAGAAACGATGGAACAGCTGCTGAATGATTTTGGCATTCACTCCCGGCGCAGTTATTTATATCAAGGAAAAGAAATTACAGGTATTGCTCAAATGGGTGTCTGGTTCGCGCGCTGTTTATGGAAATGCCTGCGTGAAACGAATAAGCTTGTTTTAGGTTCGGGCGTGAATAACGTCATGCTGGTCCACGGCGATACTTTTTCGACGCTTCTCGGGGCGGTTGTCGGCAAACTGAGAAGACTAACGGTAGCGCATATCGAGGCCGGGCTGCGATCTGGCAATATTTTTCATCCATTTCCCGAAGAGCTAACCCGCCGCGCGGTATTCAGGTTGTCCGATGTGGCTTTTTGCCCGGGGGAATGGTCATACAACAACATGGAAAAATACTCCACGAGGCGGATAAATACCGGGCACAACACCCTGCTCGATGCGCTGGCCCTCGCGCTCGCCGCGCCGCAGAAAAACCAGATGCCTTTCGCGGAAAAAACCTACGGCGTCGTGTCCATCCATCGTTTTGAAAACATCTTCAACCGGCGGCGGCTGGCCCGCATCATCCGCCTGCTTGAAAAGGCTGCTGCGCAATATCCGCTGGTTTTTGTCCTGCACCCGGCAACGCGGAAAAAATTGAGCCAGTTCGATATGCTGACACGTCTCGAATCCAATGCGCGCATCAAGCTGGTGCCGCGCATGGGGTATGTGGAGTTCGTCCAGATTATCCAGCGCGCCCGCTTTGTGATCACCGACGGCGGCAGCAACCAGGAAGAGCTGTCGTATCTGGGCATTCCCACCCTGCTCATGCGCAAAACCACCGAACGCCAAGAAGGATTGCAGACAACGGCAACATTATGCGCATATGATGAAAATATACTAGAGCAGTTTTTGCAAAGACTGTCGGTCCATGCCCCGCGCGAACCAAACGCTTTGGGCGTCTCGCCTACGAAGCTTGTGGTTGATGAGCTTGCTGCTTATGGAAATTAGCGGCCGGCATCCGCTTGCGCCGATGATCAGCCGACGAACAAAATAGTCGCTCCTGCCGGAAGGACAGTTCCAGCCCGGAGAAACCTGCTGTAAACTCCCGCTAAGGAACCTCTGAATAGTTCCACACAGACCAATAATTAAACCAGCAAACTGCCGCTATTATGAATGTTGACATAGTCGTTCCCTGCTTCCGCGTGAGCAGACAAGCTCCGGGCGTTATTGAAAAAGCCCTTAAGCAGAAAGAAATCCGCAACGTCATCGTGGTAGATGATGCCTGCCCGGAGCAAACCGGGAAATTAATAAAAGAAAGTTTCGCGCACGAACCGCGCGTGACCGTTATTCAACATGCAATCAATCAAGGCGTGGGCGGTGCGATGCTATCCGGATATGCCCACGCTTTCGCTGCGGGCGCCGACATCGTGGTCAAGCTGGATGGCGACGGGCAAATGAATCCCGAACTGGTCCCGCTACTGATCGTACCGCTGATCCAGAGCCGGGCCGATTACGCCAAAGGCAACCGTTTTTTCAAACCTAAGCATCTTGACGGGATGCCCCGCCGGCGCCTTATCGGCAATGCCCTGCTGTCGCTGGTCAACAAATTTTCATCGGGCTATTGGTCCATCATGGATCCGACCAACGGTTTTACCGCCTTGCATCAAGCTGCCTACAGGCAATTGGACACCGAGAGCCTGGACCGCGGATATTTTTTTGAAAGCGACATGCTGTTCCAGCTCGGTATTGCCAATGCCGTAGTGCTGGATGTGCCGATGCTTCCGCATTACCGGGGTGAAACCAGCAGCTTGAATATCCCGCAGGTTATGCTGGAGTTTCCCGGAAAATATCTGAGCCGGTTTCTCAAGCGCCTCGGATTCAAATACTTTGTCCGAGAATTCAACATCGCCTCCCTGGAAATCATGTGCGGCATTCCTGCCATTATCGCCGGTCTCGCTTACGGCATTTACAATTGGGTCGTCCATATGCGCGTCGGCGAGGCCACTCCGGCCGGTACCGTGATGATCGTCGGTCTGCTGCTGTTAATGGGATTCCAGTTGCTGCTTTCCGCGGTGAATTACGACATTACCCACGAACCCAAGATTCCTCTTGCCCAAAACACAAAGCCAAGCCCGTCACAAAAATCTTGGGCTGAATAAAAAAATGACTTTGTCGCTTTACTCCGGCCTGCCGAAAATCGACGACTATCAACGTCTGCTCCAAAGCGATTTGTTCAAGTCTATGGAGGGTTTTTCCAATGAATTTGTGCGGTCGCAATCAGCATGCCTGAAAGGTTACCGCGTGAAATGGGTTGCTGATCCGCTGCACCAATGGAGCAGGCAATGGGAATACCCGTTCGTATTCTCCAGAATTTCGGAATTTGCGGGAAATGCGGGGCCGAGGTTGAATATTCTGGATGCCGGCTCGGGCGTCACCTTTTTCCCTTTTTTCCTGTCATCCCGCTTTAGTCAAGCTGCCATATCCTGCTGCGATTACGATGAAACTTTGGAAGAGGTCTACCGCAGGCTAAATGTCCATCTCCCGGCAACCGCGCAGTTTGTTCCGGGGGATTTGCGCCACCTGCCATTTCAGAACAACGCTTTCGACATTGTTTATTGCGTATCCGTGTTGGAGCATACCAATGCGTACCAAACCATCGTTTCGGAATTCAGGCGCGTGCTTAAGGAAGGAGGAATGCTGATCGTCACCTTTGATATTTCAGTTGATGGCGAAGCGGATATACCACCCGAAAAAGCGGAGGAGTTGCTGGAAATACTTTACCAGCATTTTCCCCGGAGCAAGAAATTGGAGTATGCAAACCTGATGGAACTAGTGCGCGAACGGGATCTCGTGACGACTCATTTCATCCGGAAAATCAATCCAAGCCTTTTGCCATGGAAGTACCCGCTGCTTACTGCGATAAAACCACTCATCAAGCTGCGCCTGCCTAAAGCTCTGTATCGCAACCTAACGTTCTATTGTCATTCGTTCAATTATTGAATTCCTCTTGACATTTAAACCAATTTGAATGCCATAGACAAAGATTACCGTCGGCAGATGGAAGGTATTTACCGTGGCCTTCTGCAGTGCGCGGCCCCGGGGGAATACGACGAAAACGCCCTGCCATCGTACACTCACTCCAACCGGCTCATGGCCTGGTTGTTCTGGAAAAGAATAGATATCGCCCTGCATTTCATGGGCGATATAACCGGAAAAATCGTTCTCGACTTTGGCTGCGGTGGGGCGGTGACTTTCAAATACTTAAATCAAAAGCGCTGCAGCATTGTAGGATGCGATGAGAATATATTGCTTGCGCGACAGGTTTGCCGAGCCATGAACATCAACGCCGAACTCTATAGTGATTTGTCCGCCATTGACGGCCGGAAATTTGATTATATTCTTGCGCTGGACGTGCTGGAACATATTGAAAACAGCGCAGCCCTGCTCAGCAAATTCAAGGGTATGATGCAGCCGGGCAGTAAAATCATTTTGTCGGGACCTACAGAAAACTTCTGGTATAGGCTGGGCCGTAACCTCGCCGGGTTCAGCGGGCATTATCATGTCAAAAATATCCATCAAATTGAACGTGAGTTCGACGCCATGGGGTTCAGGGCCGAAAAAGTCCGTACTTTGTATTATCCCTGCCCCTTATTTAGGGTAAGTATGTGGGACATGACGTAAAAATGTCGGACATGGCCCGCTTTCATATTGGCGGCAGCGATACTAATTGCAGCTCTACTGTCACGCCTTTGAATGCTACTATGTGTTTCCAAAACGGCCCGTCATGAGTTACCGAGAACGTTCTTCCGCGACCAGTAAACACAACAGAAGGCACAGCTCATGAATTCAAAAATTCAGCCACTCCTGCTCATGATCGGTTTTCTCTCCCTTGCGGTGCTTTACTACGCCCTGGGTTGGTCTCATGAGGTTTCCGGCGCGGGCGGGGACAGCGCCGGTTATTTGCTGGCCGCACAATATTATTCGCCTTACCAGCCCGCATCTTCGATACTCATAGAATACAGCGAGCAAATCATTTATCCGCCACTTTTCCCATGGATTCTTGCGCTCGCGGGTGGCGGAGAAAGCACTCTTGTCGCGCACTTGGTCGTCATGACGTTTTTGCTTCTGGCGGTGCTGGTTCTGTATTTCTGGCTGCGGCACGAATTACTTTCCGTCTGGCAAAGCGCCGCCATCAGCCTGATCTTTGCATTAAAGCCAACCACCTACCTGCTTTCCCTCGATATCTGGACCGAAAACTCCTACATTTTTTTCAGCCTGCTTGCGATCTTGGGGGTCTGCATAGCCATGCGCAAAGATTTGCCCAAATGGCTTTGGTTCGCCGCGGTTGCGGTCGCATGCGCAACTTTGGTTCGCACTGCCGGTCTGTCACTTTTACTGGCATTCTGGTTTTTTCTCGCGGCGCGCAGGCCGAAAAATTATTTATACCTGATGGCGGTTTCCGCGCTTCCCTTCGCGATATGGGCCGTGATCAGCGCATCCACTCAAGTGGGGCTTTCAGGCTACACGCATTCATGGCTAAAGGCTTATCTCAAGACTCCGCTTTTAACACTTCTCTACCATCAGCTTCACTCCGAATCACTGGACCTGTACTACGCCTGGCAATTTGGGTGGCTTGGGGGCAGTCAACCGCCGGTCTTGGTTTTTGTCGTCAATGTCTTCGGTGCGATTTGTTTTGCAGGCTGGCTCTATCGGATGATATATCTCAAATTCGACGCGATTTACGTAGCCATCTATTTGGCAATGGTGTTTGCATGGCCTAATCCCGAACCGCTGCGCTATTATTATGTGGTGACGCCCGTTCTCCTCGCTCAGGGTTTTCTGCTGGTGGTCGGGCTCTCGCAAAGCGGTTTGCGGATTGGCAATACTGCAATGGTCCAAGCGGTTTTGTCGGCCGTCCTCATGTTGATTATATTGCCTTCGTTTGTCATCAATGGCCGTTATTTCCTAGAGGAAGTACCTCCCGAGATCAGCGCCGGCAAGCATATCGCCGAGTGGTTTGATGAAGATCGGAGAACAGCCATTTTCAGCGCTTATTTCCATGCCCACCTGATCTCCCATCTGAAAGAAATCAATGCTCTTATTCCGGAAAACGAATGTGTTTACGCCATCAAGCCGACCCTCGTTACTTTTTACGCCCGGCGGTCCAGCTACGCTCCACCAAAAATTGACGTTAGCGACCAGGAGTTCTGGCGGGGCATGGAAAAGTGTCGCTATGCTTATTTCCTGCCTTTTGAAAGTCCCTCGTATGGAGGAGAAACGTTCTACCCTCTTTCCAGGCTCGGCCAGAGGGCAAAGATCATATCGATGAAAAAAATTAATCCAGACGACGATCTTCCGCCGGTCGGAATTCTGGCGGAAATAATAAAATAATATCCGCGTGCAAAATTTGGGCGGGTTTGCTTCTTTTGCGGTTACAGGTCGCGAAGGTTCGTCCGGATCCTGTTAATCTCTTCTGAATAATCTTGACGGCTTTTCTCGGCCATTGCCCGGGCTCGCGCAAAATACTCTTCCGCTTTTACTTTGTCTTTGGCCTCGATCAGCCACTCTGTGGCGAGAAACAAGGGCGCAGGGTTTGAGCCGTAAGCTTGAAAAGCCATGTCCAGCGCCGCCAGCGCCGCCTCAATTTTTCCCGCTTCGTGGAGGTAATGCGCTTTGTAAATACACAACACCTGGATGCTTCTGTTGTTTATGACGCGCGCCCGCAGCGCCTGGTCCAACAGGCGCAAAAAATCCTCGTGGGAAAAAACGCACTGGCTATCCAGCCCCAAATTGGCGAGCTCAACCAGCCCTTGGAGTTCGTAGGTGGTGACCTTGTCTTTTGACTGGAACTGGATTTGGCCGAGTTCGTCTTTGGACAGCTGCCCAGACTGGCGGCAGGAAACGTAAGCTCGCTGCAAATCAAATCCCGGACCCGCAAAGCCGGCAAGCATTCTTCTGGCTCTATCAAATTCTCCATTTTCTGTGTAATCGCTGGCCAGATTGATTCTGAGCCGTGGTGATTGCGGATGTATGACAAACATGCGTGTATACAGATCATGCCGCGTAGTCCATGTGCCAACATACCCGATAGTCACTGCCATGAATACGCTAACGGCGGCCAAAGCAAATACATTCGCAACAATACGGTTGTTCACCCCCTTCCCCACCAGGCAGCATAGACTAAGCAAAATCCCATACGAGGCGAGGTAATTCCTGTGCTCAAACATGAGTTCCAGCGGATAGATAGTGGATTCCAGCAAATGCGCAGCAAAGAAAAAGAAGATGCCGAACGCTGCAGCCTTGCTGAAACGGCGCAACCTCCAGCCCGCCGCTAACATTCCGGCCAATACACCCACAGAAAGCAAGGTGGAGGGCGGCGACAACAAACCTTTTGAAACTGGAAAATCATCATGGAAGAAACCCAGATTGCCCGCTTGCGGAACAACCATCTGGTAAAGATAGTAAACCAGTACGCGAAACTGGGTAAGCAGCCTTTCATACAGCGTAAAGTTGCGTGCCTCATATCCGCGCAGCACCAGTTGATCGAAATGGGTTGCCAGCCAATACACCGCGATCAGCCCGGGTATCAGCAGGAACAAGGTATAACACCCGGCGAGAACCCGCCGTGCACTGCGGCCACCCTTGAACCGGAAAAAGAAAACCTCAAGCAGGCAAGTCAATACGGGGAAAAGCAGACCGCTTTCCTTGCTGAATACGGCAAGCGGAAAAAAAACCAGAAAAGCCAGAACTATCCCGACCCAGCCATAGGGTTGGCCAGCCAGCTGTTTTTCCCGCCCCAGCGTGTAACTCAGCAAGCCGGCAAAAACAAACAGCACGGAAAGCTGAGTCATTCTTTGCACGGTATACAGCACCGTGCTCACCTGCAGCGGATGCAGCAACCACAACCCCGCTGTCAACAATGCCAGATAATGAACATTGCTGCGAATTCTGCCGTCCTCCGCGGCGAGCAGCCGCGTGCTCAGAATGAACACCAGCGCTCCGGTAAGCAGATGTATTGCGACATTGGTGAATTTCCACCACCAGAAATCCTTCCCGGCGGCGACTGCGTTAAAGATGAAACTCGCCATGGCCACGGGCCGCCCCAGCACCCCGCTTTCACTCAACAGAAGGCTGGTCCATGAACCTTTGCCGATATTTCCAAGTATTGGATCAAGCTGAGGGTAATCATCCAGAATCATGGGCCCGGACAGCCCTGGAAGGTAAATCAAGTAGGTAAGCACCAGGGTCAGGCAAAGAAATAATGCGGCAACCAGGCCTGAGCGGGGCAGGTTCGCGGGTACAAGGTTATGAAATTTGTGCTCCATTGCCGTTTTTAGGCGCTTGCTCAGTGCCGCCCCTTGGGCCGTATGCATTGAGGCTTGAGATCAGCTATTTGGAATCGCTGTCCTTGTAGTTCAGCATCGTGACCTGTTCCGATACCAGCCCGATCAGAAAAATCAGCACGGATGTAATGAAAAGCAATGCGCTCATATTGGTGAAGCGGTGAATCGTAAAGAAGGTGTACAGGTAGTAACTCAATCCGGTGAGAAAAAAGAACAGGCTGATCGGCAGGAACAAGCGCAGCGGGGAGTAAAGCGTACCAATCTTGAAAATGATGAGCAGGAACCTCCCGCCGTCGCGCAACAAGCGGATATGACTTTTCCCTAGCCGCTTCGGTGCGACGATCGGTACATACGCCACCGGGAGTCCGGCGCGGAAAAAACTCATGGTAATGGTTGTAGGATACGAAAACCCGTTGGGCAACAGGTAAAGAAACTTGCGGAATTTATCCGCTTTAACCACTCTAAAACCAGAAGTCAAATCCTCAACGTCTTGTCCTACCATCCAGGTTGCCAGTTTGTTGTAGAAAGAATTGGCAAATGCGCGGTGGGCTCCAGCTTGTGATCCGCTGGTGCGCGCGCCCACCACCATTTCGAACCCTTGCTTGAATTTCTCCACAAGACAGGAAATATCCGATGGCCTATGTTGCCCATCGGCATCCATAAAAATCAGTACGTCGCCGGTGGCTGCTCGCGCTCCGCTTTTAACCGCAGCGCCATTGCCCATGCTGTGCGGATGAGCAATCACGCGCACGTTGTTGGCATTACATACCGCCAAGGTTGTATCGGTGGAACCGTCGTCAACTACGATTATTTCCTCGTTGGCAAACAGGTCGCGCAGCTGTGGCAGAAGCAACTCCAGCGCAGCGGCCTCGTTTTTAGCCGGAAGAATGATGCTGTAAAGAGTCATTGGTACGCCTTGTTCCCCTCAAACGCGCGATTCAGCGCCGCTTCCCACATATCCAGTTCCGGCTCGTATATCCAGCGCGTTAACAAATGACGCTGATTGGCCTCGCGTGCCTTCTCAAGATAACGCCGGGCGTCGTCATACAGGCCGGCGCTGGCCAGCCATTTCATCTGGATGAGCGCATAATCGGGCTCAGGGTTGAGTTTAAATGCCTGGTCCATGGCTGTCATCGCTGAATTGAGCCGACCCTCGGTCGCGTACAGCCTGGCCAGAAGCGCATAAAGCAGATTTGCCTGCAGCGTGAAGCGCGGATTTTGCTGCAAGGCCTCGATTGCCAGTTTCAATTCACTATAACCCGGACGCTGGCACTCATTTTTTTCGCGCCGCTGCACCATCCACTCCAGAGTCAATACCGGAACGCTTGAATACGCGCTGATTCTGAGCCGGGCGGCCACTGCGTCCATATCCGGCATGGGTAAATCGGGGTCTTTGCATTCCAGAACCAGCCAGTTCATAAAACCGCGCGCATCCTGCGGATGCAGCTCGGTCATGTGTTGGAACACCTTGGCTGCTTCGGCATATTTTCCATCCACAATCCAGATGCCCGCGAGATATTCCTGAGCACGGCTTGACGTCGGTTTCTCGCTTGCCCAGACAACCGCTTGTTCAAACACGTTACCCCACAGCCGGCTCTCGTTCCAGGTCATCGCGCAAAGCAGGGCGAGTATGAGCGAAGCGATGGCCGGAATCAGGCCCGGCAGCCGCATGCCCAAATGACGGCGCAGCTGGCCGACATAAAAAACAGCAGCAAACAGCGGGCCCGCCATGGGCAGATAGTTGCGGTGCTCGTAGTAAAGCTCGAGCGGGATAATGGTCGCTTCCAGCACGTGTCCCACGAAAAACCACCCAATGGCGAAACTCAGCACAGCATGACGCCGGCGGTATTTTATCGCAACACCGAGCAAAACCGCTATCGCAGCGATTGCCGGCATGGTCGAGAGCGGCTCGAACAAGCCGCGCGAGATTGGATAGTCATCATAAAGCAGGCCCAGTGACAGGGGCCGCGGGAGAAATATCTTGCCGAGATATTCAATTAGGATGCGCGATTCGGTGAGCAGGCGCTCGGCAAGACTGAAATCGCGCAGTTGATAGCCGGCGAATATTACCTCGCCACGCAGGACAAGATAAGCCACAGCCAGCGCGAGCGGCAGGTAAACAAAAACGCCAAGCCAGATTTTCCAGCGGGGTGGCTTTGACAACTTCGCAAACAAGGTCGCTTCAATCACCCAGACATAGGCCGCGAGCAAGATGCCGTTTTCCTTGCTCATGCAAGCCAGCGTCATGCCAAAAATCATGCCGCAGGACGCCCATGCATAGCCAACTCTGAGTTTGCCTGCGATGAGCATTTCCCGTCCGTACACAAAAGCCAGCAGACCGCCAAGCGTGAACAGCGCGCAAAGCTCGCTCATGCGCTGTATGACGTAAAGCACTGAGGAAATCTGTATTGGATGAAGCAGCCAAAAAGCGCTGGTGAAAAAAGCCAGGGTGAGCGCCTGTTTTTTAGGATAAGCGAGAATTTCGCTAATTTTTTTGAACAGCATGAACAGCAGGCAGCCATTGACCAGATGCAGGAACAGATTGAAGAGCTTGAAAGCGCGGGCGTCCATTGGCCAGGCGGAGTGCTGCATGGCGAAAGTAAGCAGCGGCAGCGGCCTGCCGAGCGGCCCGGAGATACCAGACAGGACAAACTCCGCAATCTGCCGCAGGTTCGTCGGCTCTTTGATGCGCTCCAAACCCTTGAGATTCGAAAAATCGTCTAGAAGAAAGCCTCCGCTCAGGCCCGGCCAGTACAACACACATGCGGCAATCAGGAGCGCGAGAAGTCCGGCAACCGCGATGGTCCCGGGGTTTGCGTTCAGGCGCAACATCTTATTATTTTCATACTTCTGTACCAAGCGGTGTAATGCAAAAAAAACCCGCCCTGAAAACTGGGCGGGTTTTGGATTAAAAGCAGGCTTAAATTACCTGCATGCAGCAGGACGATATCTTGTCGCAATGGTGGCAGCTGCGTCTGAAC
>DATHDD010000109.1:0-3601 GCA_035319205.1 Burkholderiales bacterium | reverse complement strand
CTTGCGGAAGCAAACGCGCAACCCACCCTGATCTTCATGCACCACCCGCCTTTTGCCACCGGGATAGCGCACATGGACGCGATGCGGCTGCTCGAGGGTGCCGATGCTTTTGGAGCCATCGTCGCACATCATGCTCAAATCAAGTTGATTGCCTGCGGCCACGTGCACCGAACGATTGTCACTGAATATCATGGTAAGCCCACAGTGATTTGTCCCAGTACAGCTCACCAGATCGTGCTGAGCCTAAACCCGGACGGACTCGCAGAATACAATTTTGAACCGCCCGGTTTTATGCTGCACGTGTGGGATGGCACACGCATAGTTACTCACACCATACCGGTGGGCAATTACGATGGGCCATTTCCTTTCGCGGACTAAAGTCCGTATAGTTCACCCTATTTCAAGCGTGCAACAAAATGGTCATAATGTCATGGTAAAGTTTTTAGATTTTTGGATGACGGCCGCGCTCCCGTTGAGCGCTGATTTCGGCACGTAGTCAATCAACAAAGGGGTTTAACCGACAACTTTGGTGACAGAACACTCAATTTTTGCCGCAGTTGATCTGGGGTCAAACAGCTTCAAACTGCAAACGGCAAGGGTGGTCGACAACCAGATCTATCCGCTCGATTCCCTCCGCGAACCGGTGTGCCTCGCCTCGGGGCTCACGGCAGACAAAAAACTCGATGAACCCTCGCAGGCGCGAGCCTTGGCCTGCCTGAAACGCTTCGCAGAACGCCTTCGCGGACTGCCTCCTCAGGCCGTGCGTGCCGTGGGCACCAATACCCTGCGAGTGGCGAAAAACGGGCTGGCTTTCCTCAAGCAGGCCGAGGCCGCATTGGGTTTTCCTATCGAGGTGGTGGCTGGGCGCGAAGAAGCGCGCCTCATTTATCTTGGCGTCGCTCAAAGTCTACCGGCCATCAGCGAAAGAAGGCTGGTGGTGGATATCGGCGGCGGCTCCACCGAATTCATCATCGGCAGCGGCATCCGTCCGCAAAAGCTGGAGAGCCTGTACATGGGCTGCGTAAGTTACAGTCTGCGCTTTTTTCCCGAGGGCAAAATCAGCAAGAGCAATCTTAAAGAAGCAGAGCTGGCGGCGCGCAACGAGCTTCAGATCATCGTCTCCGAGTTCTCCGCCGGTCATTGGCAAGAAGCCGTCGGCTCCTCAGGTACGGTCAAGGCCCTGAGCGATATCCTGGAACTTAACGGCTACAGCGAATCCGGCATCACCGCCGGCGGGCTCGAAAAATTCCGCTCCTATCTACTCAAGGCGGGGAACGTCGATCGCCTCGCCATCGAAGGACTGAAAACGGACCGCGCCCCGGTTATTGCGGGCGGCTTTGCCATCATGTCCGCTGTGTTTTCCGAACTCGGCATAGAACACATGAAGCTCGCGTCAGGCGCGCTGCGTCAAGGCTTACTCTTCGACCTTCTGGGGCGTATTCATCACAAGGACATGCGCGAGGCCACCGTCCAGCAATTCATGGAGCGCTACAACGTGGACTCCGCGCAGGCGAAATCCGTCGAGACGCTCGCCCAGGACCTGCTACGGCAGCTCGCGAAGGAGACTGATTTCCCGGAGGATGCCGCCCGTCTTGTCTCCTGGTCGAGCCGGCTGCACGAGATCGGCATATCGGTCGCCCACAGCGGTTACCACAAACATTCGGCCTATATCATCCAAAATGCAGACATGCTGGGTTTTTCCAAGATGGAACAGGGCAGGGTGAGCCTGCTAGTACTGGCTCATCGGGGCAAGCTCTCCAAGGTGCGCAATTTGTTGACGGATGAGTCGCAGTGGTCGCAGATTCTAGCCTTGCGACTTGCGGCATTGTTTTGCCGCAGCCGCAGAGCTCCGTCACTGCAGCGCATTCAAGTCAAGACCATTTCCTCAGGATTCTCTGTTTCCCTTGACAAGGAATGGCTGAAACGTAATCCATTGACTGTCATGGCTCTGCTGGAGGAAACCAAGGAATGGAAGTCGGTAGGGCTGGAACTAGAGGTCAGCTTTCTCAAGGAGCTGGAGAATCAGCCGGACTTCATCGTAGCGCAATAACGTTCCTCACGGGTTGCATGTACGTATCCGAGCCATCTCAGAGCATGTCGCTTGAGATTACGGCACGCAGCACGACTTGGGTTTCGTCATGCTGCCGGCTTGCAAGCCACCATATTGCGCCTTTCTTTATGCTCCAACCCGCTTCGGTGCCGCACATCAATAGCGCAGCTGTCTGTCCCAGAGTAGGCTGATGACCCACTATGACCACCGTACCTTGGGCATCGGGCCACCCGGCGGCGACAAGCAACGCTTTTGCAGAGGACCGTGCGCCGATTTCCTTCACAGTCACGTAGTTTGCATCTAGCGCTTGCGCCGTTTGCTGCGCGCGCCGAGCCGGGCTTACGATAATGCGGTAATTTTCCGGCAAGCGCGCCTTGAGCCATTTAGCCATCTTCTTGGCCTGTTTTGCGCCTTTATCTGTGAGAACGCGGGCGGCGTCAGGGACCCCGTCCTCCGCCTCCGCGTGACGCCATAAAATCAGATCCATGCCGCCTCCTTGTACTGCCGGTCAATGTCCAGCCGGCTTTATTTCCAAAAAGTTTGTTGCTGTTTGAAGCTCGCCCAGTTTTTTTGCAGCTGGGCGAGCTGTTGTGCCCTGGTTGCGACGATCCAGCCAAGGGCTAGATTCACCGGCTCGCGCAGAGCGTCGCGCTTCTCGACCATCTCTCCCAGCAAGCGCTCCTGGATTCTCAAATCATTGAGTACTCCAAGGCACTGCTGCAACGCCGACAATGCCCGGAGATAGCGCTTGGTCCGCTTGCGCGGGTAGAGTCCGGAAAAAAACTCACAGGCGTAGCGTTGCTTTTTCACTGCGATGCGCAGCGCATGGCGCTCCGCACTTGAGAGCTTCTCCAGGTTCCTGCCTCGCTTCTTGAGTTTGCGGTGGTACTGGTCGAACACCACTGGAGCGAAAACCGACAAAGGCTGCACCAACTGCCGCGCTCCCGCCGGATCTGGACGTTCATGCCAGCGTTCGGCGCTCAGCCAGGCGCATAATGTGAGCATGAACCGGCTGTAGTGCTCAGAAGCAACGGCGCTTCGCGCAGCGCGGTTTCTGGCCGCGCGCCTGAGGGCAGCGGCGCGCCGGATATGAGTCCATTGCCTGCTTTCCGGCAACGCCTGCTCCAGAGAAGGAAAAAATTCGGTCACAAACACGTCCCAATCCCTGGCCGGACCGAGCACGCTTCTGAGTTTTTTTAATTCCTTCTCGATAGGCGCCAGCGCGTTTTCAGCGAACGCTTTTTTGAACACACCCAGGGTGGAACGCAAACGGCGCAGAGCTACGCGCATCTGGTGCAGATATTCGGGATCGGAGCCCAGCAACATCCCGCTCTCATTGCCCTGCAAATGAAGTAAGCAATTCCACATAGTGCGCTTGAAGGCTTCGTTGACGCTGATGTCAGGACTGACGTCCAACGCAACGGCCCTTACCACCGGCGCGGGTTTCTGAGTATAAAGAAAATAGCCCCGCTCAGCTTTGCTCGCGTTTTGCAGTCTGAGCGGAACCGTCTTCTGCAATTCCACTGCAAATTCATACAGGGACGCCGCTGA
>DATHDD010000108.1:0-4228 GCA_035319205.1 Burkholderiales bacterium | reverse complement strand
TTACCCCCTGCGCTTTGATGGACTCGGCCAGTTCCGCCAGTGATTCCATGTCCATGCGCGTGCGCGGCTGGTATTTGCCTGTCTGTATTTGCTCGATGAGCAGCGTGTTGAGCTGTTCGCTTGTCTTCCCCTCATCGTCTTTGCTCAAAAGCGCGTCGAGGCCGCGCCCCAAACCCTTGATCTTCATTGTTCCCTTCTACTTTGTCATGCCGCAGCAGTATGCAAAGCGGAGCGGTTCAAGATTTCTCCTGCCAACGCAAGATACGCCTGTGCACCCTTGGAATTGCTATCGTATTTGATTGCGGGCACTCCGTGGCTCGGCGCTTCGGCGAGCCGGATGTTGCGCGGAATAATGGTATCGTACACCTTGTCGCCAAAGTGCTGCTTTAACTGGTCTGACACTTGCTGCGCCAGGATATTTCGCGCATCAAACATGGTGCGCAGCAAGCCTTCGATTTGCAGTACGGGATTGAGGTTGGCGCGCACTTTTTTAATGGTCGAGACCAAATCGCTCAAACCCTCCAGCGCATAATATTCGCACTGCATGGGAATCATCACCGCATGCGCGGCACACAAGCCGTTCAGTGTGAGCAGATTGAGTGCTGGAGGACAGTCAATAAGAATGAAGTCGTAATTATCCTGGATCGAACGCAGCGCTTGTTTTAAGCGCAATTCGCGGTTCGGCAAATCCACCAGTTCCACTTCCGCGCCGGCAAGCTCGCGGTTTGCTGGTATCAAATCAAACCCGCCGCTTTCGGAAATCCGTCGCACTTCACCGATTGCAGCGCTTCCCAAAAGCACCTGATATATCGTGTGTTGCAGTGTTCGTTTGTCAATGCCGCAACCCATGGTGGCATTACCTTGCGGATCCATGTCTACCAGCAGCACTTTACGACCCGTCGCGGCAAGGCTTGCAGCAAGATTTACGCTGGTGGTGGTTTTGCCCACGCCGCCTTTTTGATTTGTCACTGCAAGAATTTTAACCATGAGTGCAAGATCTACGCTTTGACCATTACCAGGTGACGCTGCACCTTGTGCCCCGGGATTTTGAGCGGTATTACCCGCTCCAAGTGGTATCCGTCCGGCAATTGCGCGATTTCTTCGTGCGGGTAAATTCCCTTCATCGCCGCGAACCTCCCGCTTTCAGTCAACAGATGCTTTGATAGGGCCACGAACTCAGGCAGATCGGAGAACGCACGGGAAATTATCAAATCGAATTTTTGCTCAGGCTGCCAGACTTCAACGCGCTCACAGCACACATTAACATTGGAAAGCTTCAATTCTATCGCTGCTTGTTTCAAAAATGCGGCTTTTTTATGGTTGCTGTCCAGCAGGGTTACGCGCCACTCGCCGCGCGCAATTGCCATCGGTATCCCCGGCAATCCGGCCCCGCTCCCCACGTCCAAGATATGGTGTGCTGTTATGTGCGGCACCACCGCCAAGGAATCAAGCAAGTGGTGGCTAACCATTTTTTCCGGCTCGCGCATCGCGGTGAGGTTGTATACCTTGTTCCATTTCTGCAACAACGCAAGATAATCGAGCAGGCGTTGCCGGTCCCGCGGCGATATCTTGAGCTTCAAGGCGGTTATGCCCTGTTGCAGCTCACTCGCCAGATTCATGCGGTCTTTTTATGCTTGTCAGGAAAGCCTCGCTTCAAATGTACCAGCAACAGTGAAATCGCGGCAGGAGTCACCCCGGATATGCGCGTTGCCTGGCCCAATGTTTCCGGCTTGTGTTGATTGAGCTTTTGCTGCACCTCGATGGAAAGCCCGCGCACGCTTTTATAGTCCAAATCCGGTGGCAAGCGGGTGGTTTCATAATTTTCGCGGCGCGATACCTCCTCGCGCTGCCGCTCGATATAGCCATGGTATTTGGTCTGGATTTCCACCTGTTCCGCGACTTTTTCATCAGTAACGGCAGGGTCCGCGCCCGGCAGGGTCATGAGCATAGCGTAAGTCACTTTGGGCCGGCGCAATAAATCCGCCAGTGAATATTCACGCTCGATGGCGCAGCCCAGCACGCGCTCGGCTTCGTATCGCGGAAGCTGCACGGGGTTAATCCATGTAGTTTTCAGACGCTCCAGTTCGCGGGCAACCAATTCACGCTTTTTCTCGAAATGCGCCCAGCGCGCAGCATCAACCACGCCGAGTTTTCTGCCGATCTCGGTGAGCCGCAAATCGGCGTTGTCTTCCCGTAATTGCAGGCGGTATTCAGCGCGGCTGGTAAACATGCGGTAAGGTTCGCTCACGCCGCTCGTAATCAAATCATCGACCAGCACACCGAGATAAGCCTCGTCGCGGCTCGGGCACCAAGGATCCTTGCCTTGCACTTTCAATGCTGCGTTGATTCCGGCAAGCAGCCCTTGTGCTGCTGCTTCTTCGTAACCGGTGGTGCCGTTGATCTGCCCGGCGAAGAACAGGTTCCCGATGGCTTTGGTTTCCAGCGAGCTTTTGAGTCCGCGCGGATCGAAATAATCGTATTCGATAGCGTAGCCGGGGCGCGTGATATGCGCGTTTTCCAGACCCTTGATGGAGCGCACCAAGGCAATCTGCACATCAAACGGCAGGCTGGTGGAAATTCCGTTAGGATAAATTTCATTCACCGACAAACCTTCCGGCTCCAGGAAAATTTGATGCGATTGTTTGCCCGCAAAGCGGTGAATCTTGTCCTCGATCGAGGGGCAATAACGCGGACCTATGCCTTCGATGACCCCGGTAAACATCGGCGAGCGGTCCAATCCGCCGCGTATGATTTCATGGGTGCGCGGATTGGTGTGCGTGATCCAGCAGGGCAATTGCCGAGGATGCATCTCCGACCTGCCGATGAATGAAAACACCGGCACAGGCTCATCACCCGGCTGGACTTCCATAACTGAGTAATCAATGGTGCGCCCGTCAATGCGCGGCGGTGTGCCGGTTTTGAGCCTGCCTACCGGGAGCTTGAGTTCGCGCAGCCGCGCAGCAAGGCTGATGGCCGGCGGATCACCTGCGCGACCCCCTTGATAATTCGACAATCCGACATGAATCAATCCTGAAAGAAAAGTGCCGGTGGTCAAAACCACGGCGCTTGCGGCAAAGCGCAAGCCAAGTTGCGTCACCACACCGGTGACCCGTTCGCCTTCCAAAGTTAGATCATCTACCGCTTGCTGGAACAGCCACAGATTGGGCTGGTTTTCCAGCCTGTGCCGGATAGCTTGCTTATAAAGCACGCGGTCAGCCTGGGCGCGGGTGGCGCGCACTGCCGGCCCTTTGCTGGAGTTGAGGATTCTGAACTGGATTCCCGCTTCATCGGTAGCAAGCGCCATCGCGCCGCCCAAAGCGTCGATTTCCTTAACCAGATGACCCTTGCCGATGCCGCCTATCGAAGGATTGCACGACATCTGTCCCAGCGTTTCAATGCTGTGAGTAAGCAAAAGGGTCTTTTGCCCGATGCGCGCGCTGGCCAAAGCGGCTTCGGTGCCGGCATGGCCGCCACCTACCACAATCACATCAAAATGGGTTGGAAATTGCATGCGGATAGCTGTCTATTAAAGAGGCGTAATAATACGCCAAATCGGCCTACTTGGCAGCCGATCCGAGGTTGTTTCAGGAAATGATTTGAGGCACAAAATAGATTATTTCAGGAAGGTGTCGTAGCCGAATTTCAGAATCAACGCACTCACCACCAACAGAAATATTCGCCTTACAAAACCACTACCATGACGAATAGCCAGCTGTGTTCCCAACAGGGAGCCTGTTACGTTGAAAGCTGCCATCAACAGCCCAACTTGCCAGATCAAGTTACCACTGGGTACGAAATAGAGAAGCGCAGCGAAGTTAGTGGCCACATTCACCACTTTGGCCGCTGCTGAAGCACGCAAAAAATCGAATCCGAAATAGCGCACAAACAGAAATACCAGAAAACTACCAGTGCCGGGACCGAAAAACCCATCGTAAAAACCGATAATCGCGCCTAAACCGACGGCAAGAAACTTTTCCTTGGCGCCTTCGTGCAACGGCGCATGAACAGCACCCAAATCCTTTTTGAAGAAGGTATAAACCGCAACGACTACAAGTAGCGGCAGCACCAGAGTTCGCATGAGGTCTGCGGGAATCAAGCTTACCGTCAGCGCGCCGAGGTAAGAAAAAATAAAGGCTGCTATTGCTGCGGGAAAGGCAGCATTCCAGTGTACGCGCACGGTACGGGAATAGCGCAACGCGGCACTGCCTGTGCCAAAAATCGATGAGAG
>DATHDD010000107.1:0-3699 GCA_035319205.1 Burkholderiales bacterium | reverse complement strand
AGGAATAAACACTATCACCAGCACCCAGCCGATGGCAGCCGCCGGATTGCGGCGCTGCTGCAGCGTGTGGGACGCGAACACATAGATGAGCAGCCCGATCACCACCACCAGACCATGCAACGACAGTACTTCCATCAACAGCGGATTTGTCCACATAATGTGCAAAGGTCTTACAAGGTCAAAAAATTTTTACATCCATGCTGATATTTCAAAACCTGACCCCTTTTTCTCAAAGATATCTTCGAACCTTGGAACAATACTGTCTATAGCTCTGACCGAATTTTGCTTCAAGGTAGCGCTCCTCACGCAGGATAACCCCGTAATGCATTAGGATGAGAAGCGGGACCAGCACGACAATGCCCCACCATGTATTAACAGCCAAGGTGAGGCCTAAGTAGAGGAACATTAGGGCGATATAGAGAGGATTGCGGGAAAAGCGAAACGGGCCGGATGTAACAATGGCCGTGGTGGGGAGCGAGGGATTCACATTCGTACCTACGGCCAGCAACACTCTTCTTCCCCATAACGCGATCCCAATGGCAAGCACGATCAGCGCTATGCCGGGCCAGAGAGCAATGGTATGGTCAAAAATTGGCACCGGCCAGAACCAACGAAGCGCAAGAACAACGACAAACGCGATGCCGTAGAGCAACGGCGGGAACACGATGACGCCAGGGTTATCTCGTTGTGTCATTGCACTATCTCCCTAGATGCCCAGTAGTAAAACACTGGCGGTTGCGCTGCGACTCAATCCTTTTTCCTCCGGAAGGGCTCGAACGCCGCCGGGTGCCACGCTGCTCTTATCGCCAGCACCATGCTTGATACAAAGCGCTGCGCAATCGGCAAGCGCCTGTCATGGCGGTTGAGTTCATCGAACTCGGTCGCCAGCTGCTCGAACTTTTTCAGCAGCACCGCATTGGAACTTCGCGACAGCATGCCGGAAAAAAACAGGAATGCTTCGCCTTCGTCTTCGAAGCGGCTCTTAATAAAATCTTCGCGAATATGCGCGTTGAAAAATTCTTGAATCGGGCCATTCTTGCGCCACGCGAAATTGGGCGAGATCCGCAGCTTGATGCGATTCTTCGGCAGGAGCTCAATGAGCTTGAGCCGATCGAGCCGCGTTAGACAGCGAATCAGTTCGGGCTCGGGGAGAATGTAGTAATCCAGAATTTCGTGAAACGTCCAGCCGTTGACCGCAAGAAAGGCTACCAATAAAAGCTTGGTGTCCGAGACCAGTTCCTCTTCCTGGCTCTCCGTCAGCTCGCTGATGCGGCCGCGTTCGTGTTCCATCATCTCTACCAGGTCTGTGATTTCCATCCCCATCAGCGAGCAGAGCTTATCGAGCCGATCGAGCGAGAAGCTCGGTTGCGTGAACAAGCGCTTGACACTCGCTTCACTTAAGCCCAGGGCTTTCGCCACGTTGCGGTAGGTCAGGCCGTGCCGCTTGAGCGCCTTCTTGAGGGTTGCGATGAGGGCTTCTGTCCGTGCCATGGGTGCCGTGATGACCAAAAGTATCAATATTTGATACCCAGCGGCATCCAAAATGCAACCATTTTCGTATTTGTTGCGTTTTACGATACCCCCGGTTCAAAGTGGGCTTGACATTAACCGAAACACCAAAGGAGCTGAGCCCATGTCACAAATACTGGAGATTTCGAATCGATCGGAACTGACTCGCCTCAAGCAAATATGAAGGGTTTGAATTAATTTAGTTCGAAGGGCTGCGTTGACGTAGTAAAGGTAGGGACACAGTAACCCGAGGAAATAGGACAGAAGATATGGTCACGGAATTGGTTTCGCAAATTGTGCCAAATATTTCATTCAGCACGCGCCCGTTGGAGATCAAATATTACCTCGCGTTAACTCTTATTCTCTTGTCGGGATGCGCGAGCACAAGCGAGCCCCTTCCTGGCAAGACCACGACATTCGGGCCTCCTTCTGTTGAAACTGCGGTGACAGAGACTCCTCCTGCCGAGTCTGCAACACCCGAAGCCACTCCTGCAGAGGCTACGGCAACCAAAACCACCTCTGCCGAGACTGCAATCGCCGTTAAATGGAAAAGCTACGACGAGGTCTGGGATGCTTTGGTAGCGGCAGTACTTCGAAGGCACCTCCTAATTGTGAAACAAGATAAAGAACGCGGGGTAATCACAGCTAAAGAGGAAAGTGCCGCCAGCGAAAATGGTGTCGAGGTGTACATTGACCCTACCAGGAATAGCCACGCATATTATGTCATTCTGGACAGCGTCAACCCCGGTTATCATGCGTCGAAATCGCAGCGCCAAGACATAGCAGACGAGATCAAACAGTCACTCCAAGACAATGGAACGATTGGCTTGGTTTCAGCCCGGCTTAATCCCTCGGTTGATGTCGATGAGATTGCAGAAGGGAGCGGTCATACCGCTCTAGGTGGGGCTGCGGCAGGAATGACAAAGGGGGCGAAACCAGGCGAGTACGTCGCGGTTGCCGGGGTGAAGGGTAACAATCCATACGTGGTTGGGTTCGGACTAACGTTGAGCGCGGCTGGAGCAGTTGTTGGCGGGCTGGTAGGAAGTGTGGCAGGAGCATTTGAAGGCGATTCGGCGCAAACAATCGAGGAGAAAAAGAAGGAGGCAAAGGCGGCATTGACTACGATTAATGTTCAGGAGAAAGTGCAGGATGATATTGAGCAGGACGCTAAAGAACACGGTGGTCTAAAATTTGTTGCCTTTCCCAACGAAGGACCCACTTCACTTGACCAGAAGGTAAGCTACCGGGACCTGTCGGCAAAAAAGGTCGACGTTGTCCTTGAAATAACCGTGACAGGCTATGGCATTAAAAGGGTTTTGGTAAGAGGGGAATCAGCAGCGGCGGAAGTTGTCGTTTGGAGGCATATTGTATTTATAAATGCCCGTGCGCGGATAATTCGTACAAAAACAGGTTCCGTGCTCGAAGATAAGTTATTCGCACACAAGAGCAGTGCCAAATCGTACTCCGAATGGGGCGCTAATAATGGGCAGCCACTTGCAGAAGAGCTGACATCGGGCTGTCAGGATATTGCCAGGCGCGTTTCTGAATTTCTTTATTCTGATTAATGATCCGACGCACAACCAGCATACCATTGCCCAATATCTACCTAGGGAAATTAGGCAGATCAACCTGTCTGTCCAGCTATGAGCCAACAACGATTTCGCAACGAGGAACGGACTAGAAGGCTACGCTCGATGGGTAGTACGCACGAACTGCTTAGCGTCGGCTATCTCGGACATAACAGGCGGTCTGGAGGATGAGCATGCAACGATTGAAAATCGGGTTTTGCTTTCTCGCAATGACCTTCATGTTGGGGAGTTGCGCCAC
Source organism: Burkholderiales bacterium (assembly GCA_035319205.1). GTDB lineage: Bacteria > Pseudomonadota > Gammaproteobacteria > Burkholderiales > JAHFRG01 > JAHFRG01. The sequence goes on along the minus strand of DATHDD010000107.1, from coordinate 363 downwards.
CACTGGGGGGCAATACCCCGAAACAAAGCGGCAGGCCGTTCTCGACATGAGGGACCAGGTTCTGGCTCAATTATATGAAGAGCACCCACAGGCCAGAACTGAAATCGAATCTGCGCCTGGCTATGCGGTTTTCAGCAACACCAGTGTCTACTTGATCTACGGCGGCTTCGGTTGGGGCTATGGAGTGGTAACCGACAACAAGACCGGCAAGAATACGTTCATGAAAATGGGAAAGACCGCCGTCGGATTGGGATTTGGCGCGACAGAATTTCGCGCAATTTTCATTTTCGATAAGCGCTCGGTCATGCAGCAGTTCATTAACAGCGGCTGGGAATTCGGGGGTCAGGCCGACGCAGCATTCAA
>DATHDD010000106.1:0-2818 GCA_035319205.1 Burkholderiales bacterium | reverse complement strand
AAAACCAGATAAATGATCCCCCCTGCCACTGCCAGCGATACCATCCATATCAGGGTTTTTTGCAATTCGTTCGACTTCACGCCGGCGTTTCCTTGACATTCAAGCGCGCCACCTGGCGCTCGTCTATCGGCCAGCACAATACGGCGGCAATAATGCTTAAACCAATGCAGGTGAGCCACACCACATGGTATGAACCGGAGAGGTCGAACACGTAACCTCCCAGCCACGCGCCGGCGAAGCTGCCGATCTGGTGACCGAGAAACACGATGCCGAACAAAGTAGATAAGTATTTAACTCCGAAAATCTGGGCCACCAGCCCATTGGTAAGTGGAACCGTGCCAAGCCACAATGTGCCCATCGCTGCGGCAAATATGTAAACACTCACCGTCGTAATTGGAACCATCATGAACAAGCCGATTGCCGCAGCGCGCAGAATATAAATATACGCAAGCAGGTTTTTCTTGCTGTAGAGCCCGCCGAAATAACCCGCGAAATAGGAACCGATGATGTTGAAAAAACCGATCAGCGCCAGCGCAATCACCCCGGTCACCGGCATCATGCCTTTGTCGAGCAGATACGCCGGCAGGTGCAGCATGATAAAAACAGTCTGAAAGCCGCACACCAGATACCCGGCGGTGAGATACCAGAATCCCTTGTGGCCGCCAGCTTCTTGCAGCGCTTCGCTCACCGATTGGTCGTCATGAACCGTTTTCGCAATGGTATTTTTTCCGGCAAGCGCTGATGCCAGAGGCACGATGAGCGAAACCGATGCTGCCAGAATGGACAGCGCCGCCGCCCAGCCGAAATGCGTAATCAGCGTCTGGCCGTAAGGCAGCATGGCAAACTGACCGAACGACCCGCCTGCGCTGGCAATACCCAGGCCGAGGCTGCGTTTTTCGGGGCTCAAGCTGCGCCCGATCACTCCCAGCACCACGCTAAAACTGGTACCGCTCATTCCCAGGCCGATCAAGAGCCCGGCGCTGAGATCAAGCTGCGTGCCGGTGCCGGAAAGCGGCATCAACATTAGCCCAAGCGCATACAAAATTCCGCCAATCACCAGCACTCTCCCCGCGCCGTACTTGTCTGCAATCATCCCGGAAAAAGGCTGGGCGAGCCCCCAAACCAGATTCTGCATGGCAATGGCAAAAGCGAATATTTCGCGCCCCCAGCCGTGGCTTGAGCTCAGCGGTTGCAGAAAAAGGCCAAAGCTCTGCCGCGTGCCGAGCGAGAGCATCAGAATCAGGCAAGCGCATGCCAGCACCACTGCGGGAGTACGCCAGGACGATTTGGACATCATGCAATACCTGTCAGCGTGATTATAAATAGGCAGGATAGGTCTAGCCGGACGTGTTCAGCTATTACTTTGCTCATCCTTCCATTTGTAGCCGAGCGCTGTCACGCCTTTCTTCAACAGCTGCATCGCTTGCGGCACCTGCTGCCGGTTTCCGCGCACGCCCACCTCGATCCAGCGCTCCCCCGGCCCAAGATGCGGCAGGCTGAACAGCTTGAGGCTGGGAAAGCGTGCCACACAGTCGTTCATCACATCCAGAAGCAGACTTTCCATCGCGTTGCGCACGATGATTGCCTGTTCCGCGCACTGCACGAGATTCTGCAAATGCGAGTAATGCGTGTCCAGCACCCATTCCATCATCGGCCATGCCATTTCCGGAAAACCGGGCAGAAAATAATGCTGCTTGATGCTGAATCCGGACACACGGTTGTAGGGATTGGGAATGATGCGGCTTCCCTGGGGGAGATCCGCCATCAGTACGCGTTTGGGGTATGCGGCTTCGCCGAACTGCGCCACGATTTCTGCAACCGCATCGGGATGGCGGTAGAGTTCCACGCCCGCGGCTTGCGCGGCGCAGCGCCGGGTGTGGTCGTCCGGTGTAGCGCCGATACCGCCAAAACAAAATACAATGTCTTCCGTAGCCAGGGTGCGGCGCAAAGTGGCGGTAATCAGTTCCGGGTCATCACCCAGGTACTCGCACCAACTTAATTCCAGCCCGCGCTTGCTCAATACACTCGCAACTTGCGCGAAATGCTTGTCCTGGCGCTTGCCGCTGATAATTTCATCACCGATGATGATGGCGCCGAAATGCGTCATCCCATTATGTAGCTTTCGAGTTGCTTGATGATGTACTCGCGTTCGGAAATCGCTTCCTTCACCAGATCGCCGATGGACACCACGCCGACGAGCCGGTCACTCTCATATACCGGCAAATGCCGGACGCGCTTGTCGGTCATCAGCGCCATGCATTCATCCACGGTTTGCGCGGTTCCCACGTAGACGATCTTGCTGGTCATGATATCGCTGACGCGGATTTCCTTGGAGGATTTGCCGTGCAAAATCACCTTGCGTGCGTAGTCGCGCTCGGAGATGATGCCCACCAGCTTGTCGGCTTCCATTACCAGAAGCGCTCCGACTTCTTTTTCCGCCATCAGCTTGAGCGCATCGTAAACGGTGGCACTGGGCGAGATGGTGAGGATACCATGGGTTTTGCTTTGCAGAATTTGCTTAATGGTTTTCATGGTTGGCTCCCGGCTGACAAGACTCGCAGGCAACTAGTCCCATTATAGCCAGTTCGTTCCGTATTCAGTAGTAGAGAGATGGATTATCAACAGATTTCAGTTTTATGCAAACGCATCAATACCATACAGATGCCCGGCCTGTTGTTTGGTTGTCGTTTTAAATTGCAGGAAACTATTTTTAATTCCGGGAATCTGATTTTATGCATGCATAAACCCGGGTTGTGTGTGCTTGTGTTTATCTTTTTCAATCTCGATTAGGAGGCAAAAGATGGCTAAGCAGATGACT
>DATHDD010000105.1:0-7562 GCA_035319205.1 Burkholderiales bacterium | reverse complement strand
GCCGTCTACCCAGATGAGATCGAACACGCTTTCCTTGTCCTGGAGATGCATCGCGAGCCGCTCGAGTCCGTAGGTGAGCTCGCCCAGCACCGGTTTGCACTCGAATCCGCCGACCTGCTGAAAGTAAGTGAACTGTGTAATCTCCATTCCGTTTAGCCATACTTCCCATCCGAGCCCCGCCGCGCCGAGCGTAGGCGACTCCCAATCATCCTCGACAAAACGGATATCGTTATTCTTGGGATTAATGCCGAGGGCCACAAGCGATTTTAGATAGATATCTTGGATATCATCGGGCGAGGGTTTCAGCACGACTTGGTACTGGTAGTAATGCTGCAAGCGGTTGGGGTTTTCACCGTAGCGGCCATCCTTGGGGCGGCGCGATGGCTGCGCATACGCAGCTTTCCACGGCTCCGGCCCCAACGCGCGCAGGAAAGTGGCAGCATGAAAAGTTCCAGCGCCGACTTCCATATCATAAGGTTGCAGCAGCGCACATCCTTGCTTGTCCCAGTATTGCTGCAACTTCAAGATGATTTGCTGGAAAGTGACCATGGAAGGCGAAGCCCGCGTAAATACACGGATTTTACTGGTTTTACCGAACTTGAGAAAGCAAGCGGCGTGAACGCATAAAGTTTATGGTAATAGCGAGCGTGCACAGCAGCAGTACTGCATAATTGCCCCAGAGCACATAAGGTGTGGCGCCTTCATGCCCCCGCACTTCGTGCCGTAGCGTTGCGGTGGTGAACAGCGGCAACTGGCTCAGAACTTCTCCACGCGGATTAATGACCGCAGTTACCCCGGTGTTGGTGGCGCGCAGCATGTAGCGGCCGGTTTCAAGAGCGCGCATCTGCGAAATCTGCAAATGTTGCATGGGTGCAATTGACTTTCCAAACCAGGCATCATTGCTGAAGTTGGCCAGCAGAGTCGCTTGAGGCAGCTGGCGGATGACCTCTTCGCCGAAGGCGTCTTCATAGCAAATATTCACCGCCACCTGCTGTCCGGCCACTTTCAGCGGCCGCTGCTCCGGGCTGCCGCGTGAAAAATCCAGCAAGGGGATTTGCAGCACATCCAGCAGCCAGCCGAAAACCGGACGTAGCGGAATGAATTCCCCGAAGGGAACCAGATGCGATTTGCGATATGTTTGCGTGGGCGAGCTGCCAAAGCTCAGCACGCTGTTGTAATAATGATCATTGTCGGTACGCTCTGGCAGGCCAATCAAAATATCGCCGCCGTTTTTCTTCGCTTGAGCGGTGAACTTTTCCAGATAAATTTTCGGCACTTGATGGTAAAACATCGGAAAGGCAGTCTCGGGCAGAATGATAAGCCGGCCTGTGCTTTCGTCCACCAGTCTGCGATATGTTTCCAGTGTGTTGACCATCTGATCTTCGCGCCATTTTATTTCTTGCGGGATATTGCCCTGCAGCAGACTGACTTCAAGCGCAGAGCCGCTGGGTTGGGTCCATTCGATCTGCTTGAGGCCAAAGCCTGCAAGCCACAGCGCAGCAAGCAATATCAAACAGCGTTTCCCGGGAGCGCGCATTCCGATCATGAGGCTCAACAATCCTGCGCTTAGCGCGCAGAAAAATGATACGCCGAATACACCGAGCAACGGCGCATAGCCGGCAAGCGGGCTTAGCGGTACCTGGGAGTAACCTATGGCAAGCCAAGGAAAGCCGGTGAAAAGCCAGCTGCGCATCCATTCCAGCAAGACCCACACAGCAGGGAACATCAAAAGTTGTTTTGGGAGCGGAGAAGTTTTTATTGGTGCGAGAAACAAACCGGCCAATGCGGGATACAGAGCCAAGATGGCGCAAAACAACAGGGTTGCAATTCCCGCGAGCAGGACTGGCAGGGCGCCGAAATCGTGCAGGCTGACATAAACCCAGCTGCTGCCAAAGCCGAAAAATCCCATACCGAATGCAAATCCAACCAGAAAAGCAGCCAAGCGCCGCTCCAGTTGATTCCATAAATAAAGCAGCAGTGCGAGAGTTGCAACAGGCAGCGGAAAAAAGTAGAAGGGCGCAAAACCCAGAACACTTGCCGCGCCCAGAATGAACGCCACAAACGCTTTCCCGGCCAGGGACTGGGGAAGCGGCAGTTTCACTTTGTCAGGTGTTCCCTTCCTGGGACTCGGGAGGGGTTAGCTTTTGCACCAGCAGGTAATGAATCCTGCGGCTGTCAGCGCGTAGTACCCGAAAATCAAGATTGTCTATGTTGATATGATCGCCGCGCTTGGGCAGACGGCCGAAACGGCTTATCACCAGGCCGCCGATCGTATCATGTTCTTCGTCACTTAATTTGGAGCCGAGCGCGGCGTTGAAATCAGCGATCTCGGTCAACGCCTTGACGCGGAAGCGTCCGTTTCGCTCCTGAATGATATTGTCTTCGGTTTCATCGAAGTCGTACTCGTCCTCGATTTCGCCGACGATTTGCTCCAGCACGTCCTCAATTGTCACTAACCCGGCAACACCGCCGTATTCATCCGCCACGATGGCGATGTGGTTGCGGTTGCTGCGGAAATCCTTAAGCAGCACGTTGAGACGCTTGGATTCGGGTATAAACACCACCGGGCGCAGCATGTCGCGCACGTTGAATTCCTTCTCGGCATAATAGCGCAGCAAATCCTTGGCCAGCAGTATGCCAATGACGTCGTCCTTATTTTCACCGATTACCGGGAAGCGCGAGTGCGCGGTTTCAATCACGAACGGTATGAATTTCTCCGGGGGGTCATTGATGTCTATGATGTCCATTTGCGAGCGCGGAATCATAATGTCGCGCACTTGCAGTTCGGAGACCAGCATCACGCCTTCTATCATGGAGAGCGCATCGGCATCCAGCAGGTTGCGTTCGTAGGCGGAGCGCAGCAGCTCCACCAGCTGCTCGCGGTCTTCCGGCTCGCGCGTGAGGAACGCTCCAAGGCGCTCGAGCCATTTGGGTTTTGCGGTTTCGTCCATTGGTAAATAGTAAAGTGTAAAAAGTGGATAGTAAGGAGTAAACCAAAAACAGGTTTCTACTCTTATTATTTCCTGCCTCTCATGGCTGACGTTTCACGCTCGTGAGGATTGGGAAAGCCCAGCTGGGTGATGATTTTCGCCTCCATTTTTTCCATCTCCAGCGCCTCGCTCTGATGTTGATGATCATAGCCCTGCAAGTGCAGCACACCATGCACCACCAGATGCGCATAGCACGCTTTCATGCTGATGCCACGTTCGCGCGCCTCGCGTGTCACTACCGGCGCGCATAGGGCGATATCTCCCGTGAGCGGCCGGCTACCTGGATAGGCGAAGGTCAGCACATCGGTGGGATAATTTTTGTTGAGGAAATCGCGGTTAAGCATCCGGCCTTCTTTTTCGCCGACTATGCGCAGGGTGATATGCGCTGGCTGCCTGAGCGCGGCCAGCGTCCATTTGCGCAATTGCGGCCGGCTTGGCAGATTGGCGCCGCGCACCCCGTATTGCACCGAAAGGTTGAGTTTTTTTTCCGGTTTTGTCTTCATGAGCTCTTTTTTTCGTGCTGCTCATAGGCGTTGACGATCTTTTGCACCAGCGGATGCCTTACCACGTCCTCGGAAAGGAAAAAAGTAAAGGCAATGCCGCGCACTTTTTCCAGGACTGTCCGCGCTTCCACCAGCCCGCTCTTTTGCCCGCGACCCAAATCTATCTGCGTCACGTCCCCGGTAATCACCGCCTTGGTGCCGAAGCCAATGCGGGTCAGAAACATTTTCATCTGTTCCGGAGTGGTATTCTGCGCTTCATCGAGGATGATGAATGAATGGTTGAGCGTGCGTCCGCGCATGTAGGCGAGAGGAGCGATCTCGATGGCGCCACGCTCAAACAGCTTGCCCACTTTTTCGAAACCCATGAGGTCGTAGAGCGCGTCATACAACGGACGCAGGTACGGGTCCACTTTCTGCGCCATGTCACCCGGCAAGAAACCCAGGCGTTCGCCGGCCTCAACCGCGGGACGCACCAGCACGATGCGTTTCACGGTATCGCGCTCCAAGGCATCCGCGGCAGAGGCAACGGCTAGATAGGTTTTGCCGGTGCCCGCCGGGCCGATGCTGAAAGTGATGTCGTACTCCTGCATCTGCCGCAAATACTGGACTTGGCGCGGGGTCCTGCCATGCAAATCCTGGCGCCGGGTGAGCAACACCGGTGCTTCTTCCTGCTTCGCCAAGGTCATGTGAGGTTTGGTCACTTCAATCAGCCCAAGCTGCACTTCCTCTAGGGACAGGTTCTGTGTTGCTTGGCCGTAAAAATTCTGCAGCGCCTCGGCCGCAAGCCGGGTTTGCTTGGGGCTGCCGGACAAAGAGAAATTTTCGCCATGCCGGGCAATGCTCACGTCCAGCGCGGCTTCGATCTGTTTCAAGTTTTCATCCAGCGCCCCGCACAGGTTGGCCAAGCGCTGGTTGTCCACCGGAGTAAAAGAGATAGTGACAGGCTGGGTCTTCAAGATTTAATTTACGGCAACATCGCCGCGCAGCGAGTGATGCATTGCCGCGGTGATGGTGACATTGACAAAGCTTCCTATCAGGCGGCGATGACCTGCAAAATTGACTACCCGGTTATTTTCGGTGCGGCCGGACAGCTCGTCATGTTTTTTTCTTGATTGTCCTTCAACCAGCACCCGCTGTTTGCTGCCGATCATGTTGCGGCTGGTCGCCTGCTCCATGGCCTCGATCTTTTCCTGCAAGCGGGCAAGCCGCGCGAGTTTTATTGCTTCCGGCACCTGATCGGGCAATTCCGCAGCCGGCGTGCCGGGGCGCGGGCTGTAGGCAAAGCTGAAACTGGAATCAAAGCCCACTTCATCCACCAGCCTCATGGTCGCGGCAAAGTCGTCTTCGGTCTCGCCGGGAAACCCGACTATGAAATCCGACGTGAGCGAAATCTGCGGCCGCGCCTTGCGCAGCCGGCGCACGATGGATTTGTATTCGAGCGCCGTGTAGCCGCGCTTCATCGCCGCGAGGATACGGTCTGAGCCGGTTTGCACCGGCAGGTGCACATGGCTTGCCAGCTTGTCTAGCCTGCCATGGGCGTCAATCAGCCTTTGCGTGAATTCCAGAGGATGCGAAGTAGTGTAGCGCAGCCTCTCGATTCCGGGTATTTCCGCCAGATATTCCAGCAGCAGCGCGAAATCAGCAACTTCGCCATCGCTCATCAGGCCGCGATAAGCATTTACATTTTGCCCGAGGAGCGTGACTTCTTTAACGCCGTGCGAGGCCAAGCCCGCCACTTCCGCCAGCACATCGTCGAACGGGCGCGATACTTCTTCGCCACGAGTGTAGGGCACCACGCAAAAACTGCAATACTTGCTGCAGCCTTCCATGATGGAAACTAAGGCGCTGGCGCCTTCCACCCTGGCTGGAGGCAGATGGTCGAATTTTTCGATCTCTGGAAAAGAAATATCTACTTGCGGCTTGCCGCTACTGCGCCGCGCATCCAGCAATTGCGGCAACCGGTGCAGGGTCTGCGGGCCGAATACCATGTCTACATAAGGCGCGCGCCTGATGATGGCAGCGCCTTCCTGGCTTGCGACACAACCACCGACCCCGATCAGCAAGTCAGGATTGCGCCGCTTGAGATGCTTCCAGCGCCCCAGGTAATGAAACACTTTTTCTTGCGCCTTTTCGCGCACTGAGCAGGTATTGAACAGGATCACGTCGGCCTCACCCGGCTCCCGGGTTATTTCCAGGCCATGTGCTGCGTGCAACACGTCCGCCATTTTCTCCGAGTCATACTCGTTCATCTGGCAGCCGAAGGTCTTGATGAAAAGCTTCTTCGCCATTGCTAGCGCTTGAGTGTCGCCAATTCTTCCGGCGTCAGCAGCCACATATTTATGACATCGCCGTTTGCGTCGAGTTTATAAAGCACGGCGGCACTTGATGGCATTGACACGGGAAGAATGATGCGGTTGTTCTGGTCGTGAATCAAGGAACCGGGAGCAAGATGAAACTGCTTTTTTCCGATAGTCACGTAAGGATAGTTGGTAGCGGTGAGTTCGCCCAACACCGCGTTCTGGGGCAGGATGCGCCCCGCGACAGCCCAAGGCTGCAACGCAAGCAATGCAATCAATGCTGTTCCAAGCAGGATTGTAAAGAATGGTCTTTGTGCGATTAATCGGGCTGAGCTTTTCAAAGCAGAAGTCATTTAAAGATAATTGGTGGCGAATCAGGGATTTGAACCCCGGACCAAAGGATTATGATTCCTCTGCTCTAACCACTGAGCTAATTCGCCACACTGAAACCCACCATTTTCTTAGTTGAAGCGGTAATGTGTCAAGATTATGTAAGCTCTGATTAAGTCCCCCGCGAATTGCGAAAGCGGCTTGCAGGGTAGCACCGCCATAGGCGGAGGGTCGTGATAATATGCGCCTGGACCTTTAATTATTCTAATTCAGGGGATAAATTTCCTTGTTTGATGTGATTATTGCAGGCGCCGGCCTGGTTGGGTCGAGCTTTGCGCTGGCTTTGAAAAATAGCGGCTTGCGTCTCGCATTGGTCGAATCTCATGCGCCTGCGATGGACAATCAAACTGGCTGGGATAACCGGATTTATTCACTAAGTCCCGGCTCAGCGTCCTATCTTGATAGCTGCGGTGTCTGGCAGCGGCTCGATTCCGCACGCATCACACCGATAACCGAAATGCAGGTGTATGGCGACGACGGCGCATCGCGACTTGATTTCAGCGCTTATGATTGCGGATTGCCCGAACTTGCTTTCACTGCCGAAAACCGCCTGCTGCAGCATGTCATGTGGCAGCAGCTCGGCGCTCAGCAAAACTTAACCCTGATATGTCCAGGTGAGTGTGAGGCAATCGAATGGGCTGCCGAGTATGTCTCGCTGCGCCTCAAAGACGGCTCGCACTTAGATGCAAAACTTCTGGTCGGCGCCGATGGCGGCGATTCCCGGGTGCGTGAACAAGCCGGTATTGACGCAAGACAACTCCCGTACCAACAGCTTGCGGTGGTAGCTAATTTTGAAGCAGAAAAGCAGCATCGCAACATCGCCTACCAGTGGTTTCGCAAGGACGGCGTGCTGGCCTATCTGCCACTGCCTGATAATCGTATTTCCATCGTCTGGTCTACCAGCGAAGATCACGCGCAAAGCCTGCTCGCTTTGGCTCAAGAACAATTCTGCAGCGAGGTGGCACAAGCCGGCGGCCATGCGCTAGGCGAATTGCGACTGATTACACCCGCCGCTACCTTCCCGCTGAAATTGCTGCGAGTCGAGCGCTTGGTCAACCCTCGTATTGCTTTGATAGGCGATGCGGCGCATGTGATGCACCCACTTGCCGGGCAGGGCGTCAATCTTGGATTTCAGGATGCGCGCGTGCTGGCGAAAACTCTTTTAAACCGCGGTGTGCAAGCGGATTGCGGCGATTTCCGCTTGCTGCGGCGCTATGAGAGGGCGCGCAAAGAGGATATTCTGGCAATGCAGCTTGCCACGCATGGACTGCAACGGCTGTTCAGCAGCCCGTGGTTTTCCGGTTTGCGCAACTTCGGCTTAAGGCTCACCAATAGCCTGCCGCAAATAAAAGGCTTTTTGGTGCAACGCGCTTTAAATTAGA
>DATHDD010000104.1:0-12609 GCA_035319205.1 Burkholderiales bacterium | reverse complement strand
GCCTGCTGCAACGCCATCTGCATCTGTTGCGAGAGTGCGGCGTGAGTGACGTGTGGGTGGCGGTCGGTTACGCGGCAGATAAGGTGCGTGCCGAGCTAGCGCGGTTGCCTGAGGCGCTGGCAGCTGACACCGTGTTCAATCCGGATTATCAACTCGGCAGCATCGTCACCGTTTGGCATGCTCGCGCGCCGCTGCTTACCGGACGTGACACACTACTCATGGACGCCGATGTGCTTTACGATGAGCGGATGCTGCGTGCGCTAGTGGACTCTAGGCAGCCCGACTGCCTGCTGCTGGACCGGGACTTCGAGCCCGGCGATGAGCCGGTGAAGGTGTGTGTTCGCGATGGACGCATCGTGGAATTCAGGAAACAGGTTGCACCGGATCTCGCATTCGATGTCTGCGGTGAGTCGGTAGGTTTCTTTCGCCTGTCCGGGCAAACCTGCCGCGCGCTGGTAGCGCGGGCCTCGGTCTACGTAGAAACGGGCCGCGGTCAGGAACCTCACGAAGAGGCCCTGCGGGATCTGATGCTGGAGGCAGGGTCACGCAGGTTCGGGATCGAAGACGTCACCGGCCTGCCTTGGATAGAGATTGACTTTCCCGGCGACATCGAGCGTGCCAGCCTGGAGATACTGCCCAAATTACAGCGGTAAATACCGCGCTCTTCTTCAAGGAAACGTTTATGGACAGACTCCCAACCCAACCCACTAAAGCCGCCGCCTTGCGCGCGCTTCTCAACTCCTCCGAGCTGGAATTCCTTATGGAAGCGCATAACGGCATCAGCGCCCGCATTGTCGAGGAGGCCGGCTTCAAGGGCATCTGGGCCAGCGGGCTCACCCTCTCCGCTCAGTTCGGGGTGCGCGACAACAACGAGGCGAGCTGGACACAGGTAGTGGACATGCTGGAGTTCATGTCCGATGCCAGCCGCGTTCCCATCCTCGTCGATGGCGACACTGGCTATGGCGACTTCAACAACATGCGCCGCCTGGTGCAAAAGCTGGAGCAGCGTGGCATAGCCGGCGTGTGCATCGAGGATAAGTTGTTCCCCAAATCCAACAGCTTCATCAACGGCCACCGCCAACCGCTGGCCGACGTCGCCGAGTTTCAGGGCAAGATCCGCGCAGGAAAGGATAGCCAGAAAGATCCGGCTTTCGTTATTGTCGCGCGGGTGGAGGCGCTGATCGCAGGCTGGGGGCTGGACGAGGCCCTGCGCCGTGCCGAGGCGTATCATCAGGCTGGCGCCGATGCCATCCTGATCCACAGCAAGAAAAGCAGTGCCGACGAAATTTTGGCCTTCTCCAGAGAGTGGGCCGGCCGCTCGCCGCTGGTCATCGTCCCTACCAAGTACTACAGCACGCCCACAGACGTATTCCGCGCCGCCGGCATCCGCATCGTTATCTGGGCTAACCACACGCTGCGCGCGGCAGTGTTAGCCATGCAGGAGCTTACGCGCGAGATCCACGCCACCCAGACGCTGGTGAACGTGGAGGACCGCATCGCGCCAGTCAATGAGATTTTCCGGCTGCAGTCGGCGGAGGAACTGCTGGCGGCGGAGCGCCAGTATGCGACTGTCAAGCGCAACTTGTCGGCGCTGGTGCTGGCGGCCAGTCGCGGAGAGGATGAGGGACTAGGCATGCTGACCGAAGACCGTCCCAAGGCCATGCTCCCTGTTGCGGGAAGGCCTCTGTTGCAGAGGTTGGTAGATGAGTTCAAACGGCAGTCCGTCAACAACATCACCGTTGTTGCCGGCTATAAGGCGCAGGCTATCGATATGGCGGGTATTGAGATCGTTCACAACCGCAGCCATGCTGAGAGCGGCGAACTTGTATCGCTCGCCTGCGCCCGCGATGCCATCGGAGAGGACACGGTGGTGAGCTACGGTGACCTGCTGTTTCGCAGCTACATCCTTCGTGATCTACTGGAGAGCCGAGCAGAAGTAGCAGTGGTAGTGGATTCCTCGCTGGCGCCGGTCGCGCGCCGGTGCGACCTGGCGTATTGCTCGGCCCCCGACGACCGTTCCATGTTCCACCAGGAGGTGCGGCTGCTACGGGTGAACGCCCGGCCCGGGCCCGACGCGGCGAACGGACGGTGGATCGGCATGCTGCGAGTGCAGGGCGCTGGCCGCCGGTGGCTGCTTCGGGCGCTGGACGCACTGAGTGAGCGGCCCGACTTCCCGCAGCTCGGGCTGCCGGATCTGCTCAATCATCTCATAGACAGCGGGCACCCAGTGCAGGTGCTGTACGTGAACGGCCACTGGCTGGACGTGAACAACCCGGACGATCTGCGCCGCGCCGTCGATTTCGCCCACGGGCTAAGCAGCGCTGGCGAGCGCTAAGGGCAGCTTACGTGATCGAGCCGACCGAATTCGCGCGGCAGGCGGCGGCAATGGGTTATCGCTGGTACGCCGGGGTGCCGTGCTCATTTTTCACCGGGTTGATCAACCACGTAAACACTGATCCGACGCTTACCTACTTATCTTCAGCCAACGAAGGAGATGCGGTAGCCGCGTCTGCCGGTGCCTGGGTAGGTGGCCAGCGCAGCATCGCGCTGATGCAAAATTCGGGTCTCGGCAACGCAGTGAATCCACTGACCTCGCTCACCCATGTGTTCCGCATCCCGGTACTGCTGCTGGTCACCATACGCGGCGAGCCGGGAGTAGCCGATGAGCCGCAGCACGCGCTGATGGGACGCATCACCCCGGCGCTGCTGGATACCATGGAAATCCCTTGGGTCTACTTGCCGGACTCGCCTCAGGCGCTGGCTCAAGCGCTGGCTCACGCTGAAGCCTCGTTGAGCGAACGCGAACGTCCGTATGCTCTGCTGGTGCGCAAAGGCCGGTTCGCGCCGTGCAAGCCCGCGCGAATGGAAGCACCGATTTTCCCACCGCGACCGGCCCTGCAGAGCGCCTGGCGCTCGCCGCCGGCGGTGCGGCCGAACCGCATTGAAGCGCTGGAGCGCATCACCCGGCTCGTGCCGGAGCGTAAAAGTGTAGTGATCGCCACCACCGGCTACACCGGCCGCGAGTTATACGCCCTGGGTGACCACGCTCATCAGCTCTACATGGTGGGTTCCATGGGCTGCGCATCCTCGTTCGGTTTAGGCTTGGCTCTCACTCGTCCGGACCTGCGGGTGGTGGTGCTGGACGGCGACGGCGCGGCACTTATGCGTATGGGCAACTTGGCTACCATCGGCGCTTACCGTCCGCCGAACCTGCTGCACGTGCTGCTGGACAACGAGGTGCACGATTCTACCGGTGGTCAAGCCACCGTGGCGCGGTACATCTCTTTTGCCGCCATTGCTGCCGCCTGCGGCTACGCGGAAGTTTCGGAGGGCGACGACCTAGTGCTGCTCGACAAGGCGCTACAGAGGCAAAATGGCATCGGACCGATGTTTGTCCACCTTAAGATAGCGCCGGGAGTGGCGGCCACGCCACCCCGGCCGGGACTGGCTCCCGCCGATGTGCTTCGCCGGTTCATGAGTCATATCGGTAGCCCGTCGCTGCTTGCCCACCCATGCGCGAAGACATCATGATTCTTCTCAACCCCGGACCCGTGAATTTGACCGAACGGGTGCGCGCGGCACTGACGCTGCCTGACCTGTGCCATCGGGAGCGGGAATTCGGTGATCTGCAGGACGAGATTCGCCGCCGGCTGCTGGAAATCTATTCGCTGCCGACAGAGAACTGGGCGCCGGTGCTGGTGTCCGGTTCCGGCACGGCGGCGGTGGAAGCCATGCTCGTGAGTCTGATGCCGCGGGACGGACGGCTGCTGGTGATCGAGAACGGCGTCTACGGTGCGCGTTTGGCGGATATCGCCGGCTGCCACGGCATCACCCACACAGTAGCGCGTCAAGAATGGGGCACGCAGGTGGACCTTGATGCGCTGGCTAGGCATCTTGACGCGCAACAGGGCTTTACCCACGTGGCTGTCGTGCAGCATGAAACCAGCACTGGGAGATTGAACGATGTCGCAGCAGTAAGCCGCCTGTGCCGGGAGCGTGACATTGCACTAGTGGTAGATGCGGTGAGTAGTTTCGGTGCAGAAGCGCTGGAATTCGACGCTTGGGGCGTGACGGCCTGCGCCGCTAGCGCCAACAAATGCCTGCATGGTGCACCGGGAATGAGCTTCGTGATTTTGCGCCGGGACGCGTTGCCCGTGGGAGGCGCTGGCCGCAGCGTGTACCTGGATCTGGCGCGGCATTGCCGCGCCCAGGACGCCTGCGACACCGCTTTCACTCCCGCTGTGCCCATCTTTTATGCGCTGCGCGAAGCACTGCGCGAGTTCCAGGACCAGGGCGGATGGCGCATGCGCCACGAACGCTACCGCCGTCTTGCCGAGGCGGTGGAAGAGGGCCTTGTTCGTCTCGGCGTGGCGCCGCTCTTGCGGGAAGGCGAGCGCTCCGTAGTTCTGCGAGCCTATCACCTGCCCGACGGCCTGGACTACGCAGCGCTGCACGACGGCCTCAAACGGCGGGGCTTCGTTATTTACGCCGGCCAAGGAAAATTGGCGGCATCCATCTTCCGCGTCTCGACCATGGGCGCAATCGATGCCGCGGATATGCAGCGGTTTCTGGACGCGGTGTCCGGGTTGCTTGGCCCGGCGCTACACAGAGGTGCTCAGGCGCGTTAGCAATCCCCACTGTCAGCGCTTTTCGCAAGCGGGTTAGTAGTCTGGCCTTTGAGCCTTTATTTCAGTGGAGCCTCGGCGCATACCCGCCAACCGCACCACGCTTTCAATCGCTCATCTATTGTCCACCTTAGTCGATGCCGACCAGATATTGGTGATGGGTCACGGCTGCATGATAGATTTCGGACCCATCACGAACTTTTGGAAAAGCAAGGCGCCTACGCGCAAATGTAGACGCTGCAACTGCAGGAAGAAGCCAAGCGTGACAGAGAAGGAAAAAAACTCATTCCAAGCGGATGCGGCACGCCTAATTGCGGGTTTTTTCGAAAGGGAGTCACCAAGAATGCACCCTGACCTTGTCTAAAAAATCAATGAAGTCGGCTTCACCCTTCAAATCAAAGGTCAAAACTGTGAACTTAGACCTTGATTTTTGTAATTTTACCTGCGATCATTGGCGCTGGCTTTTAGGGAGCCAAGAAAAGTCGTTGCGTTTCACTCACTTAAGATACAGAACATATGAAGAAAAAATTTCTTATTCTCGGCTTGCTGTTGTTTGCAACAGGAGTGGTCGCCGCTGAGGACGAGGTTGTGCCCCAAGACGAGCAAGCTGTGGTTCAGGCGCCAATTGAGGTGCAGCCGGAATTACAGCCGCTCGATGCCGTGCAGGAAGAATTACAACCCGACAACCCCTCGCAGCCCACAGCTGAAGTTCAGCCCGACTTGCCGCCGCCCGATCCGGCTAAGCTGCGCGGTATGCGCTCTGCCGCAGCTCTAGTGGTTAAACAGGAACAGGAGCGGACGCTGTTCTCCAAGAATACCGACGTGCCCATGCCTATTGCATCGATTACAAAGCTGATGACGGCTATGGTAATACTCGATGCGCAATTGCCGCTGGATGAGCAAATTACCATCGAGAAGCAAGACGTGGATACTTTGCGCGGCACCCGTTCCAAGCTCAAAGTCGGGATGACGCTTACTCGTGACGAACTATTGCAGCTGGCGCTGATGTCTTCGGAGAACCGTGCCGCTGCTGCCTTGGCGCGTGCATATCCCGGTGGTGTGCCGGCTTTTGTCGCCGCTATGAATCGCAAGGCGGAGGCTTTGGGCATGATGGATACGCGGTTTGTGGATTCTACCGGCCTGAACAGCAGTAATGTTTCCACGGCGCAGGATTTGGTGAAAATGGTGAAAGCGAGCTACAGCTACGAATTGATACGCGAATACACAACTGCGCACTCACATGCAGTGGCATTGCGCAAGTCGCGCAACCTGCCTTTCCATAATTCCAATGTGTTGGTCAAGAGCAAAAGCTGGGATATCGGGCTGTCTAAGACCGGCTATATTCACGATTCCGGACGCTGCCTGGTGATGCAGGCAAAAATCGCACAGCAGGCGGTGATCATCGTATTGCTTGATTCATGGGGCAAATACACCCGCATTGCCGACGCCAACCGCATTAAAAGATGGATTGAAACCAGTTTTATACACAAGCCGCACGCAAGTTAAGTGCAGTAATGAATGCGGATCCGCCGGTCCGGTTTTATAATCTTCTTTCCCCGCAGCAAAGTTTTCTCAACGAAGTTCTGGCCGGGCTCGCCAAGCCTCAAAAACAAATTCCCGCCAAGTTTTTTTACGATAGCCGCGGCTGCGAGCTGTTCGGCGCCATCTGCGAACTTCCCGAGTACTATTTGACGCGTACTGAAACCGCCATGATGCAGCAGTTTGCTGCTGAAATGGCGCAGCTTCTGGGCGCCGGCTGCTTGCTGGTCGAGTACGGCAGCGGCGCAAGCGGCAAAACGCGCCTCCTGCTTGAGCAGTTGTTGCCGCCCGCCTACATGCCCATTGACATAGCTTGCGAGCAACTGCGCGCTTCGTCGCGGGAACTCGCGTTAGCGTTCCCTGGGATGCTGGTGGTAGCGGTATGCGCCGATTATTCGGAGCCCATTGTGCTGCCTGAATGCAGTGTACCCGGACTCAAGCGCAGGGCGATATATTTTTCCGGCTCCACCATCGGTAATTTCACACAAGCGGAAACAGTCGTGTTCTTGAAACGTGCCTTGCAGCTGGTCGGGACAGACGGCGCCATGCTGGTGGGAGTGGATTTGAAAAAACCGCAAGCGCAACTCGATGCCGCTTACAATGATAGCCGGGGCGTCACTGCCGAATTCAATTTGAATTTGCTGGCGCGCATCAACCGCGAGCTCAAAGGCGATTTCAGACTGGAAAACTTTCGCCATCGAGCTTTTTACAATGCAAAAGAAGGCCGTATCGAAATGCACCTGGAAAGCCTGATCGCGCAGCAGGCCACGATACATGGAATGCGCTTTTATTTCGGTGCCGGGGAGACGATTCATACCGAGAATTCCTATAAATATTCTGTGAGTGAGTTTCAACAATTAGCGCGGCAAGCGGGATTTGAGCCGCTGCTCGCATGGACTGATGCGCAGCAACTATTTTCGGTTCACTATCTGTCTGCCGGCGGTTGATTTTGCGTTGGTCAAAGCCGGAACTCCATAGGTGTTATGTTATGATTTATCAGGATTGGTTCATCATTAATGGGATGTGCGATGCGTGTCGGGCTTTTCGTGACCTGCCTGGTAGATTTGATGCGCCCGCGCATCGGATTTGCCGCGCTGCGGCTTCTGGAAGCAGCGGGTTGCGAAGTGATAGTCCCGGGTACGCAAACCTGCTGCGGCCAGCCCGGTTATAACTCAGGCGATCGCCCTTCTGCGAAAGCCTTGGCCCTCAAAGTGCTGCGCGAATTCGATGGCTGTGATTATGTAGTAGCGCCTTCCGGCTCATGTACCGGCATGATGCGCGAGCATTATCCCCGATTGTTCCAGGATGAGCCGCAACAGCTTGAGAAAATCAGCGAACTTGCACAACGCACTTACGAACTCACTGACTTCCTGGTCAATGTGGCGAAACTGCAAAATGTTCCAGGCAGCTTCCATGGCAGCATCACTTACCACGATTCCTGTTCAGGTTTGCGCGAGCTGGGAGTCAAAAACCAGCCGCGCCAGTTGCTCGCCAAAATGCCAGGATTGCAGCTGAAAGAAATGCAGGATTGTGAAACCTGCTGTGGTTTCGGCGGCACTTTTTCGGTCAAATTTGGCGACATTTCCACGCGCATGGCGGACAACAAATGCAGCGCCATCCAAGCCAGCGGTACACCTGCTGTGGTGCTGGGGGATCTGGGCTGCATGCTGAATATCGAAGGCAGATTGCGCCGCAGCGGTGATAACAAGACGCGCGTACTGCATGTGGCAGAAATTTTGACAGGGGAAGAGGGAACCTAGTGCAAATCACCTCCATGCACTTCAAGGCGCGAGCGCGCGAAAAACTGCGCGATACGCAACTGCAGCAGGCGCTGGCCAAAGCGCAGGGCAAATTTGTTTACACTCGCGCTGACGCCATTCTCGAACTGGAAAACTTCGAAGCTCATCGCGATGCCGCCGCCGGCATACGCGACCGCGTCATCCGCGACCTGGACCTTTATCTCGAACAGTTTGAAAAAAATGCAGCCGCGCGCGGCGCGGTGGTGCACTGGGCGGAAACCGCGCAGGACGTGAATCGCATCGTCTGTGAAATAGCCGATCTGCATGGCGTGCGCAAAGCGGTCAAATCAAAATCCATGGTGAGCGAGGAATGCGCGCTCAACGAGGCGCTGGAAGCGGCGGGTATCGAAGTGGTGGAAACCGATCTCGGCGAATATATCCTGCAGCTTGCGCATGAGCCGCCCTCGCACATCGTCGCGCCGGTGGTGCACAAGACCAAGGACGACGTTTCTGATTTGTTCGAACAGAAGCACAAAAAACCGCGCAAGACCGGAATCCCAGAACTCTGCCGCGAAGCTCGCGAAATGCTGCGCCCGCATTTTCTTTCCGCTGACATGGGTATTTCCGGGGCCAATTTTTTGATCGCCGAAACCGGGTCTACGCTCATCGTAACCAACGAAGGAAACGGCCGCCTAGTGACCACTATGCCGCGCGTGCATGTGGCGATTACCGGTATAGAGAAAGTCGTGCCAACGCTTGAGGATATTGCGACCTTGCTGCGACTGTTGCCGCGTTCGGCAACGGGGCAGTCGATTACCAATTATGTTTCGATCAATACCGGCGTAAAAAGCAGGGATGAAAGCGATGGACCGGAGAATTTCCACATCGTGCTGGTGGATGCGGGGCGCAGCAAACTGCTGGGCGGGGCGATGCAGCCGATGCTGCGTTGCATACGCTGCGGCGCGTGCATGAACCACTGCCCGGTGTATCAGAATGTCGGAGGCCACGCCTACGGCTGGGTATATCCCGGGCCCATGGGCTCGGTGCTGACGCCGCTTTATGCCGGGCTGCAGAACGCGCTGGATTTGCCCCATGCATCCACATTTTGCGGTAAGTGCGCAGTAGTGTGCCCGGTGAAAATCCCTCTTCCAGATTTGATGCGCAACCTGCGCGAACAGCAGACAGAACAAGGCCTACGCCCCGGGCAGGAACGGCTAGCGTTGAAAATCTGGGCGTGGGCTGCTCTGCATCCCGGTATATATGCCGCAATCACGTTTATTGCGGCGCGCATTCTGAATGGGGTGGCAGGCGGGGAAAAACTACTGCATTATTTCCCGGGAGGGCATGGCTGGACTGACGGGCGCGACCTTCCTGCGCCTGAAGGCCGTACTTTCCGTGAGTTGTACCGAGAGCGATGAAGGTGATTCATGAATAAACCAGTTGAAACCCTTTCTCTACTGCCTTTGTGGATCGACGGCGGCAAAGTGGAGAGCCAAAGCAAGCGCTTTGGCGAAGTGACCAATCCAGCGACTGGCGAAGTGATCCGCCGCGTGCCGTTTGCCAACAACGATGATATTGATGCCGCTGTTGCCGCAGCCAAGCAGGCGTTCCCCGCTTGGCGCGAAACCCCTCCACTCAGGCGCGCGCGCATCATGATGCGCTATTTGCAGCTTTTGGAAAAAAACCACGAACAACTGGCAAGGTTGGCAAGCGAGGAGCACGGCAAGACATTGTCGGACGCAGCCGGCTCAGTGCAGCGCGGCATTGAGGTCGTGGAATTCGCCTGCGGTATTCCGCATTTGCTGAAAGGCGAACATGCGGAAAGTGTGGGAGCCGGAGTGGATTGCTATTCGCTCAAGCAGCCGCTTGGCGTATGCGCGGGAATTACGCCGTTTAATTTTCCAGTGATGGTGCCGCTGTGGATGTTCCCGCTGGCGATCGCGTGCGGCAATACATTTATATTGAAACCTTCCGAAAAAGTTCCATCGGCGAGCCTCTTCATGGCGGAACTGTTCAAGGAAGCTGGGTTGCCCGACGGCGTATTCAACGTAGTGCACGGCGACAAAGAAGCGGTGGACGCTATATTGCATCATGCAGAAATCATGGCGGTTTCCTTTGTAGGTTCGACTCCGGTTGCCAAATACATCTACGAAACTTGTGCCAAGAAAGGCAGGCGGGTGCAGGCGCTGGGCGGCGCGAAAAACCACGCGGTAGTACTGCCGGATGCCGATCTGGAATTTACCGCAGACGCCTTAATCGGCGCAGCTTATGGTTCTGCGGGCGAGCGCTGTATGGCGATTTCCGCAGTAGTGGCGGTGGGCGAGGCGGCCGACCTCCTGGTGGCGAAACTGCGCGACAAGGCAGGGAAGCTTAAAGTCGGGCCGGGAAATAATAAAGAGATGGAAATGGGTCCACTCGTGAGTCGCGCCCACCGCGATCGCGTGAAGAATTATATTGACCTCGGCGAGAAAGAAGGCGCGAAGCTGGTACTGGACGGGCGCGGTCTCAAAGTTCCGGGCCATGAAAACGGTTTTTATCTGGGGCCCACGCTGTTTGATCAAGTCACGCCGCAAATGACGATATACCGCGATGAAATTTTCGGCCCGGTGCTGATTGTGCTGCGAACCCGGGATTACGACGAAGCGATTCATCTGGTCAACCGCAATCCGCATGCCAACGGCGTCGCGGTCTTCACGCGCTCGGGTGCACTGGCTCGGCGCTTCCAGCATGAAATCGAAGTGGGCATGGTCGGCATCAACGTGCCGATTCCGGTGCCGATGGCGTTCTTCTCCTTCGGCGGCTGGAAAAATTCGTTGTTCGGCGATTTGCATGTGCATGGGACCGAAGGCATCCAATTTTACACCCGCACCAAGGTGGTTACCGGGCGCTGGTCGGAGCAAACAGAAAAGTCTGGGCTGGACATGCCGACGCACAAATGAGCGCGCGAGACAATACCCTGGGTCGCATTCGCGCCGCGCTTGGCAAGAGCGCCGGTCGCTCTGAACAAGTGGAGATTAACGCTTATATAAGGCAACACGCGTCGGGCCCCAGGCCGCAGGCTGAATGGACTCTCACAACGCGCTTTCGCGAGCGCGCGTTAAGCTTAGCAAGCAGCGTGGACGAGGTGGCATCAATCAGCGAAGCGCCGCAGGCTGTCGCGCGTTATCTGCGCGAAAAGAATCTGCCGCTGCAAGCCGTGTGCTGGCCGGAACTTGAGCAGCTCGATTGGACTGCGCAGGGCATGATTGTTACTGCACGGCCTGCGAACGAAAGCGATCTGGTGGGCATTACCGGTGCGTTCTGCGCGATAGCGGAAACAGGGACGCTGATGCTGCTTTCAGGAAAAGATACCCCTCCCGCGACCAGCCTTTTGCCTGAAACCCATATCGCGCTGGTGCGCAGCGCGCGCATTGTAAAAGGCATGGAAGAGGCCTGGGGCTTGCTGCGCCATGAGCGCTCAACGATGCCGCGAGCAGTCAACCTTATTTCCGGACCATCGCGGACGGCGGACATCGAACAGACCATCGTGCTTGGGGCACACGGGCCGTACCGCGTGCACATTATCATTATTAATTAATTGTTCCCTTGCACGAGCTGCTGAAAAATTTGTTTGCCCGAAAAAACAGCCGCTAGTTATAATCTGTTTATATTTAAATAGCAGTTCCTGCCTCATGCGGGAGCCAAACAGCGGTTCCTGCGCATCACACAGCTTGTATTACTGCACTTTCCGTTACCATGCCCGAGCTCAACTTTCTGCCAACTTTGCCCCCCGCGCTCACACCGCCCATCCTGTTCGGCTTGCTGCTGTTGGTGGGTTTGCTGGGCGGCGAAGTGGCGCGGTTGTTTGCCTTGCCGCGCATCACCGGTTACGTGCTGGTCGGCGTGCTGTTCGGTCCAGGAGGATTGGGCGTATTGACCACCCAGCTCATTAAGGAAAGCCGGGTGTTCGTGGATATTTCGTTGGGCTTGATTCTGTTCGAGCTCGGCCGTCGTCTTGATTACCAATGGCTGCGCCGCAACCGCTGGTTGTTCGCCACAGCAATTGCGGAAAGCGCGTTTGCGTTCTGTGCGGTTTATTTCGGGCTGCGGTACTTCGATTACCCGCCGCTCCATGCCGCGCTTGCCGCAGCTATCGGTATCGCCACTTCTCCGGCGGTAGTGTTGCTGGTGGCGCACGAGTTGCGATCGGAAGGGCAGCTCACCGAGCGCATGCTGCTGCTTACCGCTGTTAACAGTGTGTTTGCCTTCCTCAGTGTGACCATGCTGCTGCCGTTTCTGCATTTGGAACAGCAAGCCGGATGGGCGGAAACGCTACCTCAACCGCTCTATGTCATGCTGGGTTCGCTGCTGACGGGTCTTGTCTCGAGTTTCTTCGTGCTGCGTTTCGCCGCCTGGCTGGGCAAGCACGAGGATCGCCAGTTCATCATGCTGGTTGGCATGATTGTGTTCACTGCAGGGTTGGCACGCTCTCTCAATCTTTCGGTGCTGGTTACACTTCTCAGTGTCGGGATACTGGCGCGCAATCTCGATTTCCGCCACAAACTTATGGCGGTGCAGTTCGGTCATGGCGGGCAGTTGTTTTTTGTGATTCTGTTTGTGATGGCGGGCGCGGGCTTGCGCTTCGATGCGCTACCGCAGGTGGCGTTCATCGCCGGTATGTACATTGTGCTGCGTTTTCTCGGCAAGGCGCTGGCGATCCTTGTGTT
>DATHDD010000103.1:0-3698 GCA_035319205.1 Burkholderiales bacterium | reverse complement strand
CATCCACGGCAGCTTCCAGGGCACGGCGCGCGCCTTCCAGGCTTCGCTTGAGAATCAGCCATGGCTGATCCTGGCGGCGCTGCTGGCAGTCTACATCGTGCTCGGAATACTGTATGAAAGCTACGTGCATCCGATCACCATTCTTTCCACCCTGCCCTCGGCGGGCGTGGGAGCGATTCTTGCGCTGCTGGCGTTTCACGCCGATTTCAGCATCATCGCCCTGATTGGCGTCATCTTGCTTATCGGCATTGTGAAAAAGAATGCCATATTGATGATCGATTTTGCTCTCGATGTTGAACGCAAGCAGGGCCTGCCCCCGGAGCAGGCAATCTACCAGGCCTGCTTGCTGCGTTTTCGCCCGATCATGATGACAACCATGGCTGCACTGCTTGGCGCGGTTCCACTCGCAGTCGGTTTCGGCGAGGGAGCTGAGCTGCGCCGCCCGCTTGGCATCTCGATCGTTGGCGGACTGATTGTGAGTCAGGCTCTGACTCTATATACGACGCCTGTGGTTTATCTCTATCTCGACCGTTTTCGCCTCTGGTGCAAGCAGGCTTTTGCGAGACGCAAAGTTCAGCCGGCACCCGATGCGATCATTTAAAGATGTTGTGGAGGTTTTATGAAACTGCATGACATGAATCTTTTTGCGCTGGCGGCGCCTCTCATGCTGCTGGCAGCCTGCACCGTGGGTCCCGACTATGTGCGTCCTGCCGTCGAGGCGCCGGCTGCCTTCAAGGAAATGGATGGCTGGAAACCCGCGCAGCCGCGAGACCAGGAAATCAAGGGGAAATGGTGGGAAGCCTACAATGATCCTCTGCTCAACAGCCTTGAAGAGCAGGTAAACATCTCGAACCAGAATCTGGCGCAGGCAGAGGCGCAGTACCGGCAGGCACGCGCGCTGGTTCAGTCGGCGCGAGCAGCTTATTTTCCGACTGTTTCGGCCAGCGCATCCGAATCCCGCTCCCATTCTCCCACCGGTTTCAGCAACTCGCAATCGCAATCGATCAAGCCAGGCATACAGAACAGCTATCAGTTAACGCTGGACGCAGCATGGGAACCGGATTTGTGGGGCAAAGTCCGGCGCACTGTGGAATCAAATGAAGCAAGTGCGCAAGCCAGCGCCGCCGACCTTGAAGCGGCGCGGCTCTCGGCTCAGGCCGAGCTGGCACAGGATTATATTCAGCTGCGCGCTCTGGATACCCAGAAGCAGTTGTTTGATGATACGGCAGCCGCTTACGAAAAATCTTTGCAGCTCACGCAAAACCAATATGCAGCCGGCATTGTCGCTATGGTGGACGTAATCCAGGCACAGACACAACTTAAAAGCACGCAGGCTCAGGCCATCGATGTCGAAGTGCAGCGTGCGCAATTCGAGCACGCCATTGCACTGCTCATCGGGAAACCGGCGTCTGAACTTACGATTGCGCCGGCGCCGCTTACCGCAGCCATACCAGCAGTGCCTGTCGGCGTGCCATCGGACCTGCTCGAGCGCCGTCCCGATGTGGCCGCAGCAGAGCGGCTGGTCGCAACGGCGAATGCGCAAATCGGAGTAGCGATAGCTGCCTATTACCCGAGCTTGACGCTTTCCGCTTCGGGCGGATTCCAGAGTTCCAGCTGGTCCAATTGGCTTACAGTCCCCGCCCGTTTCTGGGCTGTCGGTCCGCAGCTGGCGCAGACTCTGTTCGATGGCGGTTTGCGGCGCGCGCAGACTGAGCAGGCCAGAGCCGTCTACGATGCCAACGTTGCAGCCTATCGCCAAACGGTACTGACGGGATTCAAGGAAGTCGAAGATAATTTGGCTGCAATGCGCATCCTTGAACAGGAGGCTGATGTGCAAGATGAAGCCGTGCAATCCGCGCGCCGATCTGTGGCACTGACCACCAACCAGTACAAGGCTGGAACCGTCAATTATCTCAACGTTGTGGTAGTGCAGGCCTCGGCGCTAAACAATGAAAGAACAGCCGTTGATATCCTAAACCGCAGACTTGTCGCGAGCGTATTATTGATTAAAGCTCTCGGAGGCGGATGGAATTCGTCTGATTTGACTTCAACGGCGTATTTGGCAGTCAACCCCAAGTAAACGGTTTACTTTACAGTATAACCGCGGCCTTCCAGGCAAGCACCCAGTGCGCGTTGGTAATTCGCTACCTGGGCACTCGTCTGATCTGCTGGAACATTACCGGACTGAATGGCTGGGTCATAGCCAGTTTGGCTGGATGCCCAGCTATGGCAGGCATTACGATCTTTGGCTTGTTGCGCCTGGCTCTGGCCTTTGCTGGGATAGATAAATAACTGACCCTCAGGTTCCTGAACGGCAGCGGTACTTGGCGCCGGCTGGACGTTGGCATTGCTTGGGCCTAATTCGACAACATTGCTCGGCTGCTGAGCCGTGGCAATACTTGGCGGCTGTTCAACGACAACTTTGCTAGGCGGTTCTTGAACGACCACGTAACCTTGAGGGCTGTGCGTGTAATACACATTGTTGGCGTAATAGTAAGGCACACTGCCCACCCACAGGGTTGTGTAATAAGGCGGCAGAATCGGGACCACGATGCCGAACGGGGGCGCCACTACAACAAAATTTACTCCTACATGGCGGTACCATATACCGCCGCCAAAGTAATACTGCTCACCGCGATAGACAACCACGCGATGCGCTGGAGGCAATGCGGCAAAGGCGTAGCCATGCGGCGGGTAGTAGTGATTATGGTGGTACCTTGAATCGATATATTCGTGTTGCCTGAAGTCGCGTTCACGAAACTCATGCCCGCGATTTCCGTGTTCATCCGCATGTGCAATTCCATAAAGCCAAAATCCGAATGAAACGACAAACATGAATCTGAGCGAAGCACTGCAAATTTTTGTGCGAGTGCGTAACATGATTGCTCCTTTCATGAAATGCAGTATCTGCAAAGCAATCAGCGGGGTGTGACCGCGACATTCACCCGCAGTTCGGTGCCGGGCTTGTAGGGCAGCGTGGTCTTGAATAGCTGTGCGTCGTACTCGTAGGTCACCGCGTAGCCGCTGGTTACAGTTACAAAGTTGTCAAATTGTTTGCAGCGCTGCACCGGCGTAGTAGTGGTATAGCTGCTGGCCGCGGCATACCGGTTGGCCAGTCTGTCGCCCGTAATGGCGCCGAGTACTGCACCACCCGCAGCAGCCGCAACTTTGCCCGAGCCCTGCCCTACTGTGCTGCCGAGCAAGCCGCCGGCCAATCCGCCTATCAGGGCACCAGTCGGATTGTAAGGTTGAGGTACGTATTGTGTAGTCTGTTGATTTTCTGTCCAGCATTCCTGGGTAGGGTGATTTACTGTTTCATAAATGGGCGTTGCGCTCACCACCTTTGCAACGGCTTCGTAAGCATTGGCATTTGCTTGCGTAAGCGCCAGCACGGTAATTCCAATCAAGATCTTCTTCATGATAGGCCTCCTTTGCTGAATAAATTGACTCAAGTTAGACCATGCTATGTGCGCTTTAACGCATAACATGTCGGGGTTGTTGACTGAAATTTTGTA
Source organism: Burkholderiales bacterium (assembly GCA_035319205.1). Classification (GTDB taxonomy): domain Bacteria; phylum Pseudomonadota; class Gammaproteobacteria; order Burkholderiales; family JAHFRG01; genus JAHFRG01. The sequence continues at coordinate 183 of DATHDD010000103.1, read as the reverse complement.
ACGTAATGTAACGATGAGAGCTTAAGAAGACTGGACTAAAAGCGATGAGGAATGAAAAAACGGCTTGAGTCTGAAACACCTCAAACCGTTAATGTATTTGGCGCGCCCGGCAGGAGTTGAACCCGCGACCCCTTGGTTCGTAGCCAAGTACTCTATCCAACTGAGCTACGGGCGCATGAAGCG
>DATHDD010000102.1:0-3884 GCA_035319205.1 Burkholderiales bacterium | reverse complement strand
TCCTTGCGCTTCAGCTGATTGATGGCGCGAATCAGCATAAAAACCGCAAATGCCACAATCAGGAAGCTCACCACAGCATTCAGGAATTTGCCATAATTGATGGTGACTGCGCCGGCTTTCTGCGCTTCTGCCAGAGAAGAGTAAGGCGCGGCCGCAGCGCCTTCCTTGAGCACCAAAAAAAGATTGGAAAAATCCACATTGCCAAGAATCAGCCCGATGGGCGGCATAATGACATCGGCAACCAGCGATTGCACGATGGCGCCAAAGGCCGCGCCGATAATGATACCCACCGCCATGTCCACCACGTTGCCGCGCATGGCGAATTCCTTGAACTCTTTAAGCATGGCCTCCCCCTCCGCAAAGTCAACTGTTACTTGTTGCCAATGAATTTTAAGCGCTAAACGGTCGCCTTGTGAAGCGTTCTTTTCAAGCGATGAATCGTGCGCCGAATGGTTTTGAGCTGGGCATGGTCATGGGCCGCTAGAAATCCATCGCGTTTCTTCTTCAACTCCCGTATTTGGGTCTTGATTGCAGTCTTGTCGACCCCCACCACCTCATGATGCCCATGCATGGCAATGTTCAAAGCCTTGCATAGGGCAACCAGCAGATGGTCTTTGTTCAACTGGGAATAACCCTTCACCGCTTCGTGCTCGATGCCTTTGGCGATCTCCCGAAGCTCCGCCACAGTTTTGCCTTTCAGCTCTTCATAGGTGTAAGCCATAGCCTTGATCCTCCTTGTTGAATGTCTTTATTTTATGCTTTAAGTGGAAATAGTACCGTTCTGCCACCGGCTACTTATCATATCCCAATACCGGAGCGAGCCATTTTTCCACTACCGCCAAACTCATTCCTTTGCGGCGGGCGTAGTCCTCGGCCTGATCCTTGCCGATTTTGCCTACCGCAAAATAGCCGGACTCAGGGTGCGAGAAATAAAAGCCGCTCACCGCAGCGGCGGGCAACATGGCGAAACTCTCGGTAAGGGTAATCCCGACTTCGGAAGCTTTCAATAGTCCGAATAATGTTCCTTTTTCGGTGTGGTCGGGACAAGCGGGATAGCCTGGGGCAGGGCGGATGCCCCGGTATTTCTCCGCAACCAATGCTTCGTTATCCAGGTTTTCACCCTTTGCATAACCCCAGAACTCGCGCCGCACGCGCATGTGCATATGTTCGGCGAAGCTCTCGGCAAGCCGGTCGGCCAGCGCTTTCAGCATGATTGCATTGTAATCATCGTGCTTCTCTTCATATGCCTTGACCCGCGCATCAATGCCGATGCCTGCGGTAACCGCAAAAGCGCCGATGTAATCCTTCACGCCGGAATCTTTGGGCGCGATGAAATCGGCAAGGCACTGGTTGGGATTGCCTTGCGGCTTGACATTCTGCTGGCGCAGGTTGTGAAACGTCATCGCCAGCTTGGTGCGCGACTCGTCGGCATAAATCTCGATATCATCGCTGTTCACCGAATTGGCGGGGAACAGACCAATCACTGCGTTGGCTTTAAGCCACTTCTTCCCGATGATGATTTTCAGCATTTCCTGCGCATCCTGGAAAAGATTGCGCGCGGCTTCGCCCACGACTGCATCATGCAAAATCGCCGGGTAACGGCCCGAGAGTTCCCAGGTCTGGAAAAACGGCGTCCAGTCTATGCAGGGCACAAGCTCCTGCAAAGGATATTCCTTAAACACTTTCAAACCGATAAAGCCCGGTTGTGGCGGATGGTAATGCTTCCAATCGGTTTTAAGGCCGTTTTTTCTCGCCTCAACCAGCTTGAGCAGCGGCTGGCCTTTCTTATCCCGGTGCTGTACGCGTACCTTTTCATATTCCTGCTTGATGCCTTCAATGTAACCGCTGCGCTGTTCATGGGAAAGCAGGCTGCTGCACACGGACACAGAGCGCGAAGCATCCGGCACCCAGATGGTGGCGCCGTTATACCCGGGTTCGATTTTCACCGCGGTATGCACCCGCGAAGTGGTTGCTCCGCCGATCAGCAGCGGAATGATGAAACCTTCGCGCTGCATCTCCTTCGCTGCGTGCGCCATTTCTTCCAGCGAAGGCGTAATCAGTCCTGAAAGCCCGATAATGTCGGCCTTTTCTTCCCGCGCGGTCTGCAGGATTTTCTCGCAAGGCACCATTACCCCGAGGTTGATGACCTCGTAATTGTTGCACTGGAGCACCACGGAGACGATGTTCTTGCCGATGTCGTGCACATCCCCTTTAACCGTGGCAATCACAATCTTGCCTTTTGGCTTTTGCACTTCGCCCGATTTCCGCTTTTCCTCCTCGATATAAGGCACGAGATAGGCGACCGCCCGCTTCATGACGCGCGCGGATTTCACCACCTGCGGAAGGAACATCTTGCCGGAGCCGAACAAGTCGCCGACCACATTCATACCGTCCATCAGCGGGCCTTCTATTACCTGGATGGGGTGTTGGTATTTACCGCGCGCTTCCTCGGTGTCCTCGATAATAAATGCATCAATGCCTTTCACCAGCGCATGGGTGAGCCGCTCTTCAACAGTGGCCTTGCGCCAGGCCAGGTCTTCCGCCAAAACCTTGCCTTGTCCCTTCACCGTTTCGGCGAATTGCACCAGGCGCTCCGCTGCATCAGGACGGCGATTCAATACAATATCCTCGACCCGCTGCAGCAAGTCTTTGGGAATTTCCTCGTACACGCCAAGCTGCCCAGCGTTGACAATGCCCATGGTCATGCCGGCTTGAATGGCGTGATACAGGAATACGGTATGAATCGCCTCGCGCACCGCGTCGTTGCCGCGGAACGAAAATGAAACGTTGGACACGCCACCGCTCACCTTGGCGTGTGGCAGCGCGCGCTTGATGGCGCGGGTGGCCTCGATATAGTCCACGCCGTAATTGCTGTGCTCCTCGATCCCTGTGGCAATCGCAAAGATGTTGGGGTCAAAGATGATATCTTCGGGGGGTATGCCGGCTTCTTTCAATAAAAGGTGATAGCTGCGGGTGCAGATTTCGATTTTGCGGGCGAGCGTATCCGCCTGACCTTTCTCATCGAAAGCCATCACCACCATTGCTGCGCCGTAGCGCCGGGCGAGCTTGGCGTGCTTGATGAATTCCGCTTCGCCTTCTTTCATGCTGATGGAATTCACCACGCACTTTCCCTGCACGCATTTCAGCCCCGCTTCAATCACTTCCCATTTCGAGGAATCAATCATCACCGGCACCCGCGAGATGTCCGGCTCTGAGGCAATGAGGTTCAAAAACTTCGCCATCGCCTGCTTGGAATCGAGCATCGCCTCGTCCATGTTGACGTCAACCATCTGTGCGCCGTTTTCCACCTGTTGCCGTGCCACGCTCAGCGCTTCTCCATAATTGCCATTGAGAATCAGCCGCGCAAAGGCTTTGGAGCCGGTGACATTGGTGCGCTCGCCGATGTTGACGAAAAGCGAATCGTCGCCGATGTTGAGCGGCTCCAGCCCCGACAAACGCAGATTTTTCTCTATTTCCGGCACCACACGCGGCGCGACGCCCTGCACCGCATCTTGAATCGCCCTAATATGCGCGGGAGTAGTGCCGCAGCAGCCGCCGACAATGTTGATGAACCCGCTTTGCGCGAATTCCTTCAGGAATCCGGCGGTATCTTCGGGTCCTTCGGGAAAACCCGTAGGAGAAAGCGGATCGGGAAGACCGGCATTGGGATAGGCGCAAATGTAAGTGTCGGCAATTTTCGACAATTCTTCGATATACGGGCGCATCAGCTTTGCGCCGAGAGCGCAGTTGAGTCCGATGGAAAGCGGCTGCGCATGGCGCACCGAGTTCCAGAAGGCCTCGGTGGTTTGCCCCGTGAGCGTGCGTCCGGATTGGTCGGTGATGGTGCCTGATATCATTACGGGCACGCGTACATTGTGTTCTTC
>DATHDD010000101.1:0-8801 GCA_035319205.1 Burkholderiales bacterium | reverse complement strand
GCCAAAGATGTCGCTACGGCTCAACTGTTTCCCACTATTTCTCTGACAGCTTTTTTTGGGGCTCAAGCTTCGACACCATTTTCGGCAACACCTTGGGGCGTTGCCCTTAACCTGGTACAACCGATTTTGAATTTCGGACGCATTCAATCGCAAATCGATGCAGCCGATGCGCAGCAGAAACAAGCTTTCCTCAATTACCAACAAACAGTATTGGAGGCGCTAGAAAATATGGAAAATGCCTTGTCAAGTTATCTACATGAAACCACCAGTAATGCTTCACTGTCTGCTGCCGTTGTTCAGAACCGCAAAGCAGTTGATCTCGCCCAACAACAATATAGTAATGGGTACACTGGCTTGCTTGATGTTCTTGTTGCTCAGCGTAATCTGCTTGATGCGGAGGCCAGTCAAGCCTCATCGGATATAAGTTTGAGAAAAGACCTAATAAACATCTACACAGCCGCAGGCGGCGGATGGAGCACTTAACCACTGTCCTTCCATTTTCAAACAATGGCCAGATGCAAATATCTTGCTCTATCACCATCTAGGGAAAGACCACGCATATAAACTTATCGCGTTTCCTGCCCTGTCAAACAAGCTAAGAAACAGAAGTCGATCTATATTGGCGCGGTCGGCATGGACTACGCTCTTGCTCATACCCTCTGAAGGGAAAAACCGTCTCGGATCTTAAGTTGGATTACGCGTTTAATGTGCCCAAATTTGTGCCACTTTGAGACCTGGATTTAATGATATTTGAGCATTGTGTGACTGTTTTTGAGTTTAGCGGGCGTCACAGGTTGTTAATTTAATGGGAATTACTTTTTGCTTTCCTGACTCCGAAGCTAAAGGTCACTGGTTCAAATCCAGTAGGGCGCGCCAGATTGCCCAAGCGATTGCTTTGACATTCGCTCATGCATAGTATGTTATTTGTGCTGTTGCGCACGGGCGCAAAAAATATTACTGGTATATCGCAGTCTTTGGAACAACACTGTAGCGGAGTTTTGAAAAATAAATGGCCACCACAGAACCTACGCTGGCAGCATTATCGAATCCGGTGTCGCGCTATTTTTTCGCAACGCGGCCCCAGTTCCTGAGCGTTACATTTTTTGCCGCGCTTATCGGCATTGCGAGCGTGTACTACAGCGGAATCGAGGTCTCGGTTTTAACCGCGGTTATCACTATCATCTTTGCGCTGGTGGTGCATGCGGGTGTCAATGTGCTCAATGACTATTACGACGAATTGAATGGCACCGATCGCATTAACACTGAACGGATATTCCCATTCACCGGCGGCAGCCGCTTCATCCAAAATGGCATCTTGACTCTGCGCGCAACCGGCGCGTTTGGTGCGCTCCTGATGGGAGTGGTGGTGATCGCGGGTTTATGGCTCACATGGCAATCGGGCCCTTGGCTGTTGTTAATCGGGGCCATCGGCATGCTGATAGGCTGGGCGTATTCGGCGCCACCGCTCAAACTGAACAGCCGCGGCTGGGGCGAGCCGTGCGTTGCAGCTGGTTTCGCGTTGATCGCCATCGGCGCCGACTATGTGCAGCGCGGCGTTTTTTCGCCGCTGGTATTTTACGCAGTCGCTTGCTACGCGCTGCTGGTGACCAATATCCTTTATATCAACCAGTTTCCCGATTACCATGCCGACAAGGCCGCGGGCAAACATCATTGGGTGGTGCGCCTGGGACCGGAGCGCGCGCGGCGGGGGTACCTCATTATCGCCGCTCTGGCTTATGCCTGGTTCGTTGCCATGGTTGCGAGAGGGAGTTTGCCGACGCTGGCGCTAATCGCTCTGCTGCCCGCGGTGTTGTCCATTAAAGCGGGCGCGACGCTGATGAAGCATGCGACTCAACCTCGGCAGCTGGAACCAGCGATTAAAATGACGATTGCAGCTTCATTGGCGCACGGATTGCTGCTGTCGGCAGCGATGTTTGCATCGGCGCCACCTTGACGTAAAAATATTGGAGCTGCTGCCGGAGCATATTTTTATTTGATTGGAGCGTGCCACCACGAACTGGCGGACAGCCGGGCGCATCCCGATCATATGATTTGTCATGGTTTGGTAACGTGCACCCGGAAAGACGCAAACGCGTCGCAATTTATCTCCCGACCCACGAATATTTCAGGAGCCGTTCCAGGTCTTTTAATATGCCCTTGAAATCGGCGCTCTTATCGTACCGCATCATGAGGTTGCCGAGGGGATCAACAAGATAGAAGCCGTCAGTCTGTGATATGCTCAGGCCCGCAGCTTTTGCGAATTGCATAGCAAGATCGCTCAACTCGTTTATCGATCCCGTAAGTAATATGATATCGGGGAATTCTGCATTGGTATTTATACATTCGTCCGTACTGCTGCCCGCAAGCATTATCGCGAAAGATTGAAGGCGGACGCCATTTTCCCGAAGCGCTAAACGGATGTTATGCATGCGGTGCAGGTACGAACCACACTCGCTGACTGAGGGTTGCGGCGCCAGCCACAGCAAGCTCCACTTGCCCCGGGCATCCTCAATGCGAAAATCCTTTCCCGAGGCCGTGAGCAAATGGATATTGCGAAGCGGGTACGGTGGCTCGATCAGCATGCCGGAGTTACTGCGTTTTTTCGACAGAAGATCAGGATTCAGATAAAACACCCAGGTTGTAGCCACTGGCAGGCCGCATGCCAGCAACAGGAGCACCATCGTCATGGCCCGATGGGATTTTGATGGTGGTTTGTGCGGATCACTCACTGGGATTTGGAAGTTTGGCTTTATCAGCGCGAGAAACTGACATGCCAACATATACGCACAAGGCGATCACCGCTAACCCAAACCACTGAATGGCATATCCGAGGTGCATGGCCGACTTCGTCTCAACAGTTGGCAATACCCGTACATACCCATACGGGTCGCCGGGATCCTGGCGTATCAAATAAGGTTTGACCGGATACTTGGCGTACTTTGAAAAGTAGTCGAGGTCGACATAAGGCCACAACCGCCCCCAGCCCGGGCTTGGATGCGACGCATCGCCTAGAATGAATCGCGGCGGTATTGGAAGGTCAATAACCCCGTGTACTTCCATTTCACCCTCCGGCACCTCAGGTTCCGGCAAGTGCTCCCGGCTGGGTCCTAAGGCGATCCATCCGCGGTCGATCAGCACACGGGTTTCTGAGTCATCTATTCGCAGTGGCGTCAGCACATGCACACCCGCACGCCCGTCGTGAATCTGATTATCTAGCAGGATTTGCTTATCGTGCTCGAAGCGGCCCTTGACGAGGATTCTGCGAAAACGGAGTTCCGGCAAAAAGTCGGTATCGGAATGCAGTTCCAAGACTGGCAAGCCCGCACGACTCTCGACCGCCGCCTTTAGCCTCTCTTTTTGCTCGGCCCTATCCAGTTGCCAAAGCCCCAATCGCACAAAAAGCGCGATGAGGACTAGCGCGATTACAGTTATAACCAAGCCAGGTTGAAAGGTGAACGAGCCAATTCTCATGCCGACAATATTTATAATCACACTTTTTTCGTCGGCGATGAATCAAAGGCCAGGGAATCCCTGATCAAGTTCCGCGTGGCCGCGGCGGCATCAGGGGTTTGTTAGATGCCATGGGGATGGATGAAACCAAGGAAGGCGCCGGCGATCAGCAACAGAAACAGGATCAGCGCCAGACTGACGCGCAAGGAGAGCGCCCGCGCGACGCGTGTCTTGTCCTTATCGCCGTGATCCTTTGACAGAAAATAAAGAGCTTCTGCAAGCACAATCAGAATCAACCCGGCCAGGATCAATGCTGGCAATTTGAAAGTGAGAAACATAAGTTCCCCCGCGTTATTGGTTTAGCTTAGATGCACTATGCTGCTTGCTCTCGTTTTTGCCGTTCGGCCGCATACCTTGATTTCGAGTGTCATCAGAGCATGTACACAAAAATAAACAGGCCGAGCCAGACGACGTCTACAAAATGCCAGTACCAGGCCACTGCTTCGAAGGCAAAATGGTTCTTGGGTGTGAAATGTCCCTTAAAGCTGCGGCCAAGAATTGCGGCAAGCATGATGGCCCCTACGGTTACATGCATCCCGTGGAAGCCGGTCAGAATGTAGAACGTGGAGCCATACACTCCCGACTTGAGCGTCAAATTAAGATGCTGGTAGGCTTCCTGGTACTCCCAGGCTTGCAGGATGACGAAGAGCAATCCCAGGCAAATTGTTGCGATGAGACCGCGTATAAGAAGTTTCCGGTTCTCTGCCTTCAAACCCCAGTGTGCCCAGGTTATCGTGGCGCCGCTGGTGAGCAGAACAACTGTGTTGAATGCCGGAACGCCCCACGCACTCATCGGCGTAAATTGCTCTTTTACACCGGGTCCAGTCTTCGGCCACTCCGAAAAAAACTGGTTATACAGAAGCTCATGAGTACCTGCGAGGTAACCGGAGCCCGTCAACCAGTCTGCGGAGACATTGCGCAGGTACCACAGCGCGCCGAAGAAGGACAGGAAGAAGAACACCTCGGAGGCGATGAACCAGATCATCCCCTGGCGGAACGAGGAATCGACCTTTTCATTATACAACCCTGCCATGTTTTCTTTGACCACATCGCCGAACCATCCAAACATTAGATAACCGAACAGCACGAACCCCAAGATGATGAATATCACCCCCGGAAACAGTCCGTTGATTGCCATGCCTGCGCCTAAAAGAATGCTGAACACCGAAAGCACGGCTATGATTGGCCAAGGACTCGGGTCCGGCAGGAAGTAGTTGGGCGGCATCTGAGACATGTTTTGGTTCTCCCCCAAGTCTAGGATGATTGACCGGTTGTTACCGCTGAATCTGGCTGCACGACCGATTCTTTCCCGTGATGCGCGCTGACCTGTTCAAATTTCTTCGCCGATTGTGCATCACGATTCATGAAAGTGTACGAAAGTGTTAGTGAGTTGATCCCGTCGGGCAGGTTCGGCGATACCAAGAATATGACCACCATCTCTTTCGACTCGCCCGCCTGCAATGCCTGTTCACTAAAGCAGAAGCATTCCGTTTTGTTGAAGTATTCTGTCGCCTGCCACGGCACCACATTGGGGATTGCCTGACCAACGATGGTTTCCTGCGCGAGGTTGTGCGCAATAAACTTCGCTTCCACAGTCTCCCCCAGCCGTACCTCAAGCTTTCTCACCAGCGGCTTGAATTCCCATGGCAGGCCACTCGATACATTCGCGTCGAACTTGACCGTAACCAGACGATTAACCGCACCAGCACCGTCCGCCTTGACTAATGATTCGCCAGTGCTTCTGGTGTTACTCACCGACTGGGTGCCGGTTAGCTTGCAGTACAAGGAATACAATGGTGCAATTGCGAACCCAAGGCTGAACATGGCAAGCACTACAGCGCCGAATAAGAGAGCCATGCGCCGGCTCTTTTTCCCGTTCTCCATGTCAGTCATGTCCGTGTAATTTCATAATCCAGCGCCTACGATCGAGTTCATGATTACTTGATTGCCGGTGGCGTGGTGAAGGTATGGAACGGAGGCGGTGACGGCAGCGTCCACTCCAATCCTTTCGCACCCTCCCAAACCTGATCGCTCGCCTTGGCGCCACCCCGTACGGTCTTCACGATGATATACAGGAATACCAGGTGCGCGGCACCGAAGATGAAAGCACCGATACTCGAGATCATATTGAACTCGGTGAACATCACGTTGTAATCAACAACGCGCCGCGGCATGCCAGCCAGTCCGAGGAAGTGTTGCGGGAAGAATGTGAGATTAAAACCGATGATTACCATCCAGAAAAAAATCTTCCCGAGCTTTTCGTCATACATATGGCCGGTCCACTTCGGCAGCCAGAAAAACACGCCGGCGTACAAGCCGAGCAGCGCTCCGGGTATAAGCGCGTAGTGGAAGTGGGCGACCACGAAATAACTGTCATGATATTGAATATCGCCGGGGATGGTGGCGAGCATGACGCCGGTTAGCCCGCCGAAGCTGAACATCAGGATAATGCCGACAGCAAACAGCATCGGCGTCTCAAACGTCATCGCCCCGCGCCACATCGTGGCAATGAAGTTGAACACCATCAATCCCACGGGAATTGAAATCATGATGGTTGCAATCATGAAATAAGTCACAGCTGCAAGTGACATGCCGATGGTGTATTGGTGATGCGCCCATACCAGCATGCCTATGGCGCCCACTGCCACCATGGCGCCTACTGTGGAGTGATAGCCGAACAGAGGTTTGCGCGAGAAGGTCGGAATGATGTGGGCTAAAATGCCCATGGAGGGCAGGAGCAGCACATACACCTCCGGGTGTCCGAAGAACCAGAACAGGTGCTGGAAGAGAACCGGGTCACCGCCTCCCGCAGCGTTGAAGAAGCTGGTTCCGAAATGCCTGTCAAACAGCAGCATGGTAACGCCGCCGGCGAGCGGCGGCATAATCAGGATCAGCAGGAACGCCGTGACCAGCCACGACCAGCAGAAGATGGGCATCTTCATCAGCGTCATGCCGGGCGCCCGGCAGTTTAACAGGGTGACGATGATATTGATGGATGCCAGGATGGACGAAATGCCGAGCAGGTGCACGGTGAAAATCAGGAAATCCATCGACATCCCTACCTGCACAGATAAGGGCGGGTAGAGCGTCCAGCCCGTATTAACCATGGTGCCTCCACCGGGCAGCAACGGCACAATCATCGAGACCACCAGCATGACCGCGGCCGCGACCAGGAACCAGAAGCTCGTGTTGTTCATGCGCGGCAGCGCCATATCCGGCGCGCCGATCATCATCGGAATCATCCAATTGGCCATACCCGCCGCCGCGGGCATCACCGCTCCAAACACCATGATCAACGCATGATTAGTAACCAGATTGTTGTAATAGTCGGGCTGCAGCAGCTGGATACCAGGCATAAACAACTCAGCCCGGATAAGCATCGACATGGCACCCCCCAGAAACAGCATGAAGAGCGAAACCACCAGGTACATGGTACCGATGTCCTTGTGATTGGTGCTGAACAACCATCGCCGCCAACCCTGTGGCGTGGCATGATGTTCGCCCTCGTTCCTAGGAGCATTTGTTGCGATACTCATTTGTTTATTTCCTCCAGGTTGCAATTAGATAGTCAGTGCGCTGCGGCAGACGCGTTGGCACCGCGTACTTTCTCGATATCGGTAATCTGAACCACATCGCCGGTGTTGTTGTTGAAAGCATTTCGTTCATACGTGACGATGGCAGCGATCTCAAGATTGTTGAGCTGCTTCCATGCCTGCATCGATGTGCCCGGTATGCCATTGAGAACGATGTCAATATGTTTCGGTACCGGTCCGAGAATGATTTTCCCATTCTTCAGGAAACCACGCTCTTCAAGCGGCTTGGACATGTTTTCCGCAGCGGAAAAGGCAGCGCCCGCCATAAGCGGCGGGAAAGCGGGCGGCAGGCCTTTGCCATCAAGCTGGTGACACGCTGCGCAGTTCTTGTTATAAAGGTTTCGCCCCTTTTCTATCAGGTCGTCCTTGCTCCACACCTTGCCCGAGGAGGCTTCCGCTGTTGCTGCAGCCATCCTGGTTTTTTGATCTGCGACCCACGCTGTGAATTTTTCCGGACTGACCGCCTGGACAACGATAGGCATGCGTGCATGCCATGTACCGCACAGGTGTGCACACTGGCCGCGGTAGACGCCTTCCGTATCGATGACCGTCCAGGTTTCGGTGATATAGCCTGTAATGGCGTCTTTTTTGAAACCGAGTTGCGGCACCCAAAAAGAGTGGTTGACATCCGCCGAAGTATGCAGGAAGCGGATCTTGGTATGGGTGGGAAGGACGAGAGGATTATCGACTTCTCGCAAATAAAGATCCCCGGCTTTTTCCTGAGGTACGAAACGACTTTCCACCTTGACGTCCTGATCCAGGTATTCATACTCCCACCACCACTGATGGCCGGTGACCTTGACTTCCATCATGTCCTTGTCTTTAGGCACCAGCCATAGGCGTTCCAGAACCTCCTCGGCGGAACCGGCAATCGTCATGTCGACGCCAAGAACCAGAATGGGTATCAGCACCCAGGACCATCGACCGAACCAGCCTTTGTGGAGATTCTGATCCGGCACATAGCCTCGACTCTTGCGGTGAGTGTAAAGCGAGTAGGAAACGATTCCAAACACTATGACCAGCAGCACAGCAGCTATAGTCATAGTCAGCATGTGGATATGGAAGATATCTCGTGCACTCGTGGTTACCGGTTCGGGTAAGTTCATGCTGTACTCGGCTTGCGTTAATCCTGCGAGCCCAATAAGCACCATGGCTGCGAGGAACTGCGCGAGTTTTTTTGGTTGGTGCCGGCCATGCATAATTTATGTTCTCCTGGCTCGTTACTTTAGTGCACGATGCCTCAGGCTTTCCCGCCTGTTGCAGATGGTTTCTCTTGTATCGGGGGGGCGCTGCTTTGAAGTTGCTCAATGGCTGGGGTATTCGGACAAAACGAAAAATCTTTGATGGCAGTATTGTTGCTTTCCAGTGCGGTATCACAGGCTTGAGTGCTCGGACATGATTCGCACGTTGCGATTTGTTGTCGAATTTCGGATACGTCGGTATTCTGCAGGTAGCTTTGTACGTCAACCTGTCTTTTCTGAAGCATTTTGAACATGCGCACTCTCTTTAGCGCATCGCTAATTCTGTTCAAGACCTTCAAGTTCTCGGATAGCGCGATACGGGCGGTTATTGCAACCATACCAATGACCGCAGCGATGACTAACAGAAAACCAATCGTAGTGTAATCCATGGAAAAGTTCCTACTTACTTACAAATCAGCTTTAGTTTATTTGTCTTGTTGGAGCAAGGAAATAGAGC
>DATHDD010000100.1:0-9402 GCA_035319205.1 Burkholderiales bacterium | reverse complement strand
CTACGCCAAGCAAAGCGGCACGGCAATTATTTTCATCGGCCATGTGACCAAGGAAGGAACATTGGCAGGCCCGCGCGTGCTGGAGCACATTGTGGACACCGTGCTGTATTTCGAGGGCGACACCCATTCCAGCTTCCGCTTGATCCGCGCGGCGAAAAACCGTTTTGGCGCGGTCAATGAGCTCGGGGTGTTTGCCATGACTGAGAAAGGATTGAAAGGCGTCAACAATCCTTCGGCGCTATTTCTCTCGCAACATGGCCAGGAAGTGGCAGGATCTTGCGTGCTGGTGACGCAGGAAGGCACGCGGCCGCTGCTGGTGGAAATCCAAGCGCTTGTGGATGATGCACACGCGCCGAATCCGCGGCGTCTCACCGTAGGGCTCGAGCAAAACCGTCTGGCGATGCTGCTCGCGGTGCTGCACCGCCACGCCGGCATCGCATGTTTCGATCAGGACGTGTTCGTCAATGCCGTGGGCGGAGTGAAAATCGCCGAACCTGCCGCTGATTTGGCGGTTTTGCTGGCAATCGTATCCTCGCTCAAGAACAAGCCGCTGTCACACAAGCTGGTGGTGTTCGGCGAAGTGGGGTTGGCCGGCGAAATCCGGCCGGTGCAGCGCGGCCAGGAGCGTCTCAAGGAAGCGGCCAAGCTGGGTTTCAAGCAGGCGCTGATTCCCAAAGCCAACAAGCCCAGGCAGCCGATTGACGGCATTGAAGTCATCGCAGTTGAGCGGGTGGACGACGCAGTTTCCAAAATCCGCTAGGCAATATAATAGTAGTGGCCGTTGCTATTCGTTGGGCAAGCGGGTAAATTCATTTCAATTCGTTCAACCTGCACAAATCATCCGCCATTTATGTCAACGAGGGCAGCATGACTCGAGCCAATCCTTACAACACCGACTTGGACAAAAATTCCGCCAATTACGCGCCTCTTTCCCCGCTGAGTTTTTTGGAACGGACGGCTTATGTCTATCCCAAACGCATCGCCACTATTCACGGCGAGCGCAAAATCACCTGGGCCGAAACGTACACGCGCTGCCGGCGTCTGGCTTCCGCTCTGGCAAAGCGCGGCATGGGCGCTGGCGATACTGTGGCGGTGATGCTGCCCAACATTCCTGAGATGTTCGAAGCGCATTTCGGCGTGCCGATGGCCGGTGCGGTGCTGAACACGCTGAACACCCGGCTGGATGCGGAAGCGATAGCCTTCATGCTCAAGCACGGTGAAGCGAAGGTGCTGATAACAGACCGAGAGTTTTCCGCGACTATCGCCAAAGCCCTTGCCATGCTGGATAAAAAACTGCTGGTGATTGATGTTGACGACCCGGAGTTTAAAGGCGGCGGTCTTTTGGGAGAGATGGATTATGAAGCATTCCTTAAAACCGGGGATGCCGTTTTCGCCTGGTCGCTTCCCGAAGACGAATGGAATGCAATATCGCTTAATTACACGTCTGGCACTACCGGCAATCCCAAGGGCGTGGTGTATCATCATCGAGGCGCGTATCTCATCGCGGTGAGCAACATCCTGGATTGGGATATGCCGCGCCATTCGGTTTATCTGTGGACGCTGCCCATGTTTCACTGCAACGGCTGGTGTTTTCCCTGGACTATGGCGGCTAATGCGGGCACCAATGTGTGCCTGCGCCGCGTGGATGCCAAGCTGATACTGGCTGCAATCCGCCAGCACAAAGTGACACATTATTGCGGCGCACCGTTCGTGCACAACATGCTTATCAATGCTCCCGCAGAGCTCAAAGCCGGCATCAACCACCCCGTCAGCGGCATGGTTGCGGCAGCGTCACCGCCAGCAGCGATGATCGAAGGCATGGAGCGCATGGGCTTCAACATTACCCATGTGTATGGGCTAACTGAAACCTACGGACCGGCTTCAGTTTGTTCCAAACATCCGGAGTGGAAGCAGCTCAATATTTTCGAGCGTGTTGAGCGCAACGGCAGGCAAGGGGTGCGTTATACCATGCAGGAAGGGATGACGGTGATGGATTCCGAATCCATGCTACCGGTGCCATGGAATGGACAGACCATGGGCGAAATCATGTTCCGCGGCAACATCACCATGAAAGGTTATCTCAAGAACCCGAAGGCAAGCTCAGAAGCGTTTAAGGGAGGCTGGTTCCATTCCGGCGACCTGGCGGTAATGCAGCCCGATGGCTACGTGAAAATAAAGGATCGCTCCAAAGATATTATTATTTCCGGCGGCGAAAATATATCGTCGCTGGAAGTGGAAGACATGCTCTATCGCCATCCCGCGGTGATGATGGCGGCGGTAGTGGCGCAGCCGGACCCGAAGTGGGGCGAGACGCCATGCGCCTTTGTGGAATTGAAGGAAGGCGCCAACGTAACCGAGAAAGAAATCATCGAGCACTGCCTCAGCAACATGGCTCACTTCAAGGTGCCGAAGAGGGTGATATTCGGCGTGCTTCCCAAGACCTCGACAGGTAAAATACAGAAATTTATGCTGCGCGAACGCGCCAAGTCTGCTTCGGCAATCGAATAACGCGCATAATATCGGGTGATAAGCAACTCAACTGCGGCTACCCGGTGCTGTAGAAAGGAATAACCATCATGACAACCTTGCTCTGGATACTCGTTATCCTAGCGCTGGCCTGGGGACTCGCCTACCATCGCGTTCCCGGCTGGATATGGAGCGCGGCTACTCTCGCGCTTGCTGTGGTAACAGTCAGCGCGGCTCCCGCGGTAAGCGTATTGCTGTGGATAGTGTTTGTATTTTCACTTGCTCTTAATGTTCCTTCAGTGCGCTCGATGTTGATCAGCGAGCCGCTTCTTGACTGGTTCAAGAAAGTGCTGCCGCAGGTTTCGCAAACCGAGCGGGAAGCTCTGGATGCAGGCACCGTATGGTGGGACGGCGATTTGTTCAGCGGCAAGCCCGACTGGAAAAAGCTCCTCGCGGTGCCCAAGCCGCAGCTCACTCCAGAGGAGCAGGCTTTTCTCGACGGGCCGGTCGAGCAGCTTTGCGCGATGCTGGATGAATGGCGCATCACCCATGAGCTTTATGATTTGCCACCCGAAGTCTGGCAGTTCATCAAGGACCAAGGATTCCTCGGGATGATCATCCCCAAGCAATATGGCGGCAAGGGTTTTTCCGCCTTGGCGCATTCCGCGGTGATAACCAAGCTTGCTTCGCGCAGTGGCACGGCAGCCGTTACGGTTATGGTGCCCAATTCACTGGGTCCGGCGGAACTGCTTTTGAATTACGGCACCGAGGGGCAGAAAAGTCATTATCTGCCGCGCCTGGCACGCGGACAGGAAATTCCGTGCTTTGCCTTGACCGGGCCCGAAGCCGGTTCGGATGCAGGCTCGATTCCGGATTACGGCGTCGTCTGCCGGAGCGAATTCCAAGGCGAGCAAGACGTGCTGGGAATGCGCGTCACTTGGGAGAAACGCTACATCACCCTGGGCCCGGTGGCGACTCTGCTTGGGCTTGCATTCAAGCTTTACGACCCCGAGCGCTTGCTCGGGGGGAGCGAAGAGGTCGGCATAACGCTGGCGCTGATTCCGACTCATACGCCGGGAATCAATATCGGGCGCCGCCATTTCCCGCTCAATGCGGCTTTCCAGAATGGGCCCAACTCCGGCAATGACGTGTTCATTCCCATGGAATGGGTAATCGGCGGAGTGGAGCGTGTCGGCCAGGGCTGGCGCATGCTGATGAACTGCCTGGCCGCGGGACGCTCGATTTCTTTGCCGGCAAGCAGCACCGGCATAGCCAAGCTTGCTGCCCGCGCCACCGGTGCCTACTCACGAGTGCGAATCCAGTTCAATACCCCGATCGGCAAATTCGAAGGCGTGGAGGAAGCGCTGGCGCGCATCGGCGGCAACACCTATATGATGGACGCGGCGCGCGTGATGACCGCGGGCGCGGTGGATCTCGGCGAGAAACCTGCGGTGATATCAGCCATTGTCAAATACCACATTACCGAGCGCGGCCGCCAAGTCATCAACGATGCGATGGATGTGCACGGCGGCAAGGGGATCTGCATGGGTCCCGGCAATTACCTGGCGCAGGCCTATCAGCAGCTTCCCATAGGCATTACCGTGGAAGGCGCGAATATTCTCACGCGCAGCATGATAATCTTCGGCCAGGGCGCAATCCGCTGCCATCCTTATGTGTTGCAGGAAATTGCTTCTGCAAACAATGCCGAAACTGAAAAAGCGCTGCGCGAATTCGACGCTGCCCTATTCGGCCATATACGCTTTACCCTGAGCAACGCCGCGCGCGCGCTGTTCCTGGGATTGAGCGGTGCGCGCTTCGCAGGAATTCCCGGCGCACCTGATACCGCCCGCTATTATCGGCAGCTCGCGCGCATGAGTTCAACGTTTGCACTGCTCGCCGATGTGGCAATGCTGGTGCTGGGCGGTGCGTTGAAACGCAAGGAAAAACTTTCGGCGCGGCTCGGCGATGTGCTGAGCCTGCTTTACCTTTCTTCCGCTGTCTTGAAGCGCTATGAAGATGAAGGCCGGCAGCGCGCCGATTTGCCTTTGCTGCATTGGTCTTTGCAGGACACGCTGTGGCGCATGCAGGGCGCCATCGATGGGATACTCGAGAACTTTCCCGGTAGAGTTAAGGCGTGGCTGCTGCGCCGGCTGGTTTTTCCCCTGGGCAGAACCTTGAGCCGGCCAAGCGATGAGCTGGGCCGGCAAGTGTCGAGTTTATTGCTCGCGCCCTCGGCTACGCGTGACAGGTTGACTGCGGGTATTTATGTTCCCGTCAACGAGGCCGATCCGGTGGGACGCCTCGATATCGCGCTGCAGAGCGCGCTTGCCGCTGAGGTAATCGAAGCGAAAATCCGCGGCGCAGTGAAAGCCGGACGCATCAAAGGCAAAACGTTCGAGGAAACCAAGGTCCAGGCTGTGCAGCAAGGCATCATCAGCATTGCTGAAATGGATATGCTGGTGAAAGCGCGTGCGCTGCGCAGAGAAGTCATCATGGTGGACGACTTTCCGCCTGATTTCGGCAAGGTCGTGCCTGATAAAAGCCTGGTTGCGCAACGGGAAATGTTATCCTCCGGCAGGAAGACAGCGTGATGCAGATGATCCAGCCAAGATCGTCGCAGCATTGGTTGAATAGCGCGCAAACCTGTCGTGTCGCTCGAAGGTAAAACCATATTCATCACCGGCGCCTCGCGCGGCATCGGCCGCGCAATCGCTCTGCGCTGCGCGCGTGACGGGGCGAAAATAGTGGTAACCGGCAAGACCGTCACGCCTCATGTCAAACTCTCCGGCACCATTCGCAGCGTTGCGGATGAAGTACAGGTGGCGGGCGGCAAGGCGCTGCCGATACAACTCGATGTGCGTGATGAAGCCGCAGTTTACGCGGCAGCTGCTACTGCTGCGGAAACTTTTGGCGGGATTGATATTCTGGTAAATAACGCCGGCGCCATCAGTCTCACCGATACGCTCAACACCCCGATGAAGCGCTTTGATCTCATGTTTTCAATCAATGTGCGCGGCACTTTTTTAAGCTCACAGGCGTGCATCCCTTATCTCCGGCGCGCCGCAAATCCACATATACTCAATCTGGCGCCGCCGCTCAATTTGCATGCCAAATGGTTCAAGCATCATCTCGCCTACACCATGTCCAAATACGGCATGAGCCTGTGCACCCTGGGCATGTCTGCGGAGCTGGCGGGCTACGGCATTGCGGTCAATTCGCTATGGCCGCGTACTTCTGTTGCCACAGCAGCGGTTGAAGTGCATTTTCCACGCGCGGTTTTCCAGGCGAGCCGCAAGCCGCAAATCATTGCGGATGCTGCTTATGTGATTTTCAATAGCGACAGCCGCATTACCACCGGCAATTATTTTATTGATGAGGACGTGTTGCGCAGCGCGGGCGTGACCGATTTTTCAGCATACGCGGTGACACCGGGCGCGAATCTCGCGTCCGACTTGTTTGTTGATTAAAATGCGTAAATATTTTACGGACAACGAGAGCATGAGAACAGATTTGCCGGTGACGGATATCATTCCGGTTGCAAGCGCGGGCACTATAAGCGGGCTTTTCCGCGAGCGCGTCAGGCGCACGCCGGATGCCATTGCCTACCGCAAGTTCAATGAGCAGCACGGCAATTGGCGTGATTACACATGGGAGCAGATGAAGCACCAGGTAGTGCGCTGGCAGGCGGCGTTAAGGCGCGAGAAGCTGATGCCGGGCGACCGAGTGGCCATCATGCTGCGCAACGGGCCGGCCTGGGTTATTTTGGATCAGGCTGCCTTGGGATTGGGGCTGGTGATGGTGCCCCTTTATTTTGACGACCGCCCGGCCAGCGTGGCTTATATCCTGAAAGATGCGGGAGTCAAATTGCTGCTTTTGGAGAATCGGGAGCAATGGAAGCAGCTGGAAGCAGTTAAAAATGAATGGGAAAGCAGCGGTCTGCGGCGCATTCTGGTTTTAAGCGGAATCGACG
The DNA here is from genome assembly GCA_035319205.1 of Burkholderiales bacterium. Taxonomy (GTDB): domain Bacteria; phylum Pseudomonadota; class Gammaproteobacteria; order Burkholderiales; family JAHFRG01; genus JAHFRG01. The sequence continues at coordinate 2,966 of DATHDD010000100.1, read as the reverse complement.
CCGCTGACACAAATGATGCGCGTATCGCAACAGTGGAAGAGTGGCTTCCTGAAGAAGGCGCGCAGGAAATGGAAACTTTGGGGCAACCCGGAGAGCTTGCCACCATCATCTACACTTCGGGCACCACCGGGCGGCCCAAGGGCGTGATGCTGAGTCATCTGAATATATTGTCGAACGTGCACGATTCACTGCAAACTCTTTGTGTGCCGCACGGCTCTCTGTTCCTGTCATTCCTGCCGCTGTCACATACCTTCGAGCGCACTGTCGGCTATTACTTGTCCGTGATGGCGGGCGCGACGGTTGCTTTCGCGCGTTCCATACCGCACTTGGCGGAAGACTTGCAGGTGATCCGTCCCACGATCCTGGTCTCAGTGCCGCGCATATTCGAACGGATTTATGCGGCAATCAGGAACAATCTTCACGGGGGACCCGTGTTCAAGCGGCGCCTTTTTTATTTGACTGTCGCCATCGGCTGGAGCCGATTTGAATACAAGCAGAAACGCGGTCCATGGCGGGTTAGGCATTTGCTGTGGCCATTGTTGAATCGCCTCGTAGCGGCCAAAGTAATGGCGAGATTGGGAGGACGCCTGCAAACCGTGTTGTGCGGCGGCGCCGCGCTGGCGCCCGAGATTTCCAGGGTTTTTATCGCAATGGGCCTGCCGATTTTACAGGGTTATGGCTTGACCGAGGCCAGCCCGGTGGTGTGCGTGAACCGCATGCATGATAATGTTCCAGCGAGCATCGGGCCGCCCATACCCAATGTAGAAGTGCGCATCGACGAAAACCATGCATTGCTGGTGAAAGGTTCTAATATCATGCTCGGTTACTGGAATAATCCAGAAGCCACCCGGGCGATGATAAGCCCTGATGGCTGGCTCAATACCGGCGATACCGCGCGCATGGATGAATCGGGCAAGCTCTACATCACCGGGCGTTTGAAAGACATTATCGTCATGTCGAACGGCGAAAAAGTTCCACCATTCGACATGGAAGCGGCGATAGCCCGGGATTCCCTGTTCGAGCACACCATGATAATCGGCGAGGCGCGTCCTTATCTTGCGGTGCTTGCAGTACTGAATGAGGGACAATGGAAAAAAGCCGCGGCGGAGTCGGGCATTGATCCCCTGGCGCCGGATGTCTTGGAAAGCGAGATTGCCGAACAGCTGGTACTCAAACGGATTTCGCAGCAATTGTGGGAATTTCCGGGCTATGCACAGGTGCGCCGCGCGGCGCTCCTGCTTGAGCCGTGGAGCATTGAGAACGGATTGCTTACTCCCACTCTGAAGCTGCGCCGGTTGCAGGCGATGGAGCATTACAAAAAACAGATTACAAAGCTTTACGAAGGGCACCGAGTATGGCTCCCATAGAAAAAGTAACGCTGCCGCACGACAAGCAACCCGCTTTGCGGGTAGTCCCTATGCCTTCGGATGCGAACCCCGTCGGCGATATCTTCGGCGGCTGGATCATGTCGCAGGTTGATATCGCAGGGAGCATACAGGCGATACGCCGCGCGCGCGGGCGGGTGGCCACGGTGGCAGTGAATGCATTTTCGTTCAAGCAGCCGGTTTTTGTAGGCGATTTGGTAAGCCTGTACGCGGACATCGTGCGCGTCGGGCGCACGTCGATCACGGTTGATGTTGAGGTATTTGCCCAGCGCAGTCCGCTGGACATCGAATGCGTGAAGGTGACCGAGGCGACGCTGACTTACGTGGCTGTGGATGAGAACAGGAAACCGCGGGCCGTGCCGCCGGAATGATGTTTAGCGGGATTTTTCAATCCATCAAGCAACTGTATTAAAATGTCTGTAGATCTTGACCGGCGGGTCTTTCAAGGTCCTTGCATAGGGAATCAAAAATGAGAAAAACAGGTTTTTTATACAAACCACTAACGGCTGCCGGTCTGACCGCACTGCTTGGCGGGTTGGCAGGCGGCGCCATTGCGGCAGGTTTTGCCCTGAACGAACAGAGCGGAAGTGGTGTGGGCGTTGCTTTTGCCGGGAGCGCGGCAAGCGGCGAAGACGCGAGCACGGTTTTTTACAACCCCGCGGCCATGGTGCGGATAACCGGCACGCTGTTATCGGTGGGCGTTCATGGCATCGTACCCGACATGACGTTCAGCAATCAGGGCTCGTTCACCGGCCCGCCGGGAGGCCCCTTTGTTCCCCTGACCGGGGGCAATGGCGGCGATCCAGGCAAAGGGTTGGTGATTCCCAATTTTTATCTGGTTACCGATATCACGCCCAACATCAAGTATGGTTTCGGCGTGAGCACGCCGTTCGGTTTGCACACGCAGTATAACGGCGACTGGGTGGGACGCTACCAGGCGCTGAAGAGCGAGCTCACATCATACAATCTTAACCCCAGCCTGGCGTACAAGGTGAACGACCGAGTTTCGTTCGGCGCTGGTTTCAACGCCCAGTACCTCAACGCGAATCTCACTAAGGCCATCGATTTTGGTTTGCTTTCCGGTGGCGCACCGCAATCTGCGGACGGTTCGGTCGGAGTTTCGGGACGCAGCTGGGCCTTTGGCTACAATCTTGGCGCGCTGTTCCAGTTTCCCACTGATACTCGAGTTGGCATCGCTTATCGTTCGACAGTTCACCAAAAGTTGGAAGGAAGCGCTTCCTTTACCAATGTGCCTGCCGCTTTATCGGCCGACCCGCGCTTTGTTAATAACAGAATGACAGCGGATGTGACGCTTCCGGACTCCATTTCTGTTAGCGCGGTTCAGGATATTGGTGAAAAATGGGAGTTGCTCAGCGATGTGACATTTACCCGCTGGAGCTACTTCGATAACCTGGCAATCGTCCTTGCCAACGGGCAGATGAGTGTGACGACGGAAAACTGGCGCAACACTTACCGCGGCTCACTCGGCGCGTCTTATCGCTACAGCGATAGCTTGAAACTGCGCGGTGGTGCTGGCTTCGACCAAAGCCCGGTCAGGAATGCATACCGCACAGCGGCCAT
>DATHDD010000099.1:0-7401 GCA_035319205.1 Burkholderiales bacterium | reverse complement strand
TGGACTGCAACGGCTGTTCAGCAGCCCGTGGTTTTCCGGTTTGCGCAACTTCGGCTTAAGGCTCACCAATAGCCTGCCGCAAATAAAAGGCTTTTTGGTGCAACGCGCTTTAAATTAGACTGTCCAACCCGGAGCCTATATTAGGGAATACATCATGCCGATACAACACGCTTTGAAAAAAGCCTGCCTGTTGCTTGCGCTGCTTATTTTTGCCGGCACCGCTGCAGCTGACGAAGCATCAGTGAGAAAAGCAGTGCAGGAGAAATTTCCTGATGCCAAAATTGAGAGCGTGACCAAGACGCCTTACCTCGGCCTTTACGAAGTGTACCTCGCTGGGGAACTGATATATACCGACGAAAAGGTCACCTATTTTTTTATCGGCAACGTGCTCGATGCGAAAAATTTTCGGAACCTGTCTGATGAGCGCAAAAAAAAGCTGAGCGCAATTAAGTTTGATACCCTGCCGCTGGATCTGGCCATTAAAATCGTGAAAGGCAACGGCAAGCGCAAGGTGGCGATTTTTTCCGACCCTTATTGTCCCTTCTGCCAAAGACTGGAACAGGATATGGTCAATGTCACCGACGTGACGATTTACACTTTTCTCTATCCGATTGAATCCCTGCATCCCGGTGCAACGGAAAAAGCCAAGGCGATTTGGTGCTCGCCCGATCGCATCAAGGCGTGGAACGATTTCATGCTCAAGCGCAGCGGGCCGGTAACCCAATCCAGCTGCGATACTCCAGTGGACAGAATTGTCGAGTACGGGCACAGCAAGGGCATCAATGGCACGCCGACCCTGGTTTTTGCCGATGGTGAAGTAATACCTGGAGCGATTCCTGCCGCGCAATTGGAGAAAATGCTGAACAATCTCGACACGAATTAGATTCGCTAATTGGGTTGTGGCGCGTAGTCTTTCGGCAGCAGCACCCACATTTTGCCGCTTTGCTTCATCTTTCCCGCCTGATTGGCAGCTTCCTCGCCAAAACCCCAGAAAAAATCCGCGCGCACCCCGCCGTTGATAGCGCCGCCTCTGTCCTGCGCCAGCATCAGCCGGTTTAACGGCTTGTCGGAGTTAGGCCAAGTGGTGGCAAGATAAACCGGCGCGCCTTGCGGAATAGTGCGCGGGTCGATGGCGAGACTGCGCCCAGCCGTGAGCGGCACGCCCAAAGAACCAATCGGCCCGGGCAGAGTGATTGGCAATTCGCGGAAAAACACGTAGCTTGGGTTTTCGTTCAACAGTGCGGCGAGTTTCTGCGGATTCTGGACTCCCCAGTTTTTGATTCCCTGCATCGAGGCCTTTTCCAGCGGCAGCTCGCCGCGCTCCACCAATATCCTGCCGATGGATTTGTAGGGATAGCCATTTTGCTCGGCATACCCGATACGGATAGTTTCTCCGGTATCGAGCTTAACCCGGCCCGAACCCTGGATTTGCAGAAAAAACAGGTCCACCGGGTCGTCCAACCAAAGCATTTCGCGCCCATTAAGCGTAGGCGCCCCCTGCTCAATTTCAGCACGGCTGTAATAAGGAACGACTTTCCTCCCGATGACGCGCCCGCGCAGCCGCAGGTTTTTGAGCTCCGGGTAAACGTCGCTCATATCCACCACCAGCAAATCCTCGGGCACGCCGTAAATCGGATAGCGGTAGCGATTGGACAGTGTGCGGCTGCCGTTCAGCAGCGGCTCATAATATCCCGTAACCAAACCTTCATCGCTGCCGTCGGCGTTCAGCACTTGATACGGCGTGAAATTCAATTCGAAAAAGACGCGAAGGTGCTGGTTGTCTATGTGCTCAAAAAACTCCGCGGTCAGGCATATTGGCTGCCATGCGAGCTGCTTTCCGAGCGCGCTGCAACTTTGCAGAAAAGCGTCCCAGGCTTGAACCAGATTGTCATCGTTCCAGTCGGGAATCGCATCCCAGCTGCTTGCCTGAAGCTTGGGAAGAGGGGGTATTGGCGGTATGACTACCGGAGTAACGGTAACCGGAGCAGGAGGCTTTTCCAGCGTAGTGCACGCTGTCAGTAACAATCCGACTGCAAGCAGGAATAAGCGTATTTGGCGTTGCATGTCTTTTTGGTTAAAGTAGCAAGCAGAATTTTTACAAGTATAACAAACGACAAATGGACTGGTTGCTGTTAGAGGCAGGCGTCGCGCTGTTGGTTCTCATCCTCATCGTGTGGTGGACTTGGCCGCGCGGACGCGACAAGGGTGATAAGCGTTGACCCATTGATTGCCGCTCTCGGAGGACATGTTCAGAGGTTCTTTAGATTTTTACCAGAAGGATGTTCCTGAACCAGCCGCGAGCCAGCACCGGCACATCGGATTCCACTTTCAATCCAGACACGCTTTTCAGCGCATCTTCAAATACCACGTCCAGTCGTGTTGCGATGCGGGCAGCAAGCGGATTGAGGGCGCGTCGGAACCAGGCCCGCTCATTTCTGCGCAGGAATTTATCGAGGAGCAGAATTTGGCCTCCGGTTTTCAGTACGCGGATGGTTTCTTTTAGGCATTGCACAGGGTCGGATACTACGGCGAGTATTAGATGCAGTACCACATGATCAAAACAATTATCCGCAAACGGCAGATTTAAGCTATTCCCCTGCACCAGATGGATTTGCAAGTTGCCACTACGCGACCGGGTCCGTCGCAGCATTGCTGCGGTCAAATCCAGACCAACGTAATCATGGGTTCGTGGCAGGTATGGGAGATCCAGACCGGTGCCGATGCCGTTAACCAGAATGCGTAATCTACCCTCGTTGGGAAGATGCTTAAGACTTTGCGCTCGGATTTTCGAAGTCGCACGCCGGATTGCGGCATCGTAGAACGGCGCAATCAGCGTATAGCTGCAACGTAAAGACACGGGCTAGTGCAGAACGCGGGGTATGCTGAGAGTAAATTCGGGAATTGGCGCATCAAAGCTTACGCCATCCTCGGCGACCATTTGATAGCTTCCGCTCATCGTCCCCACCTGGGTGGCAATGGCGGTGCCGCTGGTATATTCAAAACTTTCGTTGGGTTTTAAAAACGGCTGCTCGCCTACCACCCCCAGGCCGCGCACTTCCTGTATGTGGTTTTCCGCATCGGTGATGACCCAGTGTCTGCTGATAAGTTGTGCTCCAACGTTGCCGGTATTGGTGATGGTGATGGTGTAGGCGAAAACATATCGCTCATTATCCACATCGGATTGCTCGGGGATGAAACTGGTGCGCGTGGTAACGGTGATCTCGTATTTTTTGCTGTTTCCCATGGGCATTATTCTATGACAAGTACCCGCAAGACACCACCTGTATGGGGCAACGGATAACAGGTAAAATGCGCCTTTGGGTCAGCACAGGGCAGGCGCCATGTATCGAATCGCTCCCAGTTTACTATCCGCGAACTTTGCCAAGCTCGGCGAAGAGGTGGTGAACGTGATTGCCGCCGGAGCGGATCTGATTCATTTCGACGTGATGGATAACCATTATGTGCCCAATCTCACTATTGGGCCGCTGGTGTGCGAGGCGCTTCGCCCGCTCACCAAAACGGTCATTGACGCGCATCTAATGATCAAGCCCGTGGACCGCATTATTCCCGACTTCGCCAAGGCAGGAGCCAATATCATTTCCTTCCACCCTGAAGCCAGCGAACACATTGACCGCACTATCGAGCTCATTAAGGAACAGGGCTGCAAAGCCGGGCTGGTGTTCAACCCGGGTACTCCACTGCATTATCTCGATCATGTGTTGGAAAAGCTCGATCTGGTGCTCATCATGTCGGTGAATCCCGGGTATGGCGGGCAGAAATTTATTCCCGAAGCCCTTAACAAGCTGCGCAGCGTAAGAAAGCTGATTAATGAAAGCAAACGCGACATCTGGCTGGAAGTGGATGGCGGGGTAAAAGTGGACAACATCGCGCAAATCGCGCGCGCCGGCGCAGACACTTTTGTTTCGGGCTCGGCTATTTTCAGCACCAAGGATTACAAGGCCACCATTGCCGCGATGCGCTCTGAGCTTGCCAAGATTTGAGTGGCGCTGAAATGAAGCCTTCTACGCAAGCTCGACCGCTCAAGAATTTCAGGTTGCCGGTAAAAGCGGTTCTGTTCGATCTCGACGGCACACTCCTCGACACAGCTCCCGATCTGGTTGTGGCGGCGAACGCGATGCTGGCTGAACTCGCGCTCCGGGAGCTTGATGCACAGGAAATTAAAAACTTTATCGGCGGAGGAATAGCCAATTTGGTGAAACGCTCGCTCGCGGCGAGTCTTGAATTCGAGCCGGATTCGCAGCTCCTCGAGCGCGCGCTGCCAATTTATGAGAAGCATTATGCAAAAGTTATGCTTAACCAGACTCGCCCCTTCTCGGGAGTGGTAGAAGGCTTGCAGGCGATGCGCGCCCAGGGACTGCGTCTGGCCTGCGTTACCAACAAAGCGGAGCGTTTCGCGCGGCCACTTCTCGACGTGACCGGCCTCCTGGATTTTTTCGATCTGCTGGTGTGCGGCGATAATCTGCCAAAGAAAAAACCTGATCCGCTGCCCTTGCGTCACGCCGGCGAGCATTTTGGCGTTGAGCCGCGCGAAATGCTGTTAATCGGTGATTCGCCGCTTGACACACAAGCGGCGCGCGCAGCAGGCTGCCACATCTTTTGCGTACCCTACGGTTATTGTCAGGGCCGGGACGTGCGTGAACTGGATTGTGATGCTATAGTAGCGACGCTGCGTGACGCGGCAAAGCTGTTACAAAACGAATTCTTGGGTAAAGCATGAACTTCACGGAAAGCAAAAGATGGGCAATTGAGACCACGGGCGCCTGGCGTCCTTGGCGCATTGCTTTTTGGCGCTGAAACGCGCTTTTTTCCATCTTTTGGTTTTTTGTTTTTCCGGAGTTGTTCATGACTGAATCTGAATTCAAAGCTTTTGCCGCACAGGGTTTCAACCGCATACCTTTGGTGCTGGAAACCTTCGCCGATCTCGATACCCCTCTGTCGGTCTATCTCAAGCTCGCCAACCAGCCGTATTCCTATTTGCTGGAGTCCGTCTTGGGCGGCGAGCGTTTTGGCCGCTATTCGTTTATCGGGCTAGCGGCGGAAAGCCGCATCGAAGTGCGCGGGAATTCATTCAGTGAATACCGCGGCAACAGCCTGCTGCAAAAAACCGAAACTGCCGATCCACTAGCGGCGATTCAGGATATGCAACAGCGCTTTAAAGCGGCGCGGTTGCCGGGACTTCCGCGCTTTTGCGGCGGCCTGGTCGGCTATTTTGCCTACGATACGGTGCGCTATATCGAGACCAAACTTGCAGCAACCGCCAAGCCCGATGCACTGGACACCCCGGATATCCTGTTGTTGTTCTCGGAACAGCTCGCTGTGGTGGATAACCTCAGCGGCAAATTGTTCCTAGTCGTGTTTGCTGATCCGAGCGAGCCCGATGCCTACGCACGCGCGAGGCAGCGTTTGCGGGAACTGCTGCAAGCCTTGCGTCGTCCGGTGGCGATTCCCGAGCAGGTTAACGGCAGGCCGGCGCAGGTGCGCGCGGAATTCAGCGAGGGCGCGTTCATGCAGGCGGTGGAGCGCGCCAAACGCTATATATATGACGGCGACATCATGCAGGTGGTGCTGAGCCAGCGCATGAGCCACCCTTATCATGCGTCGCCGCTATCCCTTTACCGCGCGCTGCGGGCGCTTAATCCTTCTCCCTACATGTTTTATTTTGATTTGGGAGGATTTCACGTGGTAGGCGCTTCGCCTGAAATACTGGTGCGCCTGGAACAGGATACGGTTACCTTGCGACCGATTGCTGGCACCCGACCGCGCGGCAAATCGCGCGCTGAAGACGAAAAACTCGCGCAGGAGTTGCTCGCCGATCCCAAGGAGCGCGCCGAGCACATCATGCTCATGGATCTCGGGCGCAATGATGTCGGGCGCGTGGCGCAGGCCGGCACGGTGCGCGTGACGGAGAACATGACGATTGAAAACTACTCGCATGTCATGCACATCGTGTCGAACGTCGAGGGCAAGCTTAAAGCCGGACTTAATGCGATGGATGTTCTAAAGGCGACTTTTCCGGCGGGCACGGTAAGCGGAGCACCCAAGGTGCGCGCCATGGAAATCATCGACGAGCTGGAGCCGACCAGGCGCGGCATTTACGCCGGCGCGGTGGGTTATCTAGGATTTAACGGCGACATGGATCTGGCCATTGCCATCCGTACTGCAGTGATTAAAAATCAAACTTTATATGTGCAGGCGGGCGCAGGCATAGTTGCCGACTCTGTGCCAGCCAGCGAATGGCAGGAAACATGCAACAAGGCCAAGGCAGTTTTGCGGGCAGCGGAAATGGCGCAAGCAGGATTGGATAGTAAAATCGATTAAAAGCTCTTACAACCATGCTTCTGATGATAGACAACTACGATTCGTTCACCTACAACCTGGTGCAATATCTTGGCGAGCTGGGTGAAGAGGTCGTCGTGTATCGCAACGACGAAATCGCACTGGATAAAATCGCGGCACTCAAGCCGGAACACATCGTGATTTCGCCGGGACCCTGCACGCCCAATGAAGCGGGCGTGTCGGTGCCGCTGATCAAGCGCTTTGCCGGGGAAATCCCCATACTCGGCGTTTGCCTCGGTCACCAGAGCATCGGCCAGGCCTTTGGCGGCAAGATCGTGCATGCGAAACAATTGATGCACGGCAAGACGTCCAACATCCACCACATACGGCAGGGTGTATTCAGCAATTTACCGAGCCCGTTTCAGGCCACGCGCTATCATTCACTGGTGATTGAGCGCGAGAGCCTGCCGGAGTGCCTGGAAGTCACAGCTTGGACCGATGATGGTGAAATCATGGGTGTGCGCCACAAGAATTTACTTATCGAGGGCGTGCAGTTTCATCCGGAATCGATTCTGACCGAACACGGCCACGACCTGCTCAGGAATTTTTTGCGCGAGCAGACATCATGACGCCGCAGGAAGCCCTAAACCGCCTGATTGACCGGCGTGAAATCTTCCATGATGAAATGCTGTCCGTCATGCGCCAGATCATGAGCGGTCAACTTACTCCGGTGCAGATTGCCGGCATCATCATCGGGTTGCGCGTGAAAGGAGAGACGGTCGAAGAAATCGCTGCCGCGGCGCAAGTGTTGCGCGAGCTATCCACCAAAGTGGATGTCTCCGGCGAGCATCATCTGGTGGATACCTGTGGCACCGGCGGCGATGGTACACAGACATTCAACATCTCTACCGCTTCCGCTTTTGTTGCGGCGGCGGCGGGGGCGAAAGTGGCGAAACACGGCGGGCGCTCGGTCTCAAGCCAGTGCGGCAGCGCCGATGTTCTGGAGGCGCTGGGCGTCAACATCAATTTAAGCCCTGAGCAGGTTGCGCAATCCATCCGCCAAATCGGCATCGGTTTCATGTTTGCTCCCAGCCATCACAGCGC
>DATHDD010000098.1:0-25488 GCA_035319205.1 Burkholderiales bacterium | reverse complement strand
ATTACGCGCCGAAAAATTTCAACTTCTGGTATTACTTCGGCTCGCTCGCGCTTCTGGTGCTGGTGATGCAAATCGTCACCGGGATTTTTCTGACTATGAATTACAAGCCGGACGCGAATCTAGCGTTTACCTCGGTGGAATACATCATGCGCGATGTGTCTTGGGGCTGGCTGATCCGCTATATGCATTCCACCGGCTCATCGATGTTTTTCGTGGCGGTGTATCTGCATATGTTTAGGGCCATGCTTTATGGCTCCTACCGCAAGCCGCGCGAGCTCCTGTGGATTTTCGGCATGCTGATTTACCTGTGCCTGATGGCGGAGGCGTTCTTCGGTTACCTGCTGCCGTGGGGACAGATGTCGTTCTGGGGTGCGCAGGTGATCATCAACCTGTTCGACGCAATTCCCCTGATTGGGCCCGATCTTGCGCTGTTAATACGCGGCGACTATTCAGTTTCTGACGCCACGCTTAACCGCTTCTTCGCGTTTCACGTTATCGCGGTGCCGCTGGCGTTGCTGGGGTTGGTAGCTGCACACGTGCTTGCGCTGCATGAGGTAGGCTCGAACAATCCGGACGGCATCGAGATCAAGAAGCACAAGGACCCGAATACCGGCATTCCGCTTGATGGCATTCCTTTCCACCCGTATTACACGGTGAAAGACATGGTGGGTGTGGTGGTATTTCTTATCGTGTTCTCGATCATCGTGTTCTTCATTCCGGAAATGGGCGGGTATTTCCTGGAGCACAACAATTTTATTCCTGCAGATTCTTTGAAAACGCCCGAACATATTGCGCCGCTCTGGTACTTCACACCGTTTTATTCCATCCTGCGCGCAAATACCTTCAATTTCTTATGGGTACCCGCCAAACTATGGGGTGTGCTGCTCATGGGGCTCGCGGTCATCATCTTTTTCTTCCTGCCATGGCTTGATCGCAGTCCGGCCAAGTCCATCCGCTACCGCGGCCAGTTCTACAAGACGGCGTTGACCCTGTTTACCATCAGTTTCATAGTCCTTGGCTATCTCGGCACGCAGCCGGTGACCGAGATACGGACAGTGATAGCGCAAATTGGTACTGTTATTTACTTCCTGTTCTTTTTCCTGATGCCGTGGTACACGAAAATAGACAAGACCAGACCGGAACCGGAAAGAGTGAGATGGTGAAGAGAATTTTGATCGCTTTACTGTTTGTCCCGGTTATGGCGAGTGCCTCAAACGAAATCAAGCTTGACGCGGCACCGGTGAATTTGTATGACACGATATCGTTGCAGCGTGGCGTGCGCATTTTTGTCAATTATTGTGTGACCTGTCATAACGCCGCCTATATGCGCTATAACCGCCTGCAGGATTTGGGGCTCACCGAGCAGGAGATCAAGGATAACCTGATGTTCGCAGTCGCCAAACGGGTGGGCGACACCATGACTGTAGCGATGGATAAAAACGATGCCAAGGACTGGTTTGGCACAACGCCGCCCGATCTTTCACTAATCGCCCGCTCACGCGGCGCGGATTGGCTTTATACCTATCTACGTGGTTTTTACCGCGACAACACCACTCATACCGGATGGAATAACATGGTGTTTCCCAGAGTCGGCATGCCGCATGTGCTGCACGAGCTGCAGGGGGTGCAGGTACTAAAAACGGAAATGCAGACTGATGCGCTAGGCCACAAGCATGAAGTGCAAAGATTGTTGCTGGAAACACCGGGTATGCTGACCCCGGCCCAGTACGACATGCTGGTTGCCGACCTGGTGAATTACCTGGTGTATATGGCAGATCCGGCGAAGACTTTCCGCATACAGCTGGGAATTTACGTGCTGTTTTTCCTGGCCATCTTGTTTGTCGTGACTTACATGCTGAAAAAAGAATTCTGGAAAGACATACATTAGAAACCTCCTGAACATGGGAAGAAGTTCTATTCAACAATACCTTGGCCAGCTACAGCTATGATGACCTTATATTCAGGAACTACCTGTCTTTTCAGCCACCGCTGCCGTATCGTTCTCTACGAAAAAGGCATGGATTTTCAGATTGTGGATGTTGATCTCTACAACATGCCGGAGGATTTGGCTGTGATGAATCCTTACAACAGGGTGCCAGTGCTGGTTGAGCGGGATTTGATACTCTACGAGGCTAATATCATCAATGAATATATTGACGACCGTTTCCCGCACCCGCAGCTGATCCCCGCCGATCCTGTCATGCGTGCGCGGGCTAGATTATTCTTGTTCCGCTTCGAACTGGAATTATTCTCGCAGATCGATGCCATCGAGCAGGGTAGCCAGAAAACGGCAGACAAGGCGCGCGCGGTGATTCGCGACAACCTGATGCAGATTGCACCGGTTTTCGTCAAACAGAGATATATGCTAGGAGAGGAATTTTCCATGCTGGACGTGGCTATAGCTCCGCTGCTGTGGCGTCTTGATTATTACGGGATACAGCTCGGCAAGCAGGCGGCACCGCTCATGAAATACGCCGAGCGTTTATTTAGCCGGCCGGCTTTTATCGAGGCGCTTACCGCGCCGGAAAGAGTGATGCGCAAGTGAAACAACTCTCCAACAAACCTTATCTGATTCGGGCATTGTACGAATGGTGCGCCGACAGCGGCTTGACGCCTTACTTATCTGTGCGCGTGAATGAGCGCACGCGAGTGCCGGTGGAATACGTGAAAAACGGAGAAATTATCCTCAACATCAGCCAGGATGCAACACGCAATCTTACCTTGGGCAACGACCTTATCCAGTTTTCCGCCCGCTTTAATGGTGTCTCACGCGAGCTGTCCATTCCCATGGTGACTGTGAACGGTATTTTCGCCAAGGAAAACGGCCAGGGGCTGTTTTTTAACGATGCGCCAAATGCGATGGAACAAAATGCTGACGGTGATAGCCCATCGCCTTCCGCTCCCAACGGCAAACCGCGCCTCCAGATCATCAAATAACAGCGGACATTCGTGGTCAATCCGCATTCGTTCCACTATAATCAAAACCGCGCCGGCATAGCTCAGTTGGTAGAGCAGCGCATTTGTAATGCGACGGTCGAGGGTTCGAATCCTTTTGCCGGCACCATTTTAAAATTTATTTAAGAAAATGCCCGACAAGCTAACCGAAGACGCGCTGCATTACCATCGTTTCCCAATTCCCGGAAAATCCGAAGTCGTTGCTACCAAGCCGCTTGCCACTCAGTCCGATTTGGCGCTTGCCTATTCGCCCGGCGTCGCAGCGCCCTGCCGGGAAATAGCTGATGACCCGAACCAGGCATATAACTATACCGGCCGCGGCAACTTGGTCGCGGTCATCACCAACGGCACTGCAGTGCTGGGGCTTGGGCCCATCGGCCCACTTGCGGCGAAGCCGGTGATGGAAGGAAAAGGAGCTCTCTTCAAGAAATTTTCTGGTATCAACGTCTTCGACATCGAAATCAACGAACGTGATCCGGACAAGTTGGTGGACATCATCGCCAGTCTTGAGCCAACTTTCGGCGGCATCAACCTTGAGGACATCAAGGCGCCTGAGTGTTTTGAAATCGAACGAAAACTGAGAAGCCGCCTCAAAATCCCGGTGTTTCATGACGATCAGCACGGCACAGCGATCATTGTCGGCGCAGCTGTATTGAACGGCTTGCGTGTGGTGGGTAAGGACATCGCCAAGGTCAAGCTGGTGTGCTCCGGTGCAGGTGCTGCGGCGATTGCCTGTCTCGACCTTTTGGTGAGCCTGGGTTTGCGCAGGGAAAACGTTATTGCCCTCGATACCAAGGGTGTGGTGTATGAGGGCCGGGCTGAGGCTATTGACCCTAACAAGGCGCGCTATGCTGCAAAAACCAAGGCGCGCACCTTGGGCGATGCGATTATTGGCGCCGACATTTTTCTCGGGCTTTCCGGCCCCGGTGTGCTGAAACCGGAGATGGTAAAGCAAATGGCGAAGCGGCCCTTGATTCTGGCGCTCGCCAATCCCGAGCCTGAAATCCGGCCGGAAATCGCTAAGGAAGTGCGTCCCGACGTAGTGATCGCTACCGGCCGCTCCGATTATCCTAACCAGGTCAACAATGTTCTGTGCTTTCCTTTTATTTTCCGCGGCGCGCTGGATGTCGGCGCCACTACTATCAATGAGGATATGAAACTCGCAGCAGTCAGCGCCATCGCCGAGCTCGCGCATGCCGAACAGTCCGACATCGTAGCCATAGCCTACGGCGAGCAGAACCTGAGCTTCGGTCCGGAATATCTGATTCCCAAGCCTTTTGATCAGCGGCTTATTCTCAAGATTGCGCCGGCTGTGGCCAAGGCGGCGATGGATAGCGGTGTGGCCACGCGGCCAATTGCCGATTTCAATGCCTATCGCGATCGGCTCATGCAGTTCATCCATCGTTCGGGCCTCACCATGAAGCCGGTGTTAGACGCGGCGAAGCAATCGCCGAAGCGGCTGGTGTACTGCGAAGGCGAGGATGATCGCGTGCTGCATGCCGTGCAGCAGGTGATCGACGAAGGATTGGCAAAGCCCATCCTGGTCGGACGTCCGGCGATTGTTAACGAGCGAATTCAGAAACTGGGCCTGCGCATCCGTCCCGGAATGGATTTCAAACTCATCGACCAGGAAAATCCCCCGCAGTACCAGGAATACTGGAACACTTATTACAACCTCATGCAGCGGCGCGGCGTGTCCATTGAATACGCGCGCCGCGAAGTGCGCCGGCGCACCACGCTGATTGGCGCCCTGATGCTGCACATGGGAGAGGCGGATGCCATGCTGTGCGGGACTTTCGGCCACTACCAATTGCATCTTGATTTCGTGATGGACGCGCTGGGACTGCGCCCGGGCGTGCACAACGCGGCAGCGATGAACATGCTGCTTCACCCCAAGGGCACGTTTTTCATCTGCGATACTTACGTAACACCTGACCCGACCGCGGAGCAGATTGCGGAGATGACCATACTCGCGGCGGAGGAGGTGCAGCGCTTTGGCATGACACCGAAAGTGGCTCTGCTGTCCCACTCCAGTTTTGGCAGCGTTGATACGCCATCCTCGCGCAAAATGCGAGAAGCGCTCAAGCTGCTGCATAAGCTTGCGCCCGATCTCGAAGTCGAAGGCGAAATGCACGGCGATGCCGCGTTGTCGGAAGAGATTCGCAACCAGGTGTTTCCCAATTCGCTGCTGCAGGGACGCGCCAATCTGTTGATCATGCCGACGCTCGATGCGGCCAATATTTCCTTCAACCTGATTAAGGTGCTGGGCGAGGGCATTACTGTCGGCCCGATACTGCTAGGTTGCGCCAAGCCAGTGCATATCCTCACGCCTACTGCGACGGTGCGCCGCATCGTCAATATGTCCGCTCTGGCGGTGGTGGATGCCAATGCCGAGCGCTTCGCGCAGTCAGCCCTCACCATTTAGCCCCGGCTTTTAATACGCGCTTCCTCGGAAACTCCGGAGGCGGATGAGCAATTAACGGTACCGATGAAAATTCACGAGTATCAAGCAAAGGCAATCCTGAGAAAATACGGCGTAACTACGCCCGATGGGATCGCCTGTTTTTCGGTCGAGGAAGCGGTTAATGCGGCGCGCAATCTCGACGGAAAGCTATGGGTGGTGAAAGCGCAGATCCATGCTGGCGGACGCGGCAAGGGGGGCGGCGTAAAATTCGCGAAGTCGCTGGATGAAGTCAAACAAAATGCTAGCCGGATTCTGGGAATGCGGTTGGTGACGCACCAAACCGGGCCCAAAGGGAGAATCGTGAAGCGCATGCTCATCGAGGAGGGCGCCGATATTAAAAAGGAGCTCTATATTGGCATGGTGGTGGACCGCGCAACGCAGTGCGTAGTGCTCATGGCAAGTTCGGAAGGCGGCACCGAAATTGAGGAAGTAGCGGCGAAGACACCGGAAAAAATCCATAAGGTGTTCATCGACCCGAAGTCAGGATTGACCGACAGCGACGCTGAAGAAGTAGCGCGCAAAATCGGTATTCCCGAAGCAGCCGTAGCGCAGACACGCAATTTTCTCAAGGGGCTATACAAGGCGTTTGACGAGACTGACGCTTCCCTTGCTGAAATCAACCCTCTTATTCTGACCGATGATAACCGTGTGCTGGCGCTGGATGCAAAAATGAATTTCGACGACAATGCGCTCTACCGGCATCCCGAGATTGCGGCAATGCGCGATCTAGATGAAGAAGATCCGGCGGAAATCGAGGCATCGGCGCACGATTTATCCTACATTTCTCTGGATGGGAACATCGGCTGTCTGGTAAACGGTGCCGGCCTCGCCATGGCGACCATGGATATTACTAAGCTCTACGGCGGCTTGCCTGCCAACTTTCTCGATGTTGGTGGCGGCGCTTCTGCCGAGAAAGTAACCCAAGCATTCAAGATTATGCTGAAAAATCCCAAAGTGAAGGCGGTTCTCGTCAACATTTTTGGCGGCATCATGAAATGCGACGTGATCGCGGAAGGCATTGTCGCCGCTGTGAAACAGGTGCATCTCAACGTGCCCCTGGTGGTTCGGCTGGAAGGTACCAATGTGGATGTGGGCAAGAAAATCCTTGCCGAATCGGGGTTGCCCATCATTTCCGCAAATAATATGGCGGACGCCGCGCAAAAAGCCGTTGCAGCAGCGAATAGAAAGTGAAGAAGTCAGTGCGTGAGTAGATGACAAAGGACTTAAAGTTGATGGCGATATTAATTAACAAAAATACTCTGGTAATGACCCAGGGCATTACCGGTAAGACCGGTCAGTTCCATACCCGTATGTGCCGCGATTATGCGAACGGCAGAAGCTGTTTCGTTGCAGGCGTGACCCCAGGTAAGGGCGGGCAGGATTTTGAGGGAATCCCCATTTTTAACACGGTGCGTGAAGCAGGTGAAAAAACCGGCGCCACCGTTTCGGTGATCTATGTTCCTTCGCCGTTTGCGGCGGCGGCGATAGATGAAGCGGTGGAAGCCGAGCTCGATTTGGTGATTTGCATCACCGAGGGCATACCAGTGCGCGACATGATACGCACCCGCTACAAGATGCGTGACAAGAAAACCGTGCTTATCGGGCCGAATTGCCCTGGTGTGATCACCCCGGAAGAAATTAAGATTGGCATCATGCCGGGGCATATACACAAGAAGGGCCGTATCGGCGTGGTCTCACGCTCAGGAACACTGACCTACGAGGCGGTCGGGCAACTGATGGAGCAGGGACTGGGGCAATCCACCTGCGTCGGCATCGGCGGCGATCCGGTTAACGGCTTCAAGCACATTGATGTGATGAAGATGTTCAATGAAGATCCGGATACCGACGCGGTGGTCATGGTGGGGGAAATCGGCGGTACTGACGAGGAAGATTGCGCACGCTGGATCAGGACCAATATGCAAAAACCGGTGGTTGGCTTTATTGCAGGGGTTACCGCCCCGCCCGGAAAAAGAATGGGGCATGCTGGCGCCATCATATCCGGAGGCAAAGGAACCGCGCAGGAAAAGTTGGCCGTAATGGAGGAATGCGGAATAAAAGTTACCCGCAATCCCGCCGAGATGGGAAAGTTGCTGAAGTCAGTGCTTTAAAGGCCAACTTTCGGTGGAGGCTAACATTTCGCGAAGCGCAATGTTATGCCGGAACCAAAAGCTTAGAGTAATGGAGGAATGCGGGATAAAAGTTACCCGCAATCCCGCCGAGATGGGGAAATTACTCAAATCGGTGCTTTAAGTTTGTATTAACTTTCTTAACCGTTTCTGCTTGCTGCCCCCGGAAAGAGCCGTAAGCTGAAAAATATTCGTATAATTCACCAGTGTGGATTGAACCGGTACATGGATATTAAGACCGGGTATGGAATCAATATTTTGCATCGAGAGGAGTGTTGATGTCGGGAAATAAGCCAGTGGGCGGTCGTTTGAAGCAGCACAACGTTCGCGCCGCGCCCAAGGGTCGTATCGTCGATTCTGATGCGCTGGCGGAAGTACGGACGTTACTCGGCAATGAATCACGCAGGCGCGACCTGCTGATCGAGCATTTGCATAAAATCCAGGACTGCTTTGGCCACATTTCATCCAGACACATCGTGGCATTGGCATTAGAAATGAAGCTTGCTACTGCCGAAGTTTTCGAGGTCGCGACGTTTTATCATCATTTTGATGTCATCAAAGAAGGAGAAAACATTCCACCCGCATTGACCATTCGAGTGTGCGATTCTCTTTCTTGTGAACTGGCAGGAGCGCAGCAGCTGATTTCCGATCTCAAGAGCACACTTGGTTCCAATGTAAGAGTAAAACCCGCGCCCTGTGTTGGACGCTGTGAGCAGGCGCCGGTGGCGGTAGTAGGTCAAAACCCGGTACCGCATGCCAAAGTGCAAGAAGTGCAATCTGCAATAGCGGCCAATGCCACCCGATGCGCAGTTTCTGCCTACACTGAGTACAAGGAATATTGCGAGCATGGCGGTTATCAATTGCTGCGCGATTGCGTGGACGGTAACCACGAAGCCGATTCCGTAATCAAGATCATGGAAGACTCCGGCTTGCGCGGTCTAGGCGGCGCTGGTTTTCCTGCCGGCCGCAAGTGGCGCATTGTGAAGGGTGAGCCCGCACCGCGCCTGATGGCGGTTAACATTGATGAAGGCGAGCCCGGCACATTTAAAGACCGTTTTTTCCTAGAGCAAGATCCGCATCGCTTCCTTGAAGGCATGCTGATTGCGGCTTGGGCGGTGGAGATTCACGAAATCTACATTTATTTGCGCGATGAATACGCCGGCTGCCGCGAAATTCTTACCAAAGAACTCGCAAGATTGACCGCAGATCCTCCGTGCCAAATGCCTAAAATGCATTTGCGACGCGGCGCTGGCGCCTATATCTGCGGGGAAGAGTCGGCGATGATTGAATCCATAGAAGGCAAGCGCGGCATGCCGCGCCTGCGCCCGCCCTATGTTGCCCAAATCGGTTTATTTAACAGGCCCACGCTAGAGCACAACATGGAAACGCTTTATTGGGTGCGCGACATTCTGGAAAAAGGCGCCGAATGGTTTTCATCGCACGGCCGCCACGGACGCAAGGGTATTCGCTCATTCTCGGTGTCCGGGCGCGTGCAAAAACCCGGTGTATATATCACTCCTGCAGGAATTACCGTGCGTGAGCTGATTGATGAATACTGCGGCGGAATGCTGCCCGGCCACCAATTTTATGCTTATCTTCCTGGTGGCGCATCGGGTGGTATTCTGCCGGCATCCATGGGTAATATTCCAATGGATTTTGACACTCTTAATGAGTATGGTTGCTTTATCGGCTCGGCGGCGGTGATTATTTTATCAGACAAGGACCATGCTGCTGCCGCGGCGCGCAACCTTATGAAATTCTTTTCCGATGAATCGTGCGGACAATGCACACCTTGTCGTGTCGGCACCGCCAAGGCACTGAAGTTGATGGAGCAACCGAAATGGAATAAAACGCTGCTCGAGGAGCTCTCAATAGCAATGGCCGATGCGTCAATTTGCGGGCTGGGGCAAGCAGCGCCCAACCCGGTGCGCAGCGTGATGAAGTACTTTCGGCACGAAATTCAGTGAAGTAAGATGTACCATGGTGCGGCGAGCGCGCCGCACATTCAGCGAGGTAAATGATGAACGCCCCACTGGGATTGTCTTTGAAACCGGAAGTAATCGAGTTCAGGCTGAACGGCAAGACCGTCAGAGGTTTTAGCAACGAGAGCATAATTGAAACAGCTGGGCGTCACGGCGTGGAAATTCCGCGTCTTTGCTACAAGCCTGGCATGCGCCCGGACGGTAACTGCCGTGTCTGCATGGTCGAAATCAAGGGCGAGCGGTTTTTGGCGCCTTCCTGCTGCCGCACACCCAAGAAAGGCATGGAAGTATTTTCAGACAACCCGCGAGCGCGGGCGTCGCAGAAAATGGTTTTGGAATTGCTTCTCTCCGACATGCCGCGGCAATCCTATACGCTCAACTCCGAGCTTGAGTTGTGGGCAAGAAAACTCAAAGTCGGAAAACCGCGCTTCAATCCACGCCACCAACCAGCCGCAGATGTTTCACACACCGCCATAACAGTAAATCTCGATGCCTGCATCCAGTGTACGCGCTGTTTGCGCGCCTGCCGCGAAGAGCAGGTCAACGACGTCATCGGCTACGCGTTCCGTGGCGAGCATTCCAAGATCGTGTTCGACCTCGACGATTCTATGGGCAACAGCACCTGCGTGGCGTGCGGAGAATGTGTGCAGGCCTGCCCTACCGGCGCGCTCATGCCTGCCCGAAGCGTGGGCTTGCTAATGTCTGACAAGACCGTGGATTCAGTTTGTCCCTACTGTGGTGTCGGCTGCCAGCTCACATACCATGTCAAGGACAACAAGATTCTTTATGTGCAAGGGCGTGACGGTCCGGCAAACCATGGCCGGTTATGCGTGAAAGGTCGTTATGGTTTCGATTACGTAAGCCATAAGCAGCGACTTACCAAACCGCTGATACGCCGGCCGGGCATTCCCAAGTCTGCCGATTTCGTAATGGATCCGGAAGAAAAACTGAAAGTGTTCCGTGAAGCAAGCTGGGAAGAAGCCCTTGATCTTGTCGCGGGCAATTTGAAAAAAATCCGTGATACCCAAGGCCCGCAAGCGCTCGCCGGCTTCGGTTCGGCCAAGGGCTCGAACGAAGAAGCGTATTTATTCCAGAAACTCGTTCGCACCGGTTTCGGCACCAACAATGTGGACCACTGCACGCGCTTATGCCACGCCTCCAGTGTTGCGGCGCTGCTTGAGGGCATTGGCTCAGGCGCGGTGTCGAACCAGGTCAGCGATGTGATGAAAGCGGACGTGGTGTTCGTGATCGGAGCCAACCCTACGGTGAATCATCCCGTGGCGGCTACTTGGATCAAGAACGCAGTGAAGAAGGGCGTGAAGCTCGTTGTCGCCGATCCGCGCGGCTCGGAGCTCGCGCGCCATGCGGCTTACTTTCTGCAGTTCAAGCCCGATACCGATGTTGCACTGCTGAATGCCATGATGCACACCATCATTCACGAAGGGTTGGTGAATCAGGATTTCGTTAAGAACCGCACCAGCGGCTATGAGGACCTGAGAAAAAATATAGAAGGCTACAGTCCGGAAGCCATGGCGCCGATTTGCGGTGTTGCCGCAGCAACGATTAAAGAGGTGGCGAGGCTTTATGCTACTTCGAATGGTTCCATGATTTTCTGGGGCATGGGAATTTCACAGCATGTGCACGGCACCGACAATGCACGCTGCCTGATAGCGCTGGCGATGCTCACCGGGCAGGTGGGGCGTCCGGGCACCGGGCTACATCCCCTGCGCGGTCAGAACAACGTGCAGGGCGCATCCGACTCCGGTTTGATTCCAATGATGTATCCGGATTACCGGCACGTGGACAACGTGAACGCGCAGGCCGTGTTTGAAAAACTATGGGGGACGAAACTCGATTCCAAACCTGGCCTCACCGTGGTAGAAATTATGAATGCGGTCCACGCCGGAAAAATCCGCGGTATGTATATCATGGGCGAAAACCCTGCCATGTCCGACCCCGATCTCGGGCATGCGCGTCAAGCGCTAGCGGAACTCGAATGGCTGGTGGTGCAGGAGATTTTCTTGACCGAAACAGGTTATCTCGCCGACGTCATCCTGCCGGCCTCGGCATGGCCCGAGAAAACCGGCACGGTAACCAATACCGACCGCATGGTGCAGCTCGGACGGCAGGCGCTGCATCTTCCAGGCGAGGCAAAACACGATCTATGGATAATCCAGGAAATCGCGCGGCGCATGGGACTCAACTGGAATTACCCGGCAGGGCCCAAGGATGTGTTCAATGAAATGCGCAAGGCAATGCCCTCCATCGCCGGCATTACATGGGAGCGGCTTGAGCGCGATGGCTCGGTGACCTACCCATGCGAGCATGAAGGCGATCCCGGAGAGCCGGTCGTATTTACCGATCATTTTCCGACAGAAAGCGGCCGAGGTCGATTTGTGCCGGCAGACATCATTCCAGCCAACGAACAGCCGGATAGCGATTTCCCACTGGTGCTGATTACCGGAAGGCAGCTTGAGCACTGGCATACCGGGAGCATGACGCGTCGTGCCAGCGTGCTCGATGCGATTGAGCCTGAACCAGTGGCTTCGCTGCATCCTTTGGATTTGGAATCTATTGGCGTGCAGCCGGGCGAGGTCATTACCGTGGAATCGAGGCGCGGGGAAATTTCACTCTATGCGCGCGCCGACGACGGCACTCCGCACGGAGCTGTGTTTATTCCTTTTTGCTTTTACGAAGCGGCGGCGAACCTGCTGACCAATCCGGCGCTTGATCCTGTCGGCAAAATACCAGAATTCAAGTACTGTGCGGTCAGGGTAAAACCCGGAGGACAGAAGCCCAAACATTCAAGTTTCGGCGGCGGACAGGTGCTTGCCATATAATTCGTCGGTAACCCGAATTGTTTGAACCATTCCCGCCAATGCAAACCGGGTTTACCGGATAAACTTGAACATGCCTGCAAGCCGTACTGTGGCAAGCGGATTTGTGAGGAAAACCGTTTTTTAAATAAGAGGTGTATTTATGCTGACAGACATTGAAATCGCGCAAAAATCCAAGATGCGGCGAATTGCCCAACTGGCGAAAGAAAAACTCGGTATAGACGAACAACATCTCGAGCCTTATGGCCATTACAAGGCCAAACTGTCCCTGGATTTTATTGAGAGCCTGGCCAATAAGCCCGATGGCAAGCTGATCCTGGTGACCGCCATCAGTCCCACCCCCGCAGGTGAAGGCAAAACCACCACCACGGTGGGACTATGCGACGCGCTGAACCGATTAGGCAAAAAGACAGTGCTGTGCATACGCGAGCCCAGTCTCGGCCCGGTGTTTGGCATGAAAGGTGGCGCCGCGGGCGGCGGATATGCGCAAGTAGTTCCTATGGAGGACATCAATTTGCATTTCACCGGGGATTTCAGCGCGGTCGGGCTTGCCAACAACCTGCTTGCCGCGGCGATAGATAACCACATACACCACGGCAACGCACTAGGCTTGGATGTGCGGCGCATTACCTGGCGCAGGGTGGTGGATATGAATGACCGCGCCTTGCGCGAAATCGTGGTGTCGCTTGGCGGCCCCGCCAATGGTTTCCCGCGGCAGGATGGTTTTGACATCGTGGTGGCCTCCGAAGTGATGGCGATATTCTGTCTTGCCACTTCGCTTAAAGACTTAAAAAACCGCCTTGGCAACATCGTTGTCGGTTATACGCGTGAGCAGAAACCAGTAAGGGCGCGTGAACTCAAGGTGGACGGCGCAATGACGGTGCTGCTCAAGGATGCACTGAAACCGAACCTCGTGCAGACCCTCGAAAACAATCCTGCTTTCATCCATGGCGGGCCGTTTGCCAATATTGCCCACGGCTGCAATTCGGTGATCGCTACCCAGGCGGCGCTAAAACTCGCCGATTATGTGGTGACAGAAGCCGGTTTTGGCGCTGACCTGGGCGCAGAGAAATTCATCGACATCAAGTGCCGCAAGGCAGGATTGCGTCCCTCAGCGGTGGTGCTGGTGGCGACCCTGCGTGCGCTCAAGTACCACGGCGGAGTTGATGTGAAGGAGCTCAACAAGGAAAACCTGCCTGCATTGGAAAAAGGCATCGCCAATCTGGAACGCCATGTGCACAATGTGCGCAACCATTTCGGTTTGCCGTGTGTGGTGTCAATCAACCACTTTACTTTCGACACCGAGGCCGAGATGGAGCTGCTCAGGAAAAAAATGGCGGGAAGTCAAACACCGGTGGTACCCGCGAAACACTGGGCAGAAGGCGGCAAGGGTGCCGAGGATCTGGCGCGCACCGTGGTAAGCATTGTTGACAAGACGCCTGCAGGCTGCAAATTTGTTTACGATGAATCGGCTCCGCTGTGGGACAAAATGAAAGCTATCGCCAACAAGATTTACGGTGCAGCTGATATTACTGCGGACGCCAAGGTGCGTGCGCAAATCAAGAAGCTGCAGGATGACGGCTACGGCCATTACCCGGTGTGCGTAGCCAAGACGCAGTACTCGTTTTCCGCCGACGCCGGTTTGCGAGGCGCGCCTTCCGGCTATGTTGTGAACATACGAGAAGTGCGACTTTCCGCCGGCGCTGAATTCGTGGTTATGATATGCGGGGACATTATGACCATGCCGGGGCTACCCAAGATCCCTGCGGCGGAAAAAATCGACCTTGATGACCAGGGCAAAGTAGTCGGATTGTTCTGATTCAGTATAATTCGTCACATCAGTGAGGGTGGGACCCACCGGCTCTTTGCTTATGTGGCGCGGCCAGCGGCTCGGCGGTCAAGCATGCCAGCGCACAGCTAGCATGGAAGCAGCTGGAGATCAAGGAGGAAACGCGAATCATGGAATTCCTGAATCAGCTGCAGACTGCCGCTTTTTGGACCGGATTGCTGGCCATCATCTGGGTTAACATCATTCTTTCAGGGGATAACGCGGTGGTGATAGCGCTTGCAGCGCGTTCGCTGCCCGCGCGCCGGCAGACTCAGGCCGTGATCTGGGGTGCGGGCGCGGCGGTGGTACTGCGGATCATCATCACCATTGTCGCAGTCGAATTGCTCAAGCTGCCCTGGCTCAAGTTGATCGGCGGCGCACTGCTGCTGTGGATCGCGGTCAAACTGCTGGTGCCCGAGGACGGCGGCAAAGGCGACATCGAATCGAGCGGCAATCTTTGGGCGGCGATCAAGACCATCCTCATCGCCGATCTGGTGATGAGTCTGGACAACGTGATTGCCGTGGCGGCGGTGGCCAAAGGTAGCATCGTGCTGTTGATTCTCGGGCTAGCGATCAGCATCCCGCTGGTAATCTTCGGCGCGACCATATTGATGAAACTCATGGGGCGCTTCCCGGTGATCATCACGATCGGTGCAGCGCTAATCGGTTATGTAGCTGGCGAAATGTTGGTAACCGACCCTATCCTGATCGAATGGTTCACGGCCACCGCCCACTGGTTGATTGACTTCGAGGTTTTTTGGATACTCGGCGCTGTACTCGAACTGTCGGGTGCCGGGCTGATCGGCGCAGCCATCGTCGTCGCGGTCGGCAAATGGATAGGGAAGCAGGCGGCGAAGGAAGAAGGCATGGTGGACCTGGCGATAGAGAAAAAAAAGATCAAGGCGCCACATTGATCCTATAAGAGCTGACGGGCTCAAGATCTGAATAAATTTTCGGGAGCGATGCAGATGTTGAAGATGCTTGTGCCGGTAGACGGTTCTGAGTCCTCGATCCGCGCGCTTGACCAACTGATCAAGAAGTTCGGTTGGTACAAGCACGGTGTGGAAATACACCTGCTAAACGTCCAACATCCGTTTCCCGCGCATGTGGCATCGTATATCGGGCACGACAAGGTGCAACAGTACCACCGGGAGCAAGGGCTCGCTGTCTTGGCGGGCGCGCGCAAGAAGCTCGATGCCGCGGGTATCAAGTACCAATACCATATCGGGATAGGCGACGAGGCCGAGGTCATCAGCAAGTATGCGAAGGAAAAGGGGGTTGTCCAGATCCTTATGGGCACGCGCGGCCTGGGGTCGGTTTCCAGTCTGCTGCTGGGCTCAGTGGCTACCAAAGTGATTCACTTGTCCGAAGTGCCGGTTCTGCTGGTCAAATAGTCATTGACTTCCAGACCGGATATTTTTTTACTGAAGAGCACTATATTTGGACGGTCTGCGATTCGCTTCGGAGTCGTGACTGCATTTCATCAGTGAAGCACCTGTGATGGGACGAACATAAAACCAAAATAGCAAGTTAAAACGGGTTGCATTTGCAACAAGCTTGCTTCGGTTCCACGCGACCAAGCGCTGTTGGCGAAAATGTTTTAGTGATTGATTTTTTGAGAATGTGTTCTTTACAAGGTCTGGGCTCGGTGCAAGTGCGCTCTCGCCTTAAACAAGAGACACGATGCGGATGAGTGGCATAATATGCGCCAGTAGAATATCAATTTGGCCGATTGGGGCGAAAAAATCTTAAAGTGGATTCGGGTATGAAAAAGCGCGCATTTTGGAAAGCTGATTGGTTTCTCGTTCTGACCGTCGCCGTTGTGCTGTTCGTTATGGGCAGCGGAGATTTGATTCAAAGCCTGGAGCGCAAGGCCTATGATCTCGGGGTCAGGGCTTCGTCACGCAATCCGAGCGAGAAAATTGCAGTTATCGCGATTGATGATCAGAGCATAGACAATATTGGGCGCTGGCCGTGGTCGCGTGAAGTGCACGCGAAAATGATAGACCTCCTTGCCGGGGCCAAGGCCAAGGTCATCGGCAACACCGTATTTTTTTCCGAGCCTCAGATTGACCCTGGGCTCGTTTATATCAACAAGCTTGCGCAACTGTACGCGAATTCGAGCTTAAAGAACCTGGATGATCCGGCAGCACAACAGGAACTATCCCAAATAGACGAACTGCTCAAGGAGGCCGAACAGAACCTCAATACTGACAACAAACTCGCAGGAAGCGTACAAAATGCGAACAATATATTACTCGCCATGTTGTTCCAGCTTGGCGAGCCGCTCGGCAAGCCGGACCAACCTTTGCCTGAGTTCATATCGAAGAACCAGCTTTCAAACGTCGAGAATAACATCTCCGCAGTATCCGACCGTAAGCTTCCTTATCCTACCGCGAATGTACTTATTAGCCCGCTTGCTGAATTCGGCAAGAATGCGGCAGGCATAGGGCATTTGAACGCCAATCCGGACGTGGATGGCGCTGTCCGCACCGAGGCGCTGGTGCTGGGCTATTACGATTTGTATTTCCCTTCCCTGTCGTTGCTGTTGGCGGCAAAAAGCCTCAACCTTCAGCCGAGCGACATCGTGATGCGCTTGGGCGAAGGGATCAGACTTGGCCACCTAAATATTGCTACTGACCCCTACTTGCAGATGTACATTTATTTTTACAAGGACCGGGATAACCGGCCAGCTTTCCCAGTAGATTCGTTTTATGACGTTTACTCCGGCAAGATTCCAGCTGACAAGTACCATGACAAAATCGTGCTGATTGGCGCCACTGCCGCCGGTATCGGAGCTATGCAGGTCACGCCCATATCACCGGCGATGGCGCCAGTGCTGACGCTTGCGCATTCAGTCTCGAGCATCCTCAAGGAAGATTTCTTTGTCGTTCCGACCTGGGCTCCCTGGGTGGAAAAGCTGGTGTTCCTGGTTATCGCGCTCTATCTCATCTTGCTTCTCCCCAGACTCAAGGCGGGAATGGGGGCAATTATTACTTTCGCTTTGCTTGTCGCCCTGCTTGGAACACATTTTGTACTCATGGTTGACAAGACGACATGGCTGCAGCTCATGCTGCCGGCGACTTTGCTTTTGGTCGGCCATTTAATGCTTACCACCAAGCGCTTTTTGGTGACCGAAAGAGGCAAGGAGAAATCCGAAGCGGAATCGGCGGAGTCGAACCGCATGCTGGGACTGGCGTTTCAGGGACAGGGACAGCTCGATATTGCTTTTGACAAGTTCCGCAAACTTCCACTCGATGACAGCGTCATGCACCTTCTGTATAACCTGGCACTGGATTTTGAGCGCAAGCGCCAGTTCAACAAAGCAGAATCGGTGTACCGGCACATGAGCGAGTACAACCCCAAGTACAAGGATCTGGAACAAAAACTTACACGCGCCAAGCAGATGTCAGAAACCGTGATTCTCGGCGGTGCCGGCGCCAGTCACCCCGGCGGCGCTCTCATTCTTGAAGGCGGGCAGGTGGAAAAACCAATGCTCGGCCGTTATCAAGTGGAAAAAGAATTGGGTAAGGGTGCAATGGGAGTCGTGTATTTGGGTAAGGATCCCAAAATCAGCCGCGTGGTAGCGATCAAAACCCTGGCGCTTTCCCAGGAGTTTGGGGCCGACGAACTGGAAGAAGTGAAAACGCGTTTCTTCCGCGAGGCAGAAACCGCCGGGCGCCTCAACCATCCCAATATTGTGACCATTTTCGACGCTGGGGAAGAGCACGATCTGGCGTATATCGCTATGGAGTTTCTGAAAGGCAAAGATTTGGTGCCTTATACAAAGCCGGACAATATGCTTCCAATTCCCAAGGTGATGAGCATTGTAGCCAGGGTTGCCGATGCTCTGGCTTATGCGCATGCACAAAGCGTGGTCCACCGCGACATCAAGCCGGCGAACATGATGTACGAGCCAGAAAGCGACACGCTGAAGGTGACCGACTTCGGCATTGCACGCATTACCGACTCCAGCAAAACCAAGACTGGCATGGTACTCGGGACGCCTTCATATATGTCTCCGGAGCAACTGGCCGGGAAAAAGATAGACGGCCGCTCGGATCTGTTCTCATTGGGGGTGAGCCTGTATCAGCTGGCATGCGGGAAATTACCGTTCGAGGGTGATTCCATGGCGCAACTCATGTTCAAAATTGCTAATGAGCCGCCCACCGATATTCTGAGCATCAATCCGGATTTGCCCGAGTGCTTGATCGCCATCATCAACAAGGCCTTGGCCAAGCCAGTCGAAGAACGCTACCAGACGGGTACGGAAATGGCGCAAGCGCTGAAGCAATGCTTGGCTAATCAGGAAACAATTAATGTCGGCTTTTGAAAGGGCGTTCGTGGACCTGAGCAAGGCTCTGGAAATTGTTACCGCTACCGACTCGGGCATGGTGCGCTCGCACAACGAAGACAGTATCTTCGCTGATGCCGCAAGCGGATTTGTTATTCTTGCCGATGGCATGGGCGGGTATAATGCCGGTGAAGTGGCAAGCGGAATCGCTGCCGCCATGCTTGGCACCGGTTTGAAGCAGGTCTTGGATGGAGCTGATCCAGGCAGTATCGAGCCGGAGAGCGGGGAAACACTGGCAGTGAAATTACTGAGGGAGCAAATTGCGGCCGCCAATGCTTCGATTTACCAGGCGTCGAAAAGCCAGCCGCAATATGCCGGAATGGGCACCACTCTGGTGGTGGGGTTGTTTTATGATAACCGTTTAAGCGTAGCGCATATCGGTGACTCGCGTTTGTACCGCTTGCGCGGGGACGAATTTAAGCAGATTACGCGGGATCATTCACTGTTGCAGGAACAAATTGACTCGGGCATGATTACCGAGGAAATGGCGAGGTTCTCCCTAAACAGAAATCTGGTGACGCGCGCCTTGGGAATCGATAACGAAGTCGAGCCCGAAATTCATACCCATGAGGTAGAAGTGGGCGATATCTACTTATTGTGCTCTGACGGATTGAACGATATGGTAGAGGATGATGAAATTCAACTTACACTGTCGAGCTTGCAAGCCAATTTGCAGCTCGCATCGCAGCAGTTGGTGCAAATGGCCAACGATAATGGCGGGCGAGACAACGTGTCGGTAATTCTGGTGCGTATATTGCGTGATTTTTCTGCTAATATGGACTGGATAAGCCGGCTATCATCCTGGTTCAGGTTAGCGAAGGTGTGAGGAACTTATGGCGAAGTTGATTCTCAGCATGGACAATCTGGTGTTGAAGGAAATCACTCTCAGCAAGGAGCGCACTACTATCGGCCGCAAGCCGAGCAACGATATCCAGATAGACAATCTTGCGGTGAGCGGCGAACACGCGGTCATCGTCACCATACTTAACGATTCGTTCTTGGAAGACCTGGGCAGCACCAACGGTACTCTGGTGAATGGCAACATGGTGAAAAAGCATTTCCTGCAAAACAATGATGTTATTGAACTCGGCAAATACAAGCTCAAGTACGTAAACGAGCAGCCAAGCCAGGCCACCGAAAGCAATTATGAAAAGACCATGGTGATACATCCCAAACCTGTGCCCAAAGCGGGTGAGGGAATACTGCAGAATTTACAGGCTGCGCAACAGATGCTAGCGCGGACGCCGGACACCATTCCCGGCTCGGCATTCGCAGCCAAGCCGGCTGCAGAGCCGAAGCCCGTTGAGCACAAGGCTGTGGCCGAAGCGAAACCGGCAGCCGAAGTCAAAAAAAATGAAGAAGTCAAACACTCAGCTGAAATGAAACCGGCCCCTGAGTTGAAACCAGCAGAACCCAAGCCCAAGCCTATTGCGGAAGCGAAACCAGTAGCAGAGGTAAAAGCGGCAGCAGAAGCGAAACCGGCAGCAGATATCAAGTCCAAACCTATTGCAGAAGCGAAACCGGTAGCAGAGGTAAAAACGGCAGCAGAAACGAAACCGGCAGCAGATATCAAGTCCAAGCCTATTGCAGAAGCGAAACCGGTAGCAGAGGTAAAAACGGTAGCAGAAGCGAAACCGGCCTCAGAAGTGAAACCGGCAGCGGAAACCAAGCCCAAGCCCGCTGAAGCAAAACCCGCTGCGGCAGCCGAGCCCAAACCCTCTCCGGCAGCGGTCGTCAAACCAGGCCTGCTTGCCGCGATCCAGATACTTACCGGACCCAGCGCGGGCAAGGAATTGGATTTGACCAAGAGCCTCACCACCTTGGGCAAACCTGGCGTGCAGGTGGCGGTAATTACGCGCCGTCCACAAGGCTACTTTATAACCCATGTAGAAGGCTCGACTTTTCCGCACCTGAACGGGAAGATGCTCGATGCCCAAGCCCACCCCTTGAAGGACCACGACATCATCGAGCTCGGGGGAATCAAAATGGAGTTCTTCTATAAAGCCACCTGAGCTGCCGCAAGCTAAACCGAGAGGGGAAGATGAGCGCAGCGCAGAGGGATACTGCAGCGTTAATTAAAAACGCAGCAGACATAACACATGCGCGGCGTGATCCACGACATCAGGTTGTTAGCTGTGCAGCTTGCCGCCTGACTGCTGATCCTTCGCTTGTTCTAGTTCGCGTCATACACACCTTCCTTTTCCTGCGCCTAAAAAAGGGTATCGCTTGTCGTATCTGAAAAAGTTCCCAATTCGTATCGTCATGGGCCTGGTTATCACGCTGGTGTTTCTCGGCCATGCAGCGAAAATTTACGAGTTCTCTTTTTTCCACCAGTTGGATGCAATTATTTACGATGCACGGCTGCGGCTCACTATGCCGCGTACTGTGGACGATCGCATCGTGATTGTGGACATTGATGAAAAAAGCCTGGCCGAGGAAGGCCGCTGGCCATGGCGCCGCGACCGCCTGGCGTTGATGGTGGATAAGCTGTTCGACAGTTATGGTGCGGCGGTGGCGGGTTTCGACGTGGTGTTTGCGGAAAAAGACGAGAGTTCGGGTCTCGCGGTATTAGAGGATTTATCGCAAAAACAGTTCAAGGACGATACGCAGTTCCAATACGCGCTGGCGAAGGTGCGGCCGCAGCTTGAATACGACAATATCTTTGCTGCGAGCCTGAAAAAGCACCCGGTGATACTTGGTTACTACTTTTCAAACGATGAAGTTGCCGGGAAATATGCAGCGGTAAACATACTGCCGGAGCCGGTGTTGCCTGCGGGCACCTTCGCCGGCAAGAATATAGATTTTATTTCATGGAAAGGCTACGGCGCCAATCTTTCCGAACTCCAGCATGCTGCGGCAGGTGCGGGTCATTTCAACCCGATTCCCGATTCTGCCGATGGTATCAACAGACGCGTACCCATGCTTGCCAAGTACAAAGACGCATACTATGAGCCGCTGTCGCTCGCCATCATGCGTACTCTGTTGGGTTATCCCAAGGTCGAACCGGATTATGCATCAGACCAGTTTATGCATGTCGGCCTTGGAAAGCGGGATTTTTCCAGGCTTGAAGATTTGAAGGTGGGGCCGCTTCGGATTCCGGTGGATCAGAATGTTGCAGCCCTGGTGCCCTACCGCGGAGCGCAGGGCAGTTTCAAGTACATTTCGGCTACCGATGTGCTGAATGACCGGCTCAAACCTGGCGAACTCAAGAATAAGATTGTGCTGGTCGGCACCACTGCGCCCGGGCTCAAGGATTTGCGTTCGACCCCGGTCGGCGTGGATTATCCCGGGGTGGAGATCCACGCCAACCTGATAGCCGGCATGCTGGATGGCAATATCAAGCAAAACCCACCCTACATACTGGGTGCTGAAGTAGTGCTGCTGTTCTTCACCGGGCTTGCGCTGACGCTGCTTATGCCTTTGCTGAATCCAATGAGGGCAACGCTTTTTACTGTAATCGTCTTGGTGCTTGTACTCACCACCAATATCATGGTCTGGCATTACGGTAACCTGGTGCTGCCACTGGCAAGCGGGTTATTGTTGATCTCCGCGCTGTTCGCTCTCAACATGTCTTACGGCTACTTTAAAGAATCGCGTACCAAGCGGCAGTTCGCCGATCTGTTCGGACAATACGTTCCGCCGGAACTGGTGGACAAAATGAGCGAAGACCCGGAGCGCTACAGCATGGAGGGCAAGAGCCAGGAGCTGACGGTTATGTTTTCTGATGTACGCAACTTCACCTCGATTTCCGAAGGGTTGGAGCCCAAAGAATTAACGGCGTTCATCAACGAGTATCTTACCGCGATGACCCGTGTCATTCGCTCACATCACGGCACGCTGGACAAATATATCGGAGATGCCATCATGGCGTTCTGGGGTGCACCGGTAAACGATCCCGATCATCCGCGCAATGCAGCGATCTGCGCCCTGGAAATGCAAGCCACCGCACAGCAGCTTCGCGAGCAGTTCAAAGTCCGCGGCTGGCCGGAAATCAGGATCGGTGTGGGCCTAAACACTGGCATCATGGTAGTGGGCGACATGGGTTCCGCGGTGCGCAAGGCTTACACGGTCATGGGCGACTCGGTGAATCTGGCCTCAAGGCTGGAGGGGCTTTGCAAGGAATACGGCGCAGGCATTATCTTGAGTGAAATGACAAAGAACGTGGTCTCTGGCTTTGTGTACCGGGAACTTGATCGGGTGAGAGTAAAAGGCAAGGAAGAGCCGGTGCTTATTTACGAGCCGCTCGGATTCGAGGGGCAAGTAGACAAGACAATGTTGGATGAATTAATGCTGTTCCAGCGCGCGCTGAGACTTTACCGGTCACAGGACTGGGACATGGCGGAGCTGCAGCTGATCAATTTGCGGAATATGTCGCCTTCCGACCAGCTGTATCAGCTGTATCTGGAGCGCGTCAAGCAGTTTCGCGCTGATCCTCCGCAGAGAGGTTGGGACGGTATTTGGGTATACGAGACAAAATGAGGGAACCTCCGATTGGGTCGCGTAGCGTGAAGCAGATATGGGAAAGCCGCCGCAACAGGAACCGCTGGGCTCAATTAAAGGTTTCCAGCGTGAATTAGTTGACTTGGCAGGGCTAAAATCAGAGGAAAACAGTGCTGTATGGAGTGGGAACAAAACAGGCGATGCATGAAACCCAGGACACTCGGATGCAGTGTGTGTGCGGTAGGTACTTGCGTAGCACCTCGATGCTCCGCGATAATGGCATTTTGATTGACGCAGGCACCGGTGTGGGTGATCTCGGCCTCAAAGCATTCACTTGGGTTAATCATGTTTTCATTGGTCGTTCGTATCATGGCCATGTCAGCCCTACCCGTTTTTTGGTGGCCACTGTGGAATGAATGCGAAACATGCCGATCACCGTCACTGTGCCCACGATGAGGGCAATGCAAAATATCTTGAGGCAGCATAGTACCAACTGGAAAATCCAACCTGATTTCACCCATATTCCCGGCCTGCGGGAAATTGAAGAGTGCGCAGCTGATCACCAGCAGGTAATGCTTCGACACAAACGGAATTTTATGTTTTAGGCGGGTACAATGCGCCGTGTGGAGATGAGGTTTTAGCCATGAGTACCGTATTTCAAGCACAACCGGTAACCAAGGATGTTCTCACCGAGAAACTGAATTTCACTCGAAAACTGCAGGCGGTCACCAACAAGATTCATGCCGCTTACAATATTGATGAAATCATGCTGGAGGTGAGCCAGGACATTTGTTCCCTGTTTAACGCAGACCGTCTTACCATCTACACTGTGGCCGACGACAAAACCTCGATTATCTCCAAGGTTAAAACCGGGCTTAATTCATTCAAGGATTTGAAATTACCTATTAATGAACAAAGCATCGCCGGTTTCGTGGCGATGAACAAGAAGCTTGTCAACATCAAGGACGTTTACGACGACAATGAGCTGAGAGTACTGAGTTCACATTTGAGTTTCCTAAAGGAAGTAGACAAGCGCACGGGATACAGAACCAAACAGATGCTGGTGGCACCGGTAATAGATGCAAACAGCAACGAGACTATCGGCGTGGTGCAGATCATCAATAATAAAGGGGGTGTGCCGTTTGCGCAGGGGATGGAAGAGGGTGTGACATTTATTTGCGAGACGCTGGCCATTGCCCTCAAGCAGCGCCAGCAGCCGCAGCATATGGTGCGCACCAAGTACGATTACTTGGTCTCGGATGCGGTGATTTCGGCGGAAGAATTCGAACTTGCAACCCGCTCAGCCCGCAGGAAGAACATTGACATAGAAGATGTGTTGATTGACGAATTCCAGGTCAAGCTTCCTTCGTTGGGGCAATCGTTGTCGAAATTCTTTCAGGTGCCGTACGAACCGTTTCGCGCGGACCGGATTAAGTCCATGGACTTGCTGAAAAACCTGAAGCGTGACTTTGTCCAGAACAGTCTGTGGGTCCCGGTAGAGGAAACCAAGGAAGGCCTGATAATACTTACTACTGATCCCGAGCGGATCAAAGGCTCGCGGGTTGCCAATAATGTGTTCCCCAAGCACAAGTTAATCTACAAGGTATGTACTAACCGCGAGTTTATCAGCACGCTGGATTTGTTTTTTGGAGCAGGGGG
Source organism: Burkholderiales bacterium (assembly GCA_035319205.1). Taxonomy (GTDB): domain Bacteria; phylum Pseudomonadota; class Gammaproteobacteria; order Burkholderiales; family JAHFRG01; genus JAHFRG01. The sequence continues at coordinate 843 of DATHDD010000098.1, read as the reverse complement.
GATGGATACCGCGACAGTGGGCGAACTCCTGTCGGGATTGGGTGATGAGGTTGAAGGAGAAGGCGCAGGTGCTGATGAGGTTTCTGCAGCTGCAGACAACGAACTGGTCAAACTGGTCAACAAGATCATCGTAGACGCTTATCATCAGGGCGCATCAGACATTCACATTGAGCCTTATCCCGGGAAAGCCAAGACCGAAATCCGTTTCCGCAAGGACGGCACGCTGGTGCCCTACATCGAAGTTCCAGCAAGTTACCGTAATGCCTTGGTGACGCGGATTAAGATCATGTGCGATCTCGACATTTCGGAAAAAAGAAAACCGCAGGACGGCAAAATCAAATTCAGGAAATTCGGTCCACTGGATATCGAATTGCGTGTTGCTACCATACCCTCGCAGGGATCGGTGGAAGACGTGGTGATGCGAATTCTTGGGGCCGGCGAGCCGATTCCGTTGGAGAAGCTGGGTTTAAGCGAACGCAACCTGAACACCCTTAAGGAAGTTATTGCCAAGCCTTACGGGCTGTTCTTTGTATGCGGCCCGACCGGTTCAGGCAAAACCACCACCCTGCACTCGGTGCTGGGCTATATCAACACTCCGGAAACCAAGATCTGGACTGCGGAAGATCCGGTGGAAATCACCCAGAAAGGCCTGCGCCAGGTGCAAATGAACCCGAAAGCCGGGCTTACGTTCGCCGTAGCGATGCGCTCGTTCCTGCGCTGCGACCCCGACGTCATCATGGTGGGTGAGATGCGCGACAAGGAGACCGTCTCCATCGGCATCGAGGCTTCGCTGACCGGCCACCTGGTGTTTGCCACCTTGCACACCAACAGCGCGCCCGAGTC
>DATHDD010000097.1:0-5502 GCA_035319205.1 Burkholderiales bacterium | reverse complement strand
AAGTTGCGCAAATAATTTCTCACCGCCAAAGCGGCTGGCTCCGCCTGCAGCAAGCAAGATTCCGCAAATCACGGTTCGGCCAAGGCGGTACGCAGCACGGCGTTTGCCGCCTGCTCTTTCAAAGGCACGAGCTCGACGCCGTTACGCAGCGCGATGAGTTCCGCAAGAATGGCTACTGCGATCTCCGGCGGTGTGCGGCTCCCGATATGTATACCAACCGGTCCCTTGAGCAGGGCAATCTCCGCATCGCTCAGATCGAAATGTTGCTTGAGCCTTTGTTTGCGTTTTGCGGTATTCGCCTTGGAACCCAGCGCGCCTACATAGAAGGCCGGAGATTTAAGCGCTTCCAATAGCGCCATATCATCCAGCTTCGGGTCATGGGAAGCGGCAACGATTGCAGTGTGCCCATCCGGTTGCAAGGCCAGTACCATATCGTCTGGCATCGCATTGGAAAATTCCGTGCCGGGAACCTGCCAGCTTTTGGAATATTCTTCACGCGGGTCGCATACGATCACATGGTAATCGAGCGCGAGCGCCATCCGCGCCAGGTACTGGGCGAGCTGGCCGGCGCCGATGATGAGCAAGCGCCAGCGCGGTCCATATATTGTTTTCAGCCACGCGCCGTCAAATTGCATTGCGTCACCGCGTTTCGCCGGGTCAAGCGAGGCGCGGCCGCTATCAAGCTCCATATTTCGTGCAACAATCTCGCGGCGTTTTATTCGCTCCTGCAGTTCACGCAAAAGCTCGATACCCGGTGCCGGCTCCAGCACCAACTGCAGCGTCCCGCCGCATGGCAAACCGAAGCGGGTCGCTTCTTCCTGGGTCACGCCGTATGTCACAACCCCGGGCCGCTCGCTGTTAAAGCGCTTTTCCCGCACTCGTGAAATCAGGTCGTCCTCGATGCAGCCACCGGAAACCGAGCCCGCAACTTGGCCATCATCGCGTATTACCAGCCATGCCCCCGGCGGGCGAGGCGCGGAACCCCATGTGCTAACGACTGTCGCCAGCATGATGCGATGGCCGGCATCACCCCACGCTATCGCACTCTTAAGTACGTCCAAATCGACGCTGTCCATAAAATACTCAGGCTTTCACGAGTTGATTACCGATTGGCAACTGGCGGATGCGTTTACCGGTTGCCATATAAAGCGCATTAACCACCGCAGGGGCAATAGGAGGCACTCCAGGCTCGCCCACGCCCGTCGGCTTTTCATTCGAAGATACGATGTGCACCTCGATGCTTGGCATTTCCCCGATGCGCAGCACCGGATAGTCGTGGAAATTGGACTGATCGACTTTTCCCTCAGTCAGGGTAACCGCTCCGTGCAATGCGGCGGCCAGGCCGTAGCCTATCCCGCCTTCCATCTGGGAGCGGATGATGTCTGGGTTGACTGCAATACCGCAATCCACCGCGCAGACTACTCGATCGACATGAAAACTGCCGTCGGGCTTCACCGTCACTTCCGCAACCTGCGCGACGTAGGAATTAAAAGACTCATGCACTGCCACTCCACGCCCGCGCTTCTCACCATCCTGGCCTGGTGCAAGAGGAGAATCCCACCCTGCTTTCTCTGTCGCAATCTGAAGTACCCCGGCATGGCGCGGGTGTTTTGTGAGGTGTGCCATGCGAAACGCCACGGGGTCCATTCCGGCCAAGTGCGCCATATCGTCAATGAAAGTTTCGGTGGAGAAAGCATTGTGAGTGGAGCCCACTGACCGCCACCACTGTACCGGAACGCCCAATCGGGGCGAGTGCAGGTCCACCATCAGATTGGGGATGTCGTAAGGCAGGTTCGCCGCTCCTTCTACCGAGGTGGCGTCAATGCCATTCTTTACCATCGCAGCCTCCAATGCTGTGCCGGCCATGATCGACTGGCCGACGATGCGGTGGCTCCAGGCCGCAAGTTTACCGTTTGCATCGAGGCCCGCTTTAATCTCGTGGTAGTACATGGGCCGATAGTAACCCGCTCGAGTATCGTCTTCGCGAGTCCACACCAGTTTCACCGGAGCGCGGCCATTGATGGCTTTGACAATGTTTGCTGCTTCCAGGAGGTAGTCCGATTGAGGATTTGCGCGGCGCCCGAAGCTGCCTCCCGCGTAGAGCATGTGCAGTTTCACCTGCTCGGGTTTCAATCCGAACACGCCGGCTAGCGCCATCTGATCGACAGTCTGGAATTGCTCGCCGTTCCATATTTCGCAGCCGCTCTTGGAAAGCCGCGCGACGCAGTTCATGGGCTCCATGGCGGCGTGCGCAAGATATGGAAATTCGAATGCAGCTTCCAGCTTTTTCGCGGCTCCGGCCAGCGCTGCATCGGGGTCGCCGTCCTTGCGCGCAGCCATACCAGGCTGCTTTGCGAGTTCCTTGTACTGGGAGAAAATCTCCGCGGAGCCGAACTTGAAGGCATCCGATTCGTCCCATTCCACGGACAAAACATCGCGGCCTTGCTTGGCCGACCAAAAATCTGTTGCGAGCACAGCCACGCCGCTCGGAATTTTCACCACCGTCACAACTCCCTTGACGGCCTTGGTTTTCGAAGCATCAAAGGATAAGACTTTACTGCCGAAGCGCGGTGGATGAGCCACCACGGCTGTTAATAGACCGGTCAGTCGCACGTCCTGGGTAAAAACAGCAAGTCCTGTGGTCTTATCGTGCGAATCCTTGCGCGGTGCACTTTTGCCGATAAAGACAAAGTCCTCAGCATCTTTAAGTTTGACTTCAGTCGGCACCGGCAATGCGGCCGCCTTATCTGCGAGCTGGCCAAAAGTCGCTTTGCGTCCGGAGTTCCGGTGCATTACTGTGCCTTCGAGCACAGTGATGGATTCGGGCGCCACCTTCCAGCGTTGGGCTGCAGCCGCCACCAGCATCGCGCGCGCCGTCGCGCCGGCGCGCCGCATTTGTTCGAAGGAATTAGCGATAGCACTGCTCCCGCCGGTCCCCTGCATCGGACCCCACAACAAATTGTTATAACGCTTGGCGTCCGCCGGGGCCCCCTCGACACGAATCTGCGACCAAGCGGCGTCCAACTCCTCAGCCACAAGAGTCGCGAGGCCTGTATAGGTGCCCTGTCCCATCTCCAGATGCTTGGCAATCACAGTTACCGTATTGTCATTGCCTATGCGAACGAAAGCATTGGGCTCAAAGCCCGACTCCTGCAATATTTTGCTGCCGGCCTTGCCGGGGCCGGCCTCGGCAATCGCGCCCGGCAGGTAGAATGCAAGAGTCAGACCTGCGCCGGCCTTGAGGAAGGTTCGCCGGCTTTCGTTGAAAATGTTTGTCTCGTTCATGACGGCTGTCCTCAGGTAAGCGCCTTGGCGGCCTCATGGATGGCGGCGCGAATGCGCACATAAGTAGCACAACGGCAGATATTTCCCGTCATGGCAGCGTCAATATCAGCATCAGTGGGATTATTATTGTTTGCCAACAGCGAGGCTGCGCTCATGATCTGGCCTGATTGACAAAAACCGCATTGCACGACGTCCATCTTTTGCCAGGCATCCTGAACCGCCTTGCCGGCTTTGCTGTTCAAGCCTTCAATGGTGATGATCTGTTTTCCCGACACCGCAGAGACCGGTGTGATGCAGGATCGAACAGGCGCGCCGTTCACCTGAACGGTGCAAGCTCCACACAGGGCCATGCCGCAACTATATTTGGTGCCGGTCAAATTCAACTGATCGCGTAATACCCAGAGCAGAGGGGTGTTCGGGTCTGCAGAAACGGTTCGCCGCTTTCCGTTGACAATTAAGGACATCATGTTGTCTTCCTTTCAGAATTGCTCCAATGAATTCGTGGTCTTCGCCGTTGAGATTGAGCAGGATTACCTTGTGTTAACCACAGTCCGATTCACTAATTACAGGCAGCTGATTTTACTGTCAGTATAGTATACAAGGGGTCGGATTTTTCTGCGAAACGCTTAATGCCGAGGGTGAAATTCCAATCGCTTCAAAAAGAATTCCCCTCCGGCCGTGGTGTACTCAACGAATTTTCAAGAACACTCGAGAGTCGATGGCCGCGGCAGCTAACACCCCGCCCATCATGGCTCCTGTGACGCCGGGCGTGATCGGGTCTTGTCCGGCAAGATAAAGGCCCGGTATTGGAGTCCTTATATCGAGGCAGCGTGAAAGAAAGCGTCGTGGAGTAGTCTCCAGACCATAGATCGCACCTTGGACGGCACGCGTGAAGTGCAGGGTGGAAAGAGGGGTCGATAATTCATGATATCGGATCATCGGTGAAAGTGCCGGAAAATGGCGTTTGAACTGTGCGAGTATATTTTGCACCACGACATCCTTGAACAACCTGTACTCCTCAGGCCGCGCTCCATAACTGGAGTCGGCCCATTGACTGAACGCTTCCCAATTCACCCAGGCAATCACTTCGCCCGTGTGCTTCGCATTATGCCCTCCTCCATGCGCCGGGTCTTTCAACGACGGGAATGAAACGAATAACATAGGTGCCGTGGGTTCGGCGAACGGATCTTGCCAGATTGCTGAATTCGGATCCCAGGTCTCGTAAATCCAGACGTTGGAGCGAGTCGCTCCAGCCGCATGAATATCGCCTTCAAATCCAAGATAGAGAGCGACGTGGCAAATGGATGGCTTGAGCGCCATAACATCACTCGCCCAGGACGTGACGCGCAGATTGTCGCGCAGCAGGCAATTGACCGTATTGCGGGCGCCGATATCCGAAACGACCCGCGAAGCCCGGTATTCGCTTCCGTCTTCAAGGCAAACGCCAACGGCATTGCCTGCTTCAACCAATATGCTGGCTACGGGGGAATTGACACGCACCGCGCCTCCTGCGGCTTCAATTTGAGGGATCAGAGTATTGGCAAAGACCTGAGCACCACCCACAGGATAGTAGGCGCCTCCGAGGTAGTGATTAATGATGAGCGCATGTAGACCGAAGCTCGCCTCGCATGGCTTGCCGCCGTAGTCCCCCCATTGCGCAGAAAGAACTGCTCGAAGCTTCTTGTCCGAAATAATTTCGCTAAGAACCTGCTCTGTGGTCCTGGCCCACCACTTGGCTATACTCTTTCGCTTCCAGAAAGCAACCGCGCTACCAACCTTTCTGGGCATGGCCCTGAGCATGAAAGGCACTTCGGCCGATTTGGCGGCCTCGGTTAAAATTGCAAAGAATCGATCGATCTCGTACGAAGATTCCGGAAAAGCTTCCTTTAAATCCAGTTTCAGGGCATGCGCAGGGCGCGAAAAGGACAACTCGAAATTTTCAGGGAATCGAATCGTGTCGTAGATGGCGCCCATGGAAGCCATCTTGATCGCGCGTCCTGAAAGCCAGTCAAGCACACGTTTTGCCTGCTCGCCGGGCCCCATTTGCCCCAGGTAATGAACACCAACGTCCCAAGTGTAACCATCACGGCTGAATGTTTGTGTAAGGCCGCCCGCAATATTATGTTGTTCCAGGACCAGTATTTTGCGCTTCAACTGAGCAAGAGCAGCCGCGCAGGATAGGCCACCGATTCCGGAACCAATCACAATGACGTCGAA
>DATHDD010000096.1:0-2970 GCA_035319205.1 Burkholderiales bacterium | reverse complement strand
ACGTCGCGCTCATACAATACCGCCACTTCCTGCATCATGTCATCGAGCTCACCGGTTTCTTCTCCTACTGCAATCATCTGTTGGACAACCGGGGTAAACACGCCGGCGGAAATTGCTGTGCGAAGAATACTCTCGCCGCGCTCCACGCCATCGCGCATATGATCTACTCGCTCTGCAATATAATCGTTATTCACCACTTGCGCTACCACGTGTAAACCCTCCACCACCGGAACTCCGCTTTTGAAAGCGAGAGAGAAGCTGCGGGCAAAGCGCGCCAGCGTCCCTTTGAGCATGATTGGACCGGCAATCGGGAGCCGCAGCTTGAACTTGTCCCATGTATATTTGCCATCTTTGGTTCTCAAAAATACCCGAACCCCGACTATAGTTAAAATCAAAATCAAGAGCAGCAGCGGCCAGTAGTGCACCATGAAATTAGAAAAACCGATTAATATCCTCGTCATGATGGGTAACTCGGTTTTGAACCCCTTATAAACGCTGGCAAAGGCGGGAATGACGAATAGGTTAATCACCACCAGAGCCGCTGCCATGGTGAGGACTACAAACATTGGGTAACGCAAGGCTGATTTGATGCGCCCGTTCATTTCGCTCTCAAACTCCAGGTAGCTATAGAGCCGGAGAAATATTTCCTCCAGCGTACCGGTGAGCTCACCCACCCGCACCATGCTGACATAAAACACCGAAAAAATTTTGGGATAGCGACTCAATGACACACTGAGTTCACGCCCGCTATCAAGATTCTTGCGGAGGTCATCCAGCACCGCGGCGAACGTGCGGTTTTGCATGGATGCATGCAAACCCGACAAAGACTTGAGCAGAGGCACGCCCGCCTTGAGCAGGGTGTACATCTGGCGGGTAAATAGCAGCAGATCAACGGGCTTCACCTTTTCGGCAAACGTGCGCGTCATCCATTTTTCGATTTCCTGCGAGACAGGTTCGCCAGCAGGCCTAATATCTACGGGGGTTATGCCAGTATTCAATAACTGGTCGGCCACCGCAGCGCTGTCGGAGCTTTCCTGCTTGCCCCGCACCAGCTCAAGACGTGCATTGCGCCCCTTGTAGGCAAAATACGGCATCAGATTAATCTTCCACTTGGCTGGTTATGCTCATCACTTCGGAGACGGTGGTCTTGCCTGCCAAAACCTGGTCTAGCGCATGATGCCGCAGCGTTTTCCCTGCCATATACTGGTGGGCGGCGTGGGTAAACCGGCTCGGATCTTCGTGGCTGGCGGCTTTAACCAGGGGCGGTGTCATTTCCAGCATTTCATACACTGCAATTCGGCCATGATACCCAGTGCCATTGCAATGAGAGCAGCCGCGGCCCCGGGCAAACTTATACTCCCCGAGTTTGTCGCCCAGCTCGTGGGCAAGCCAGGCAGTCTCGTGCGAATCAGGCTCGTACGGCTCTCTGCAGCTTTCGCATATAACCCGCACCAAACGCTGGGCCAGCACCGCTTGCAGCGATGTCGCCACCATGAATCTCGGTGTATCCATGTCAATCAAGCGGATCGGCGTGCTCACGGCGTCCTTGGTGTGCAGTGTGGAAAACACCATGTGTCCGGTAATCGCCGCGCGCAGGCCGATTTGCGCGGTTTCCGAGTCGCGCATTTCCCCCACCAGGATGATGTCCGGATCCTGGCGCAGCGCTGAACGCAGCACGCGGGAAAAAGTGAGATCAATTTTTTCGTTGACCTGAGTCTGGTTGATGCCTGGAAGCCGGTACTCGACCGGGTCTTCCACAGTGATGATCTTCTTGTCAGGCGTATTGAGTTCGGCTAGCGAGGCATACAGCGTGGTAGTTTTTCCACTCCCTGTCGGCCCGGTCACCAGGATCATGCCGTTGCTTCGTCTGATGATGGAGCGGTATCTCTCCAGCATGTCTTTCGGCATGCCGATACGGTCAAGCCCGAGCATCCCGCCAGCCTGGTTAAGCAGGCGCATCACGACTGACTCACCGTATTGGGTGGGCATGGTGGAGATGCGTACATCTACCGGCTGGTCACGTAGTTTTACGTTGAACCTGCCATCCTGCGGCATGCGCTTTTCCGCAATGTCCAGTCCCGCCATGATCTTCAGCCGCAGCACCAAAGACGGCGCGATTTTGCTGTCCGCTTCGGTTTGCGTGTGCAGGACGCCATCCATGCGGAAACGGATTCTCAGCGAGCGTTCCTGGGGCTCGATATGGACGTCGGAGGTACCCACCTGCGTAGCATCCTCAAACACCGACTGCAGCAACTTCACCACCGGCGCATCTTCCGCGCCGAGGCTGGCAGTGAGCGCGCCGAAATCAATATAGGTGCTGCCTAGGTCCTGTTCCAGTTCCCGCGCCAGTCCGCTGATTTCCTCGGTGCGCCGGTATATTCGGCCTATCACTTCCAGCATCATGGCTTCGGACACCACCGCGAGTTCAAGATTACGCTTTAACAGGCGCGATAACTCATCGTAGGCAAGCAAATCGGTGGGGTCGACCATGCCCACCAGGTAAGTTGCTTTACGGTCTTCCAATACGAGCGCACGCAGGCGGCGCGCCTGCAGTCCTGGCAACTTGCGTACCGTGTCGGGGTTGATGTTGTATTGTTTGAGGTTGATATAGGGGATATTGAGCTGCTTGGCGAGCGCTTCGGCGATCTGCACTTCGGTGACAATGCCGTTCTCCATTAAAATCCGGCCCAGCTTTCGCCCGCTGTTTTTTTGCTGATCAAGCGCAAGTTTTACCTGCTCCTGCGTGACCAGCTTGAGCAACACCAGGATTTCGCCTATGCGGATTCTTTCAGGCCTTGCCATAAAATGCCCCGATATAATTTACAGCGGTCGGTAACAAGCATACCCCATGCCATTGAAATGCTAAATTAACTTCTTTTCTTTTATGATACAAGCCATATGTTCGATTTGGTTCTTTATCAGCCCGAAATTCCCCCGAATACCGGAAACATAATCCGCCTGTGCGCAAAT
>DATHDD010000095.1:0-10323 GCA_035319205.1 Burkholderiales bacterium | reverse complement strand
ACTATACGAAATCCCGCGTCCCGCACCCGGTTTACTACGATGGCGCCAGGATCACTGATTGCCGGTGTCCCCGCATCGCTCACCAGCGCGACCGATTTCCCCTGCTGCAATAGCTCGATGACCTTTTCAGCAGCGCGCCTCTCATTATGCTCATGCAAGGCCATCAGTGTTGCAGATATCTCAAAATGCTTGAGCAGATGCGAAGTAACGCGGGTATCTTCCGCCGCCACAACATCCACCTGTTTCAATACTTCCAGAGCGCGCAGGGTAATATCCTGCAAATTTCCAATCGGGGTAGCAACTACATATAATAGCGGCTTATCCGTTTTATTGTGTATTCGATGCAACGCTTGCCGGCCTTTCTGCTGACGCTGTTGGCAATACTATACGGTTGCGCCACAACATTTGCCACCCGCGCCGAAACCGCGGCGCCATCTGCAGGGCAGGCTGCGCCAATCCAATCCGGCGATACCAACCCTCAAGCCAATCCGCCCAAGCCTCATATCGCTTTAATCCTGCCTCTTAAATCTGAGTCTTTTGGAACTGCTGCAGAAATTACCCGTCAGGGCTTCATCGCCGCTGCCAGCAAACAAGGCGGTAGTCGTTTGCCGGTGAAAACTTATGCCACAACTGAGCAAACTGATGAAATCCTGGCAGCCTACCAACTTGCGCTTACCGCCGGAGCGCAAGTTGTGGTAGGGCCACTCACCCGGGATGGTGTTTCCGCTGTAGCCGCCAGCGGTATGGTGCGCGTTCCCACTCTCGCACTCAATGTGCCGGAATATTTAACGGTTTTGCCAGCCTATATGTTCACTTTCAGTCTGCAAATTGAAAATGAAGCGAGACAAATCGCCATGCTGGCTTGGCAAGAAGGGAAGCGCAAGGCGCTCATCATTGGCTCCGACACGCTGCTTGACAAGCGCATTCAACACGCATTTGACGATGAATGGCAAAGGCTGGGCGGTGTTATCGTGAGTCGGCTACTATTTACCGGGGAGCGGAGTGGCTTGCCGCCTCTTAAGCAAGCGGTGGAAATTAGCGGCACCGATATGATTTTCCTCGCGCTTGACGCCAAAAATGCGCGGCAAGTCCGACCTTATATCGATTTGAACATGAATATCTACGCCACTTCGCAAATTTTCAGTGGAAACGGACAGGGTACTTTGAATTTAGATCTCAATGGCATACGCTTCGTGGATATGCCTTGGCTGTTACAATCCGATCATACTGCGGTGATGATCTATCCTCGCCCTAAAAACGCTGTAATCATAGACCTGGAGCGGCTCTACGCACTAGGCATAGACGCCTTCCGCATCGCCCAGGATTTGTCTACTATCGGCCCCTATTCCGGTTATGCATTGGATGGCGTGACCGGGCAGATCAGCCTCAACCCCGAGCACCAGTTTGTACGTGAACTCATCCCGGCGATTTTTTACCGGGGCCAGGCCGTAGTGCTGTATGAACCGAAACGCTGAAGGAACAGCAGCAGAACGTGTTGCCGCAACCTTTCTGCAAAGCCACGGTCTTAAACTGCTGGAAACCAATTACCGCTGCCGCTTCGGAGAAATAGATCTCATCCTACGGGATGGCGATACACTTGTGTTCGCAGAAGTTCGGTTGCGCACCAGCGACAATTTCGGAGGTGCGGCAGCGAGCATCACTTCTCAAAAGAGGGAGAAATTGCTCAAAGCATCGCGGCACTACCTAGCTTCCAGAAAAAAAACTCCGCACTGCCGCTTTGACGCGGTATTGCTGAGCGGCATGAGCAAGCAGGATATACAGTGGATAAAAAACGCGTTTGGAGAATAGTCGAGAAATGCCGCACAATACGTCATCGGCAAGCCCACAGGGATGGTGAATGGATTTAATCGCCAGGATCAGCGGGCATTTTTCTGACAGCGCACACCTCAAGTTGCAGGCAATGGATGTATTGGCAGCTCCGATTGCCGGCGCCGCGGAACGAATGGCGCAATGCCTTATGCGCGATGGAAAGATTCTGAGTTGCGGCAACGGTGGTTCGGCTGCGGATTCCCAGCATTTCGCTGCGGAATTATTGAACCGCTTCGAAATGGAGCGGCCCGGACTTGCTGCAATCGCACTTACTACTGACACCTCAACACTCACTTCGATTGCCAATGACTACACTTACGACCAAGTGTTCTCTAAACAGGTACTGGCGTTAGGACAAGCCAACGATGTGTTGCTGGCGATTACTACCAGCGGTAACTCGCGCAACATGCTGGAGGCGGTGCGCGCCGCGCACGAGCGCCAGATGAGCGTAGTGGCGCTTACCGGAAAATCGGGTGGGCAGATGGCCGACATCCTTGGCTCCGAAGACATTCATATCTGCGTGCCGGCAAACAGCACGGCACGCATCCAGGAAGTTCACTTGCTGACCCTGCATTGCCTGTGCGATGCAATTGATTGTTTACTACTGGGAGTTGAATGATGCGCTATATATCGTTAATTTTTCTGGCTTTGATTATTGCCGCTTTGCAAGGCTGTGTTGAAACAGTAGTCGCCACCTCTGCCGCTGGCGGCGTGCTGGTTGCTGAAGATCGCCGCACCAATTCTGCAATGATCGATGACGAAGGCATTGAACTGAAAGCACAGAGCCGAATCTCCGAGAACTTCAAGCAGTACAGCAACACCATTCACGTCAACATCACCAGCTACGACCGCAACGTGCTGATTACTGGAGAAGTGCCATCGGAAGAAGTCAGGTCGGGAATCGAAAAAACAGTGAAAGACTTTCAGAACGTGCGAAGTATCACTAACGAGTTGGTTGTTGCGGAGCCCACATCATGGGGCTCGCGCAGCAATGACGCCCTGATTACTTCCAATGTAAAATCGCGCTTCATCGAAGCGAGGAAATTTCAGCCTAATTGGGTCAAGGTTGTGACGGAAAATAAAGTGGTTTATCTGATGGGCATTGTGAACCACACGGAAGCGGACGATGCAGCCAAAATTGCCAGCACCACAAGCGGTGTGGAGAAAGTTGTCAAGGTGTTTGAGTATACTGATGAGACTGGTACAAAAATTTCCAATTAGGCAGTTTAAATAGATCTCTTTTTATTTTTTTGCTTTATTCCTTACTGTTCAACAACCACTTCCCAGGTGTAAGAATACAACCGCCACCCCAGAGAACCCGCCGGTACCTGATACACTCAGGATTGTAAAAACCATGTATCCTGCCCCTGACTTCGAACATAAGCTGTGCGAGCCCGATCGCCTCGCAACGCGCGTTAAAACACTGCCCCGGCCGCGAGTGTTCACCAATGGCTGTTTCGAGCTACTGCACCGGGGTCATGTCACTTACCTCGCCCAAGCGCGGGCATTAGGCGCAAGTCTAATCGTCGGAGTCAACTCAGATGCTTCGGTCAAGCGCCTCAACAAAGGGAGCGGCCGGCCGGTAAACAGCCTGCAAGACCGCATGGCAGTGGTGGCGGCGCTGGAGTCGGTAAGTCTGGTCACCTGGTTCGATGAGGATACGCCGCTGGCTTTGATTCTCTCTTGCAGTCCGGATATTTTGGTAAAAGGCGGGGACTGGAAAGTGGAAAATATCGTGGGGGCAAAGGAAGTTTCAGGCTGGGGCGGAAAAGTGTATTCGCTTCCTTTTGTCTACGAAAGATCAACTACTGAGCTGCTTGCAAAAATTCGTGGGGCGTGATCTCGCCTCAAGACCATCCTGCTACAGCCAAAGCACCGCGGGAAACACCGTAAGCGCCATGACATACAACAGCCATTCCAGATTATGTCTCGCCAGCCAGCCGGTGTAGTGCAGGATAATCAGCGTGATCGCCAAAATATAGAATGCCGCAAGTAGCATAACTTTTTCCCTTGATGACTTGTAGCTAAGTATAAAACATTTTTAGAGTTAAGGAACCTCTAGATTATATATACCGAAAGCCGAAGTTTAGCCTGCCACGAGTTGCCGAGGCAAACTCCTCTCCTTGCTATAATTCTCTTTTGTCAACCGGATTCTGGCTTTTTCAATGCTTCCCAGAGAATTTTCGCGCCGACTGCAACAGGTCCTGCCCGCGCAAAATCTGTACACCGACCCGGTGGACTGTTACGCATATTCATACGATAACACCCGCAAGATTTTCCCGCCTGATGCCGTGGCATTCCCCACAGATGCGGCACAAGTGCAGGCTATCGTCGGGATGTGCAACGAATACAAGGTCCCGGTCACTGCACGCGGGCGCGGCACCGGCACTTCGGGCGGCAGCCTGCCCGAACAAGGCGGCGTGGCGCTCTCGCTGGAACGCATGTGCCGTATTCTGTCCATTGATTCCGCAAACCGGGTGATCGTCGCCGAGCCGGGTGTGCTTAACCAGGAAGTGCAGGACGCAGTAAAAACTCACGGATTTTTCTGGCCGCCGGATCCATCCAGCGCCGCATATTGCAGCATCGGCGGCAATCTTGCAACCGGCGCCGGCGGTCCGCACGCTGTGAAATACGGCACGGCACGCGATCATGTGCTGGGATTAAAAGCGGTGACCGGCACGGGTAAAGCGATTAAAACCGGCTGCTACACCACCAAAGGCGTGGTGGGCTATGATCTTACTAGGCTCATCATCGGCTCTGAAGGCACGCTGGCCGTTATTACCGAGGCCACATTAAAGCTCAGCCCGTTGCCTGCTTTCGCGGAAGGCATCACCGCCCACTATCGCGACGCTGCGAGTTGTGCGCAGGCAATCATCGCCATCATGTCCCAGCCCGAGGTGCCCAGTGCGCTGGAATTCCTGGACGCGGGGTCACTGGAACTGATTCGCGCTCATCATCCACATCTGTTGCCCGATGACACCTGTGCCATGTTGATAATTGAGGTGGACGGTTCGCAAAGTGAAATTACGGCAGCGCGGGAAGCAATATTGCCCGCTTGCAGCAACTCTGGCTTGCTGAAAGCGCAAGCGGTGAGCGACGCCAAGGCATTGTGGGCGGCGCGCAAGGCTCTGGCGCCGCTTTTGCGCGACATGGCGCCGAAAAAAATCAACGAGGATATTGTGGTGCCGGTGTCTAAGCTGCCTGAGTTGCTGGACGGACTATCCGGCCTGAGCGAAAAATATAAAGTTGCCAACGTCAATTTCGGCCACGCCGGCAACGGCAATATTCATGTCAACCTGCTGGTGGACCCCGGCGATGCGCTGCAGATGCGGCGCGCGCAATCCTGTTTGAGCGAAGTATTCGATCTGGTGCTGAAGCTTAATGGCACGCTCTCTGGTGAACATGGGGTAGGAAGCGAGAAGCGCGCCTTTGTGGCAAGGGAAATCGACGCTCCCACAATGGCCTTGATGCAAGACATCAAGCGTGTCTTTGACCCGAACAATATCCTCAATCCCGGGAAATTGTTTCCTTAGGGAACCTCGTCAGCGCGATGCGTTGGTGCTTTCGGGCTTTGGACAGTCAACTGTTTTCAACTCGGTACCAGGAAAATCGCGCTGTAATTCAGCAAGCTTGTTTGCCAGCTCGCCCCCCGCATCGCTGATTTGAAACAAAGTACGCTTGACTTGGAGATTGCGTTCTCCCATGACAGCCGCCTTCACGCCTTTTGCTTGAATTTTGGCGAGGTAATTTCGCGCCAGTTCCTCGTTTTTGAATACCCCGAGTGAAATGGCGTTACGCCATGGGCTGTTATCCTGCATCAGGAAATATTCGCCTATCCCAAGCGCCTTGAGTTCGCTGATTTTATTCTCAGCATCTTTTTTGGTCTTCAGCGGCGGGATATAAACCCAGTAGCTTGTGCCTTCTTCCACCACCCGGCTTCCAAGTTTTGCTCCCAATTGCAGTTTGTCCAGAGCCTGCTGCGCGCGCGTTTGTTCTTCACTGGCAAAGCTTCCCCATTCCAGACAAACTACAGGCTTGGTCGCCGTCGTGGTAATCATTGTCTCCAGTTTTGCGGCAGGTTTAATAGCCGGCGCAGCCGGCATTTCCCCGGGTTTGAGCAGCTTGATTTTGTCAATATTGAACTGTTGCGCAAACTGCGCTCTGCCGTTGCCTGCGTTCAAATGTGTGTAGGCAAAAAAGACGATGTTGGTGAGCAACAACAGATAAAAAATCCATTTCACTTTGTGGTGTCCTCTGCAGCAATTACCACCAGACCTTCCAGCACCAGATTATCCATAACTTTGGTTGGCGGCTTAAGATGCGGATACAAAATCTTGGCGCTGCCACCGCTCAGCAAACACTGGGAGGCTTTGCCCGCGCCCAGCGCGCTTCTCACGCCTTCAACGGCGCCACATAAGGCCAGCACGGCTCCGCTTTCTATCGCGTCCGCGGTATTGACTGGAAATGACTTGAATTTACCATGCTCAAGCTTAAGCGCTGCGGTATTTTTTGCCAGCGACTCGCGCATCAGCGAAATGCCTGGAATAATCAAGCCGCCCAAAAATACTCCGTCGGCAGATAATGCATCCACCGTCACCGCAGTGCCGGCATTCACTACCACACATGCCTCATGGCATAAATGCCGTGCTGCAATCGCCGCAGCCCAACGGTCAGCGCCCAGTTGCGAAGGCATGGTATAGCTATTGCGCACCCCGCACTGAAAATCGCGCGCGCTAACCCAATGCACCTTAACATGGAAATCTTTAACCAACTTTCGCAAAATGGATGCAATTCGCTCACCCGCGACATTGGCTATGACAATGCAATCGGGCGGTGGCAGGTTCTTCCAGGCATCGCGCAAACTGTATACTTCGGCATGCGCGGTTGTCCCCAAACCGAGCCAAGTACCATTATGCAAACCCCATTTGATGCGGGTGTTGCCTGCGTCTACTGCGAGAATCACAGAGACCGTCCTTCACGCAGGCTGATTTCCCCCGTGCTGTAACGGCGTTCGCCGCCGTGTGTCTTAAGCAACAGCGCACCCTCATTGTCCACGCCTGTCACCATGCCTTCATCGGCGGCATTGTCGGGAAGCATGATCCTCACGTTTTTATTGTGGTAAACATGGTGTGCTACCCATTCTGCTCGCAATCCACCAAATCCCCGTACAGCGAAAGTGTCCAATACTTGGGCCAGATGTCTCAGCATGCAACCCAGTATCAAATTGCGTTCAGGCAATTTTCCGGCGATTGAATACAGGTCCGTAGCTGGATGGCCAATAAGTTTTTTGACCTGTTCCGAAATCTTGAGGTTGATGCCAATACCGATGACGGCCAAGCTTGGTCCCAGCACGTCCCCCTGTACTTCGATGAGGATGCCGGCAAGCTTGCAATCATTATGGATTACGTCATTTGGCCATTTCAGTGCCGTGCCATCCACACCGAGCGAATCCAACGCACGCAGTAGCGCCACTCCCACCGCCAGACTCAAGCCGGAAAGAGCATCCACTCCTTGATTGAAGCGCCATAGCAGGGAAAAAGTCAGCGCTCCGCCCAAATTGGAGTGCCAGGGTCTGCCGCGCCTGCCGCGCCCGTGTGTTTGCAGTTCTGCTGCTATCACGCTGCCAAGTACTGCTCCGAGCGCAGCTTTTTGCATAAGCAAGGTATTAGTCGAGTCGGCGCAATCGATTAGTTCCAGATTAAACATGTTTGCCTGAGCGCCCAGTGCTGAAGTGATTTTCGTTTTATCCAGCCACTGCAAGGATTCGGCCAGGCGGTAACCACGCCCACGGATTTTGTACAAGGTCAGTCCTGCTTCATCCATCTCCTTTAATGCATTCCAGATTGTCGCGCGCGAAATATCGAGCTTGTGCGCTAGATCCTCCCCGGAATGGAATTCGCCATCCGCGAGCAGCCGCAGCACGGCGAAAGTCAAAGGTTTCATAAGCGCTATGCTTGTTTCAGATAAGCTTGATTCTGGCGAATTTGCGTTTGCCGACCTGCACCACAACAGTCTTTCCACTGCTTAATTTGATTGATTTATCGCTGACTTTTTCGCCGTCCAGCTTTACTCCACCCTGTTCCAAGCTGCGGAAAGCTGCCGAAGTGCTTGGTGCCAGCCCTGCCTGCTTCATTATCTGCGCAATCCCTATGCCGGCTTCGCCCGCTTGTAATGTGTATTGCGGAATGACATCAGGAAGCGCGCCGCCTTTGAATCGCGCCTCAAAATCAGTGAGCGCTTTATCTGCGGCTTTTTTATCGTGAAACCGGTTCACGATTTCCTGGGCAAAAATAACTTTGATATCGCGTGGATTGCGCCCATCCTGCACTTGCTTTTTCCAGCGCGCAATTTCGTCGAGCGGCTCGAAAGATAGCAGTTCAATATAGCGCCACATCAACTCGTCAGAAACCGACATAAGCTTGCCGAAGATTTCCTGCGGCGGCTCGGTAATACCTACGTAGTTGCCCAGCGACTTGGACATCTTGTTAACGCCGTCCAGTCCTTCCAAGAGCGGCATGGTAAGTACGCATTGCGGCGCTTGCCCAAAATGCTTTTGCATCTCGCGACCCATCAACAGATTGAACTTCTGGTCGGTGCCACCCAGTTCCAGGTCGGCTTTAAGCGCTACCGAGTCGTAACCCTGCACCAGTGGATAGAGAAATTCGTGGACGGCGATAGCTTGATTGTTCTTGTAGCGCTTGCCGAAATCATCGCGCTCCAGCATGCGCGCCACGGTGTAGGTCGCCGCCAGCTTGATCATGTCGGCTGCGCTGAATTTATCCATCCAGCTCGAGTTGAACACCACTTCGGTTTGTTCCTCTTTCAGGATTTTGAATACCTGTCCGGTATAGGTTTTCGCGTTTTCAGCGATTTCCTTGCGCGAGAGCGGAGGGCGGGTGGCATTCTTGCCGCTTGGATCGCCGATCATCCCGGTGAAATCGCCAATCAGGAATAACGCGTGATGCCCAAGATCCTGCAGCTGGCGCATTTTGTTGAGCAACACAGTATGGCCAAGATGTAAGTCAGGCGCAGTCGGATCAAAACCGGCTTTGACCCGCAGTGGTCTTCCGGTCTTTAGTTTTTGTTGCAGTTCCTCTTCGACCAGCAACTCATCGCAGCCGCGTTTGATGATTTGCAGGGCATTCGCTGTCGAACTCATTCCACTCTCAGTCTTGTAGTGTTGCAGAAATTTTCGTGGGATCGTTTTGCCATTACTTAGTTTTTTGTTACACTGCGTGGCTTACAAGTCTTTAAAAAAACTTATGATTGACACTAAAGTCGTAATTCTAACGTAAAAGGCTATGCGGCTCATGCCCAAATTCAGGCGGCGCTGGGTGTTGATATTGTCCGCCATTCCGCTGTTCGGCATGGTGACAGCCTTCGGCATTGCCCCCGACACCCAGACTGGCTCTGTCTCACTGCATACCGTGGTTGAAGAGCTGCGCCTGCCACTACGGGAACCAGAAAATACGGTTCCTGTTGAATTTTGGCGTGAAGGTCGCATCCTTCGTGGGGACACCATAGCGAGGGTATTGGCGAGACTGGATGTCAACGAGTCAGATGTGCTTTCCCTGCTGCGTAATGTCAAGGAACTCCAGCCGCTGCGCCAGCTCATGCCAGGCAAAACAGTGCAGGTCATTACCGGCGACCTGGGCGAGCTGCTTGTGCTGCGCTATGTAAATAATAATGGCAGCATATTTACCGCGGAAAAAAAAGCTGGTCGCTTCATATTCAATGAACAGCCGCTGGCGCTGGAGCGGCGCAGCGCTACGAAATCATCAGAAATCAAGAGCACATTGTTTGCCGCGACTGACGCTGCGGATCTTCCCGACAGCATCGCCACGCAAATCGCCGAAATCTTTTCTTCAGATATTGACTTCCACAGAGATATCCGGCAAGGCGATCGTTTCAGCGTGGTCTACGAAATGTATTACGACGCCGGGAAGGCCGTCAAAAGTGGGCGTGTAATGGCTGCTGAATTCATCAACCAGGGAACAAGCTATCAGGCGCTGTACTTCCAGGACGGCCAAGGTCATGGCGGCTATTACACACCGAACGGCAAGAATCTGCGCAAGGCATTTCTGCGCTCGCCTCTGGAATTTTCGCGCGTTACCTCCGGCTTCAGCTATTCGCGTTTTCATCCCTTGCTCAAGGAATGGCGCGCTCATAGAGGCATAGATTACGCCGCGCCTCTAGGTACCCGGGTCAAAGCCACCGCCAATGGCACGGTCACGTTTGTCGGCAAACAAGACGGCTACGGCAATATGGTGGTAATTATGCACCAGGGAAATTACAGCACGGTCTATGGCCATCTTTCTGGTTTTGCAGCCGGACTGCGCCGCGGTATGAGAGTGAAGCAGGGCGATGTCATCGGTAATGTGGGGATGACCGGGCTTGCCACCGGCCCGCACCTGCATTACGAATTTAAGATCAATGGCGAGCAGCGGGACCCGTCGCATGCAGCCATACCAGATGGGCCGCCCATCACGCCAC
>DATHDD010000094.1:0-19912 GCA_035319205.1 Burkholderiales bacterium | reverse complement strand
GCCAGCCACTGCGCAATCTCCGCCATACCCTCCGCATCAAGCGGCAGCCACTTTTCCCCGCCATACCGGCGCGCAAGATAAATCAGAATCGCAGTCGAATCCCAGAAATGTTTTCCATCCGCTTCCAGCACCGGTATTTGTCCGCGCGGATTGATTTTGAGAAACCACGGCTGTTTTTGTTCGCCTGCAGCAGAATTGATGCTTACCGTATCGTATTTCACATTAAGCAAGGACAGAAACAGGCGGATTTTGTAGGCATTGCCGGATACATCTCGGTCGTAGAGCTTCATTGAATTCCCTTTCTTGTTGCCCCAGGCCTTTATACAAACAGAGTCAGCACCCCAGTATAGCCGTACAGACGGTTGTGTGAAATCTCGCCGTTGGCGAAAAAACCCACCAGCGGAATATCGCCGAGGGTGCCCTGAATCAGTTCAAGCTCCCTGGAGTTGGCGCCAAACATGTGCTCGCCGCGCCCCAGACAGGAAAAATAAACCGCCCCTCTCGGCTGCGCCTTGAGATCGCGCTTGATGTCGTTCAGCATGCGCAGCATGTCCTCGTGGGCAGTGGCGCCGTCGCGGCGGCAGAACATCAGCGGCATGCCGTGTTCAAGCATCTCGCCAATGGCAATCAGCTGATGATCGATATCAATGCCTATAAGATTGCGCACCAGGTAATCGCCGGTATCCGAGCCTGGAACCGGCAGCCCGGCAAATATATAACCCGAGGTGCGGTTGAGATCGTGCGCGAGTACTTCACCGATATCTTCCTTAAACACCTCCAGCGCCGGACGGCCGTCCAGGCTGATGATGATGTTGCGCCGGCATTCGCTGACGAGATGCCGCGGACCGATGGGCGAACAACCTTGCGTCAACCGCGTGGAAACCGCCACTGCATCAGAAAAAATCACGCCCGACAATCCGCCCTGCACCACCTCATCCGCAATCTGTGCATGGCGATTGCGCGAACTGGTGAGTCCTCCCACCAGAAACCCGCTTTGCATGGCATCTGCGACATCCTCAATCAATGTGCCGATCTCCGGCGTGTGCGGGTCGGCATGAACAATCGCAAAATGCACCGCCGCATCGCCAGCAGGCATCGGTAGTTCTTCAGCGCCATGGGTGACATCGCGGAACACGTTGAACGAACCTT
The DNA here is from genome assembly GCA_035319205.1 of Burkholderiales bacterium. GTDB lineage: Bacteria > Pseudomonadota > Gammaproteobacteria > Burkholderiales > JAHFRG01 > JAHFRG01. Next base: position 18,763 of record DATHDD010000094.1, on the reverse strand, counting down.
CCGGCAGCTCCGCCAGCATCACCGCCATGGCAGGTTGATTCAAATATTCCTTGCCGGTGCCGCACACCCCCACGCCCACCGTCCCGACCCAATGCGGTATGCTGGTTTGCACCTTGAAAAAAGTCAGAATTTCCGAAATTTGGGGAACAAGCAAATCGGTGACATATAAAAAACCGAGGTTTGCTGCGCGCGGCACCCGCCCGATCTGCCCAAGACAGGCGCGCGCCGTTTCCTGCCATTCCCTGCCGGCGGCGTGGCCGTACGTGAAACCATGTCTTGTCATGGGGAAATTATCCGCCAGCCACTACGGCTTGTCCGCAAAGGATTTCAATTTCATCACTGGAACCCGATGGATGCCGAACCATCAAATATGAAGTTTGAAAGGTTAACCAATTCAATGCCTTATACCGTTATGGTTACATTCAAACCATTGTCTGAGGAAAACTTGCCAGAGGCTGTTTTTTCCCTTAATCTATTAATTGTAAGCTCATATTTAGAACATACTTAAAGAAGACTCCTCAAGTTCAACCTTAAGGAGCACTCTTAAGGAGATCACCATGAACTTCCACAGATCGCTGGTATCCGCAGTTGCTGCAGTTTGCCTGATATTGACGGCGAGTCTTGCCCACGCTGAACAATATGCTACTGATGTCCAGCCCTCAGCTTTTGCCATGGTCGGGGACGCCCTGGTTGTTAGGCCATTAGGCCTCGCTTCAACGATTGTAGGCACAGCCGTCTTTATCGTAGCCCTGCCCTTCACTCTACCCAGCGGCAGCGTCGGATCCTCGGCAAAAGTCCTGATTGGAGAACCTGCACAATATACTTTTGCACGGCCACTCGGTCAGTCCCAATCCAGGCCCATTGAAGAAACCCAGCGGTAATTAGTTGTCACCGGGAAGTGCATTTGCCGGCGCTCCCGGCGTATTTTTTGCGCCTGTTGACTGCATAACCGGCGGGCAACACCCCGCCGATAATCCCCGGGTAAACAGCCCACACCTGAAATCATCGGGATAAATATTCTTCCAGCAGCGGCCCGGGCGCAAGACCCGCGTCGTAGTACAATAATGTCAATTCTGTTCCTTCGGGGAGTTTCTTCATGACTTCAGCCGCCACCGTTCCGGCCTCACCCGCCGAGCCGCAGCTGCTGCGCACTGATAATAACGGCATCACTACGCTCACGCTCAACCGTCCCGGTCAGTTCAACGCCCTCTCCAGTGTGTTATTGAATGAATTGCAGTCCGCACTGGATGCCGTCGCCAAAGAAAACTCGATACGCGTGGTTGTAATTGCCGGCTCCGGCCCGGCATTTTGCACAGGCCACGATCTCAAGGAAATTCGCGTCAACCGCAATCCGGACTTTATCAAAGACCTGATCAGTCGCAGCTGCCGCATGATGATGACTTTGATTGAAATTCCACAGCCGGTAATTGCGCGAGTGCACGGCATTGCCACCGCTACCGGATGTCAGTTGGTCGCGGCATGCGATCTTGCCGTAGCCTCGACTGAAGCGCGTTTCGCCACATCCGGTGTCAATTTCGGCCTGTTCTGCAGCACGCCTGGCGTCGCGCTCTCGCGCAATTTGCCGCGCAAGCAGGCGATGGAGATGCTGCTTACCGGAGATTTCATTGATGCCCAAACCGCATTAAGGCTGGGGCTGGTCAATCGCGTTGTGCCTCCCGCTGAACTCGATGCGGAAGTGGCGCAACTGGCCGCGGCAATCAAAGGCAAATCGCGCGCGTCGATTTCTTTGGGCAAGCAAGCATTTTACAAGCAACTGGAAATGGGCATGGAGCAGGCCTACCAGTACGCAAGCCAGGTCATGGCCTGCAATATAATGGACGACGATGCTGCGGAAGGCATTGACGCGTTCATGCAAAAGCGTCCGCCGAAATGGCGGAGTTAAAGCCGATGGCGGTGCGCGGAATACTTTTTGTCGCTTTCTTCATTCCATTTTCTGCCTCGTCTGGCGGCTCCAACTACGGCATTACCCCCGGGACTAATGCCAATTTCGCAGGCAAGGTAACGGAATGGCCGGTACCCACTCCCAAATTCGCGCGCGATCCAGCGCCCGGACCGGATGGAAATATTTATATCACGGTCATGCACGGCGACAAAATCGCGCGCTTCGACACACAAGCCAAGACATTCAAGGAATGGGATTTGCCTCAGGGCGCGCATCCGCATGGCCTGCTCGTAGATAACAGCGGCATGGTGTGGTACACCGGCAATGGCAACGGCACCATAGGCAGGCTCGATCCCGCCACCGGCAAGGTCAGTGAATACAAAGCGCCTTCCGGGGGCGATCCGCACACGCTGGTGATAGACAATAACGGCATCATCTGGTTTACCGTCCAGAGCGGCAACCGCATCGGCCGGCTCGACTCCCATACCGGCGCCATCACGGAATACTGGACCTCGGGTCATCCTTACGGTATTGCGCTTGATAAGGCAGGTAATGTGTGGTTCTGCCAGATGGGAGGGAACCAAATAGGCAAGCTCAATCCGCAAACCGGCGTTGTCAAGGAAATCCCCATGGAGCGTGGCGCGCAGCCGCGGCGCATGGCGCTGGCTCCCGATGGTTCGCTGTGGGTCACCCTTTACGGTGCGGGCAAGCTTATCCGCGTTGATACAGCACAGGACAAAGTCATCAAGGAATATGCGCTTCCCGCCGGAAAGAATGGCGGGCCTTACGCAGTTACCGTTGATGGCGCAGGGATGGTGTGGGTGGATGAAATCAATACCGACACTGTGGTGCGGCTTGATCCGCAATCAGGCGCGATGCGCGTAATACCGCTCCCCTCAAAAAATGTCGGCATCCGCAAAATGGTTGTGGATGCGCAAGGAAAGCTCTGGTACATGGGCAGTCACAACGGTCGGCTCGGCGTCATTGAATAAGTAATCTTCCCCCTGTTCTCGAAATGAAAACCTTCATGCTGTGCATCACCAACACTCTGGTTTTGCTGTTGCTCGCGTTGTGTTGCTGTTTCAACGCAACCGCCAGAGAACTGCCGCTCGATAAAATCAAGCTGCCGCCAGGTTTTGCAATCAGCATTTACGCCGAAGTCCCTGGCGCACGCTCGATGACACTGGGAGCCGATGGCACGGTGTTTGTCGGCGCCATGCGTGAAGGAAAGGTCTATGCGGTGACCAAAGAGCGCAAGGTCCATGTCATTGCTGAAGACCTCAACACGCCAAACGGCGTGGCGTACCGCAACGGCTCGCTGTATGTCGCGGAAATCGGCCGTATCCTGCGTTACGACAACATCGAGTCCAGCCTGAACAGCCCCGCCAAACCGGTTGTGCTCAACGATAAATTCCCCAAAGATACTCATCACGGCTGGAAATTCATCGCATTCGGCCCGGATGGCTTGCTTTATGTTCCGGTAGGCGCGCCGTGCAACAGCTGCGAGCCCGACCCCGACCACGCGCTGATTTCGCGCATCAAGCCCGACGGCAGCGGCTATGAGGTATTCGCGCGCGGCGTACGCAATTCAGTCGGCTTCGATTGGGACCCGCGAACCAAGGAAATGTGGTTCACCGACAACGGGCGCGATTGGCTCGGGGACGATATGCCATCAGATGAGCTTAATCACGCGCCACAAGCCGGCCTGCATTTCGGCTATCCCTACTGCCACCAGGGCGACACTCCCGATCCTGAATTCGGCGTCAAGCGCGGCTGCAGCGAATTCACTCCCCCGGCAGTCAAACTCGGTCCGCATGTAGCTGCGCTTGGAATGCGCTTCTACACTGGGAACCAGTTTCCCGCCGAATACCACAACAGGATTTTCATAGCGCAGCACGGCTCGTGGAACCGCAGCCAGAAATCAGGCTATCGCGTGATGATGGTGACGCTGAAGGACAACAAGCCCGAGAAATACCAAGTCTTCGCAGAAGGCTGGCTGCAAGGAGAAAAAAACTGGGGCCGTCCGGTCGATGTATTGGTTATGCCCGACGGCGCGCTGCTGGTTTCCGACGACCAGGCCGGGGTAATTTACCGCATCAGCTATCAAGCGTAAGCATCAGCTGCTACGCCCCGGGCGCACGGTAAGTAACAGACTTCTTGCTCGCCGCGTCAATCTCTTCCGGTGTGATAAGCGGGGTGATTGACACGCGGGCGCCTCCCTTCGAGTTGATCACAAGACTAAGTGCCGCAGCGGAGATTGCATCGGGCACGTCTATGATACTAAAGACGTCAGGCTCGCCAAACGCGAAGTAGAACACCTCCAGTTTTCCGCCCATTCCCTGGACAGTTTTTGCCACTGCCGCCTTCCGGGCTGAACCGCCTTCTTTGAGCAACCCCTTTGTTCCTTCCGTTGTATACGTCGACTTGATAAGGTACTTGGCCATGGTACACCTCCTAGAAAGTCACTCAATATTACACCTAAAGCGACCGATTGCTACTTGAGAATTTTCTCAGCCCAGAACAGGCCGATGATGGTTTTGCCGTCGGTAATTTTACCTTCTGCCACCCATTCCAAAGCGGTGGGCAGCTGCACCTTAATCACTTCGAGGAACTCTTCTTCGTCTGGCTTGCTTCCGTGGTGGCTCAGCCCTTGCGCCAGATAAAACAGTTGCCGCTCGCTGGAATAGCCGACGCAGGGGTAAGCGGATGCGAAACAACGCCAGTGTTGCGCAACATAACCGGTTTCTTCAAGCAGCTCGCGCTGCGCGCAAAGCAGAGGATCTTCACCGGGTTCGAGTTTGCCCGCCGGAAGTTCATAGAAGTGATCGTGCAAGGGATAACGGTATTGCCGCTCCAGCACCAGCGTGCCGTCATCGAGCACGGGTATGATCACCACTGCGCCCGGGTGAATGAGATATTCACGTACGGCGCTCTTGCCATCGGGCAGCTTTACCCGGTCTTCTTTCAGCTCCAGAAATCCGCCCCGGTAAACGGTTTTTGAAGAGAGTTGAGTTTCGCTGAAATCGCTGCCAAGCTTTGGAGTTTTCATTTACGCTTAATCAGAAAAAAATGCGCTCGCCGAAAAGGGCTGATTTGCGGCAACCATTGCCAGCAATAAACGCTGCTTCCATTCACAACGAGCGGGTGATCGAATTCACGCACAGCGCCATCAGCGGGTGCGGCAGAATGCCCAGCACCAGCATGGCGAGCCCGTTGACGCTTATCAGGATGCGCGCGTCCGGCAGCGGCAGGATGGACGCACGGTCTTCCGGCTCATCGAAGTACATAAGCTTGACGATGCGCAGATAATAATACGCACCGATGAGCGCAAACATCACCGCAGCCACCACCAGCCACACATAGCCCGCCTCCAGCGCCGCCTCAAACACTGCAAGCTTGGCGAAGAAGCCCGCAGTGGGGGGGATGCCCGCCATGGAAAACATCAACAGCAGCATCAGGAATGCATACCAGGGGTTGCGCCGGTTCAAACCCTTGAAATCATCCAGATTCTCCGCCTCAAAGCCTTCGCGCGACAGCAGCAGTATCATGCCGAAACTGCCCAGGCTCATGAGCACGTACACCAGTATGTAAAACATCGCCGAGCTGTAGCCGTTCACGCTACCGCTCAATATTCCCAGCAGCATGAATCCCATGTGGGAGATGGCTGAATACGCCAGCATTCTTTTGAGGTTGGTTTGCGCGATGGCGGTGATGTTGCCTATCGCCATGGACAGCACGGCGAGTATCATCAGCATGCCCTGCCAGTCCACGACCAGGTCCTGCAAGCCGAAAACCAGCAAGCGCATCGCGAAAGCAAACGTGGCAAGCTCGGGAGCGGAACCGATGAAGAGGGTAATCGCGGTCGGCGCGCCGTGGTAGACATCAGGTACCCACATATGGAAAGGCACGACTCCCAGTTTAAAACCCAGGCCGGCGACGATGAACACCAACCCCAAAACCAGCACGGTGCGGTGCCCGACCCCGCTGTGAATCGCTTGCGCCACCTTGGTGATTTCCAGCGAGCCGGTCGCGCCGTACAGCATGGACATCCCGTACAGCAACATCCCTGAGGCCAGCGCGCCGAGCACGAAATATTTCATGGCCGCTTCGGTGGCGATCGTCGAATCGCGCTGCATCGCGACCATTGCGTACAGGCTCAATGACAAAAGTTCCAGCCCGAGGTATAAAGTCAGGAAATGATTGGCTGAAATCATCACCATCATGCCCAGCATCGCGAACAGGGTGAGCGCAAAGAACTCGCCGCGGAATATGCCTCGCAGAATAAGGTAAGTGCGCGAATAGACCAGCATGACCGCGACCGAGAGGTACACCATCACCTTAAGCGCGTCGGCCATCAGATCGCTGACAAACATGCGGCTGAAGCTGTATCTCACTGCAGGATCGCTCACTGAAACCGTGATAAAAGCGCAGCCAAACAGGGTGAGCTGTGTCAGCAAGTAGGTCAGGAAACGCTTCTCGTCGCTTACAAACAGATCGAACACCAGAATCAGCGACACCATCAGGAGCAGGAACAGCTCCGGATAAGCGGGCACCAAATCGGGCATTGAAAACGTCATCTCAATTTACCCCTCAATCCTTACGCATCACTTTTTTACAGCTTGCTCTGCGCCACGTGCGTCAGCAAATTGTTCACCGAAGCATGCATGACCTCGGTGAATGGTTTGGGATAGACTCCCATCCCCAGCACCGCCAGCGCCAGCAGACCCAGCACCACTGCCTCGCGCAGCGTGATGTCGGAAAGCGCCTCGACATGGCTGTTTGCCACCGCGCCGAATATCACGCGCTTGTACATCCACAGCGTATAGGCGGCGCCGAAGACCATCGTGCTAGCGGCCAGCGCCGCATACCAGAAATTGACTTTGAGCGATCCCATGATGACCATAAACTCGCCGACAAAGCCGCTGGTCGCGGGCAACCCGGAATTGGCCATGGCAAACAGCATGAAGAGCGAGGCGAACACCGGCATCTTGTTCACCACCCCGCCATAGTCGGCGATCAAACGCGTGTGCATGCGGTCATAAAGCACGCCCACGCACAGGAACAGCGCGCCGGAAATAAAACCGTGCGAGACCATTTGCACCAGCGCGCCTTCCGCGCCGTAAGCGTTGAAAATAAAAATGCCAAGCGTGACAAAACCCATGTGGGAAACCGAAGAATAAGCGATGAGCTTCTTCATATCCGCCTGCACCAGCGCCACCAGGCCGATGTAAACCACCGCGATCAGCGATAAGGAAATCATGAAACCGGCAAGGTAGTGGCTCGCGTCAGGCGTAATCGGCAGCGAAAAACGCAGGAAGCCGTAGCCGCCGATCTTAAGAAGAATGGCTGCGAGAATCACCGAGCCGCCAGTCGGCGCCTCGACATGCGCATCCGGCAGCCAGGTATGCACCGGCCACATCGGCACTTTCACCGCAAATGACAGGAGAAACGCTATGAAAATCAGAATCTGCTCGGTAAGCGACAGCCGCAAATCATGGTAATCAAGAATTTCAAAGCTGCCGCCCGACGCGTTGTACAAATAAATAAATGCCACCAGCATCAGCAGCGAACCCAGCAGGGTGTACAGGAAAAACTTGACCGCGGCGTACACGCGGTCGGGGCCGCCCCATACGCCGATGATGAGGAACATCGGTATCAGCATGGCCTCGAAGAATAAATAGAACAGCACGGCGTCCAGAGAAGAAAACACGCCGTTCAACAAACCTGACATGATGAGGAACGCCGCCATGTATTGCGCCACCCGGGATTCGATGACGCGCCAACCGGAAATCACCACCAGCGGCGTCATGAAGCTGTTGAGGAGGATGAACAACAGCGAGATGCCATCCACGCCAAGGTGATAATGCGCATTGAAACGCTCGATCCACGGCCGCATTTCCACAAACTGCATCTCCACGACGGAGATATCGAAATTGGCGTAAAGCGGGAGCGTGACCAGGAAACCCAGCAGCGCCCCGGCCAGCGCCAGCCAGCGCGCAAGTGGCGCATTGCGGTCGCCGCCCGTGGTCAGCACTAGGAGCCCGAACAAGATGGGCAGCCAGATCGCCAAACTCAGCAGGGGAATGCCTAACAGCATGTTTGATCCATCTTGTTATTCTGCAGTTGTTGTATTTGTCAGGGCAGGGATAACCATAGAGTCAGCAACACGAATACGCCGATAATCATGCTGAAAGCGTAGTGGTAGATGTAGCCGGACTGAAGATGACGGATTACAGCCGACGCCAAGCGCACCACGTGCGCCGTGCCGTTGACAAAAAAGCCGTCAATCACCTTCACATCGCCCACCTGCCACAAGCCCCCTCCAACACCGCGCGCGCCGCCCGCGAACAGCCACTGGTAAAGCTCATCAAAACCGTATTTGCGCTCGAGAATGTTGTAAACCGGGCGGAAGCGCTCGCTGATTTTCTGCGGCAAATCAGTGCGTACCCGGTACAGGAAAAAAGCCACAGCGATTCCAGCTACAGCCAGCCAGAACGGCGCGGCAGCCACGCCGTGCAGGACGAATGCGAACACCCCGTGAAAATGTTCCTGCAAGCGGCCCAGCACGTCGTGCTCGGGAAGAACCATGATGGCCCGGCCGAAATACCCGCCGAACAACATCGGCTCGATATACTGCCAGCCGGTATACACCGAGGGTATTGCGAGCAAAATCAGCGGCACGGTCACAACCGGAGGCGATTCATGCAAATGCCCGCGCAAATGCTCATCCATGCGCGTCTCGCCGTGGAAAGTCATGAACAACAGGCGGAAGGTGTACAGCGCAGTCACGAATACGCAACTCAGAACACAGATATAGGCGAAGCCTGCGCCTGGCAGGTGCGAGAGATGAACCGCTTCGATGATGGCATCCTTGGAGAAGAATCCTGCAAAAGGCGGAATGCCGGTTGACGCCAGCGCGCCTATAACCACGGTCCAGTAGGTAACGGGCATGTATTTCTTCAAGCCCCCCATCTTGCGCATATCCTGTTCATGATGCAGGGCTATAATGACCGAGCCCGCACCGAGGAACAGCAGCGCTTTGAAAAAAGCGTGCGTCATGAGATGGAATATCCCGGCTGCATAGGCCGATGAGCCCAGCGCCACGGTCATGTAACCCAGTTGCGAGAGCGTGGAATAAGCCACCACGCGCTTTATGTCGTTTTGCACGATTGCGATGAATGCCATGAACAGGGCCGTGATCGCGCCGATTACCAGCACCACCGACAGCGCGGTTTCTGAAAGCTCAAAAAGCGGCGACATGCGTGCCACCATAAAGATCCCGGCGGTGACCATGGTCGCGGCATGGATCAAGGCGGAAATCGGCGTGGGGCCTTCCATAGAATCCGGCAGCCAGACATGCAGCGGGAATTGCGCGGATTTCCCCATTGCGCCCATGAACAGCAGTATGCAAATCAGCGTCATAACCTGCCACGGCTCGCCGGATATAATTTCCAGCGTCCGTCCCGCGATCTGCGGCGCGTGCTGGAATACCTCGGCATAATCGAGCGTGCCGAAATAAGCGAGTATCAAGGCAATCCCTAGCAAAAAGCCGAAATCACCTACGCGGTTGACCAAAAATGCCTTTAGACTGGCAAAAATCGCGCTTTCGCGTGTGTACCAGAAGCCGATCAGGAAATAAGAGACCAGACCTACCGCCTCCCAGCCGAAAAACAGCTGCAGGAAGTTGTTGGCCATTACCAGCATCAGCATGGCAAACGTAAACAACGCGGTATAGCTGAAAAAGCGCTGGTAGCCGGGATCGTCGTGCATGTAGCCAATGGTGTAGATGTGCACCATCAGAGACACGAAGCTCACCACCACCATCATAGTGGCGCTGAGCTGATCAATCAGAAAACCGATTTCAAAGCGCGTTCCACCCGAGGCAAGCCAGGTATAGACGCCACCGTTGAAAATAGTGCCGCTCTCCACATCCTGGTAAATCACCAGCGATGCAAAAAAAGAAACGGCAACACCGATGATAGCTGCCCAGTGCGCCCCGGCGCGGCCGATGGTGCGCCCGAACAGCCCGGCCATGACGGCCCCGGCCAGCGGCGCCAGCGGAACCAGCAGGTAAAGTTTTTGCATATCCGTCATCATCAACCCTTCAGGCTGTCCAGATCATCAACGTTAATCGTTCTTAAATTACGGAACAGTACAACCAGTATCGCCAGGCCAATGGCGGATTCCGCCGCTGCTACGGTGAGGATGAAAAACACGAATATTTGCCCGGCGGTATCATTAAGGTAGTGCGAAAAGGCGATGAAATTCATGTTTACCGCGAGCAGCATGAGCTCAATCGCCATCAGCAGGATGATGACGTTCTTGCGGTTAAGAAAAATCCCGACCACGCTGATGGCAAAAAGTAGCGCGCCGAGTATCAGGTAATGCGAAAGCGATACCAAGTATTACCTCCCTAAATTACGTGAGGGGTGAGGGGTAAGCCCGCGGCACAGGTTTGCTTTTGCTCCTCACTCCTGACACCTTACTCTTCACGCTTTACCGCAGGCATGGAAACGAGACGCACCCGGTCCTGGCGCCGTACTGCCACCTGCCTCGCCGGGTTTTGATATTTATTGTCCTTGCGCCGGCGCAAGGTCAGCGCGATGGCGGCGACTATAGCCACCAAAAGGATTACTCCAGCGACTTCAAAAGGGTAAACATACTGAGTGTAAATCAGTCGCCCCAGCTCCCTGGTATTGCTGTAGCCCGCAGCATGCATCGCCGGCGAAGGCATTTCCGCGAGCCCGAAATATTTCCCCCCTAGTACCAGCGCCATTTCGATGACCAGCACCACGGCGATCGGCGCGCCGAAATACAATCCGCGCCAAAAGCCTTCGCGCAGCCGGTCGAGATTGATGTCGAGCATCATCACCACGAACAGGAACAGCACCATAACCGCGCCCACATAGACCAGCACCAGAGTAATGGCGAGAAACTCGGCCTCCAGGAGCAGCCATAGACCTGCAGAAGTAAAAAACGCCAGCACCAGAAACAGCGCCGAATGCACCGGGTTGCGTACGGTGATTACACAGAGCGCGGCGAACAGCAGAATCGCCGACAAAAAATAAAAAACAAATGTTTGAAATGTCATGTTTAATATTTATGCCGCGGGGACGCAGACGCACAGAGAATATAATTCATTTTCTTTTATCCCTTGTTATAAGTGATTTTTGTTTTTCTCAGCGTCTCTGTAGTTCAATTACGATTTAGCGATATGCCGCGTCAGCCGCCCGGTCCCGGGCGATCTCTTCTTCGTACTTGTCACCCACTGCCAGCAGCATTTGTTTTGTGTAAAGCAAATCGCCGCGTTTTTCGCCGTGGTATTCGAGGATGCGCGTCTCGACGATCGAATCCACCGGGCAGGACTCCTCGCACAATCCGCAGAAAATGCACTTGGTCAGATCAATGTCGTAGCGCGTGGTGCGGCGCGTGCCGTCCGCCCGCTGTTCCGATTCGATGGTAATCGCCAGCGCCGGGCACACCGCCTCGCACAGCTTGCAAGCGATGCAGCGCTCCTCGCCATTGGGGTAACGGCGCAGCGCGTGCAAACCCCTGAAGCGCGGGCTCTGCGGGGTTTTCTCCTCGGGAAACTGCACGGTAATCTTGCGTGCGAACAGGTGCCTGCCGGTGAGCCACATGCCTTTCGCCAGCTCGATCAGCAGAAAAGCCCTGAACAATTGCACGATGCGTTTCATGTCGTCATCCCCAGAACCAGAAGCGCGTCTGCTGCAGGCCGCCAATCACGAAAATCCACACCAGAGTGACGGGGATAAATACTTTCCAGCCCAGTCGCATGATCTGGTCATAGCGGTAGCGCGGGAACGTGGCGCGGAACCACAGAAAGCAAAATATGATGAAACACACCTTGAACACCAGCCAGAAAACTCCGGGCAGCCAGGTGAACGGCGCGAAATTAAACGGCGGCAGCCAGCCGCCGAGAAACATGGTTGCGCACATGGTGGAGACCAGGATTATGTTGGCGTATTCGGCGAGGAAGAACACCGCGAACGCCATTCCTGAATATTCAACGTGGAAGCCCGCGACAATTTCCGATTCTCCTTCCGCCACATCAAACGGCGAGCGGTTGGTCTCAGCCACGCCTGAAATCAGGTAAACCAGAAAAAGCGGAAACAACGGAATGAAAAACCAGTTTAAAAAACCCGCCCCGCCCTGCTGGGCTTTTACGATCTCGACCAGATTCAGGCTATGCGAAGCCATCAGCACGCCCACCAGGGCAAATCCCATGGCGATTTCGTAGGAGACGATTTGCGCCGCCGAGCGCATCGCTCCGATAAAAGCATACTTGGAATTGGACGCCCAGCCGGCGATGATTACGCCGTACACGCCCATGGACGTTATCGCCATGATGTAGAGCAGGCCTGCATCCACGTTGGCGAGCACCAGTTCGGGTTGAAACGGTACCACCGCCCATGCCGACAATGCCGGCATGATGGACAGCACCGGCGCCAGCACAAACAGGAAGCGGTTCGCGCCGCTCGGAATGATAATTTCCTTGACCAGCAGCTTGAGCGCATCGGCAATCGGCTGACCCCACCCACGGAGCCATGGTATTCCAAAGAAAGTCACACGATTTGGGCCGATCCGTACCTGCATGTAGCCAATCACCTTGCGCTCTGCGAGCGTCAAGTAGGCGACGCCCAACAACAGCGGCACCACGATCGCGATGATAAGCCCCAGTGTTTTGGAGAAGGTAATGACATAAGGCCACCATACCGGCCCGAACAATTCCTGCAGCGAGTTCATGCCGCGCGCTCCACGGTGATTTCGCCGAACATGGCGCCCAGCTCCGCTGTCAGCGGGTGTGCACTGGCTGCTCGCACGCAGTTCTGCGGTAGCGTGTCGTCGCGGCGGGCGGCGAGCACCGTCGAGCCTTGCTCCTGTGTCAATCTCACCGGGTCGCCTTCGCGCAGCCTGAGCTTCTCGAAAAGCACCCCTGGCATCCACGCCGCCGGGACGCTGGCGTCGCGGGTTTTCTGCAAAGACGCTGCGCGGCGCACGATAGCATCCGCTGCATAAATCGGTACTTCTCCAATGCGCTGCAAACCGTCTACCGCGGGAGTTTCAACGGCGGAGAGAATCTGCCGGCGCAAACGATTGTCAAGCTTGTGCGGTAAATCCGCGCCAGCATTGGGCAGGATTTCCGCCCGCACTTGCTCGATGCTGTCCTGTTCGAAGCCAGCCAGCCCCAGCAAGTTGCCCAGCACGCGCAATACTTTCCATGCCGGGCGGGTTTCAGCAAGCGGTTTCACTGTGCCGTTGAAGCTTTGCGCCCTGCCTTCGGTGTTGATGAAGGTGCCGGCAGTTTCAGTGAACGGCGCAATCGGCAATAGCACATGCGCATATTCGGCGGCTTTGTGTCGATAGGCGCTCATGGCCACCACCAGCTCTGCTTTGCGCATTGCGGCAAGAGCCTGGCTCGGATTGTGGCAATCAAGCTCGACTTCGGTATTGAGCAGCAGATAGGCTTTGAGCGGGTCTTCAAGCATTTCCTTGGCATGCTTGCCTGCAGGCGTCCCGATCGGAACCGCGCCGGCGATATATCCGCCGACGCTGTTTGCCGCTTCGCCAAGGAAACCGAATTTTGCGCCGAGGAGCGAGGCGAGCTCCTGGGCAAGAGCATGCAAGTCGGCCGCCTGCGGGTGATTTTGTGCGAGGTTGCCGAGAAAGACCGCGCAGTTTTTCCCCGAAGCCAGGCTCTGCGCAATGCTGCGCGCTTCCTTGGAGGGATTGAGCGCGGCAAGTTGCGCGCTGAATGCACAAAGCCGGCTCTTGGCTTCAGCAGCTGCTTTGAGAACTTCCGCCAGCGCCTTCACCAATCCCCGCGGCGCGGTGATGGTCTTGTGTTCAATTCCCATCAGCAAAGCATCGTCCACCGCGTTGATGAGGCTGATGCGCGTGCCGTGCTTCGCCGCCTGGCGCAGGCGGTGAGCAAGCAGCGGATGATCTTTGCTCAGCATGCTGCCCACTACCAGCGCGCGGTCAAGCTGGCTGACCTCGGCGATTTTCATGCCCAGCCATGGCGCGCCCTGCAACTCTGCGCTGAAATCGCACTGGCGCAATCTGAAATCCACATTGCCGCTGCCCAAACCGCGCATGAGTTTCTGCAGCAGGTACAGCTCTTCCAGCGTGCTATTCGGGGTGGCCAGTGCGCCGATCGCCTGCGCACCATGTGAATTTTTAATTTGTTTTATTTTGTTCGCAATAAATTCCAGCGCAGTCTGCCATTCCACTTCCTTCCACTCGGCGTCCTGCTTCAACATCGGCCGGGTCAGGCGCTCTTCAGAATTCAGCCCCTCGTAGGAGAAGCGGTCTTTGTCGGAAAGCCAGCATTCATTGATTTCCTCGTTGTCGCGCGGCAGCACGCGCATCACGCGATTGTCCTTGACCTGCACGATTAAATTGGAGCCCATACTGTCATGCGGGCTGATGGATTTGCGCCGCGACAATTCCCAGGTGCGCGCGGTGTAGCGGAATGGCTTGGAAGTCAGCGCGCCCACCGGACACAGGTCTATCATGTTGCCGGAAAGCTCCGAGTCCACTGTTTTCCCCACGAATGTCAGGATTTCAGCATGCTCGCCGCGTCCCGCCATACCAAGCTCCTTGATGCCGGCGATTTCCTGGCCGAAGCGCACGCAACGCGTGCAGTGGATGCAGCGCGTCATGTCGGTGGAAATGAGCGGCCCGAGATTCTTGTCCGCAACCACGCGCTTTTCTTCCTGGTAGCGGCTGCTGCTTCCGCCGTAGCCCACCGCGAGGTCCTGCAACTGGCATTCGCCTCCCTGGTCACAGATCGGGCAATCGAGCGGGTGATTAATCAGCAAAAATTCCATCACGCCCTGCTGCGCTTTCACCGCTTCGTCAGAATGAGTAAATACCTTCATCCCGCCCATGACCGGCGTAGCACAGGCAGGAAGAGGCTTGGGCGCTTTCTCCACCTGCACCAAACACATGCGGCAGTTGGCGGCAATCGAAAGCTTGCGGTGGTAGCAGAAATGCGGGATGAAAATGCCCAGCTTGTTGGCGGCATCCATGATGGTGCTGCCTTCCTTTACTTCAATTTGCTTCCCGTCTATTTCAAGTTCAAGCATAAGCGGGTACCAAACATTGTTTGTGCTCGATGTGGTGCTCGAACTCGTCTCGGAAATGGGTAATGAAGCTTTTCACCGGCAGCGCTGCGGCATCGCCTAAAGCGCAAATGGTGCGCCCCGCAATGTTGTCCGCCACATTGAGCAGAAGATCCAAATCTTCCTGCTTTCCCTGGCCATGCTCAATGCGGTTCACCACGCGGTACAGCCAGCCGGTGCCTTCGCGGCACGGGGTGCACTGGCCGCAGGATTCCTCGAAGTAAAAATAGGAAAGCCGGAGCAGCGCCTTCACCATGCACACCGACTCGTCCATAATGATCACTCCGCCGGAACCCAGCATCGAGCCCGCTTTGGCGATTGAATCGTAATCCATATCGGTCGCGAGCATGATATGCGCGGGCAAGACCGGCATCGAGGAGCCGCCGGGAATACAGGCTTTCAATTGCCTTCCGCCGCGCATGCCGCCGGCGAGCTCCAAAAGCTTCGCAAACGGCGTGCCTAGTGGCACTTCGTAGTTGCCGGGATGGTTGACATGTCCCGAAACGGAAAATATCTTGGTGCCGCCGTTGTTGGGCCTGCCCATGCTTAAAAACTTATCACTGCCGTTCAGCACAATTGAGGGAACGCAGGCCAATGTCTCGGTGTTGTTGACCGTGGTGGGCTTGCCATACAAACCGAAACTCGCCGGAAACGGCGGCTTGAAGCGCGGCATGCCTTTCTTGCCTTCGAGCGAATCGAGAAGCGCGGTTTCCTCGCCGCAAATGTACGCCCCGTAGCCGTGATGATTGTAGAGCTGGAAGCTGAAATCCGAGCCGAGGATATTATCGCCGACAAAACCCGCGGTTCGCGCCTCTTCCAGCGCCTCTTCCATGCGTTCGTAGCAGTCCCATACTTCGCCGTGCACATAGTTGTAGCCGGTCTTGGCTCCCATGGCATAACCCGCAATCGCCATACCCTCTATGATAAGGTGCGGGTTGTAGCGCATGATGTCGCGGTCCTTGAACGTGCCGGGCTCGCCTTCGTCTGAATTGCAAATCAGGTACTTTTCGCCCGTGAAGCTTTTCGGCATGAAGCTCCATTTCAATCCCGTGGGAAATCCTGCGCCTCCGCGGCCGCGCAGCGCGGATTTTTTCACTTCGTTGATGATTTGCTCCGGTGGTATTTTTTCACTCAGCACTTTCTTGAGCGCGGAATAGCCGCCGCGCTGCATGTAATCGCCGATGCGCCAGTTGTTGCCATCAAGTCCGGCAAGAATGATCGGGTTGATGTGGCGGCCGTGCAGGCAGGTCATTGCTTCAATTCCTTAAGCAACTGCTCCAGCTTGTCCTGGGTCATGAAGCTGCACATGCGCTTGTTGTTGACCAGCAGAACAGGGGCGTCGCCGCAAGCCCCGAAGCACTCGCCTTCTTTCAATGTGAACTGCCCGTCAGTCGTGGTTTCGTTGAAAGTGACGGCGAGCTTTTTTTTCAGATACTCAGCCGCGGTATTGGCTCCGGACAGCGCGCAAGGCAGGTTGGTGCAAAGGGCAATCTTGTACTTGCCCACCGGCTGCAAGTCGTACATTGTGTAAAACGTTGCCACCTCGTACACCGCAATCGGCGGCATGCCCAGGTATTGCGCTACGAAATCCATGGTCTCGGTGGATAGCCAGCCTTTTTCGTCCTGCGCAATCGTCAGCGCCGCCATGACCGCAGAATGCTTTTGGCTGGGCGGATACTTGACGATGGCCTTGTCTATTTTTGCCAGCGCTTCGGGCGACAATATCATCGGTGCATTCATGTCAACGATCTATTTCCCCGAACACGATATCCAGCGAGCCTATAATCGCCACCACGTCTGCGATCATGTGGCCACGCGACATCTCATCCATCGCAGCCAAATGCGGAAAACTAGGGGCGCGGATTTTCAGCCGATATGGCTTGTTAGCTCCGTCGGAAACAAGATAAATGCCGAACTCCCCCTTGGGCGCCTCAACCGCGGCGTAGGCTTCGCCTTCAGGCACGTGAAAGCCCTCGGTGAAGAGCTTGAAGTGGTGGATCAGTTCTTCCATGTTCTGTTTCATTTCCACCCGCGAGGGCGGGGCGATCTTGTGATTGTCGGTAATCACCGGGCCCGGGTTTTCTCTCAGCCACTCGACACACTGTTTGATGATGCGATTGGATTGGCGCATTTCCTCGATGCGCACCAGATATCGGTCGTAGCAGTCGCCGTTGACGCCTACCGGAATGTCGAATTCGAGGTGCTCGTAGACTTCGTATGGTTGCTTCTTGCGCAGATCCCATTCCACGCCTGAGCCGCGCAGCATCGGCCCGGTGAAACCCAGTGCCTTGGCGCGCTCGGCGGGAACTACCCCGATGCCCACCGTGCGCTGCTTCCAGATGCGGTTATCAGTGAGCAGTGTTTCGTAGTCGTCTATGTAACCGGGAAAGCGCTTGGTGAAATCTTCGATGAAATCGAGCAGCGAGCCCCGGCGATTTTCATTGCGCCTGGCCACCTCCGCTGCGTCGTGGATTTTCGACGCCTTGTACTGCGGCATAACGTCGGGGAGGTCGCGATACACTCCACCAGGACGGTAGTAGGCAGCGTGCATGCGTGCGCCGGAAACCGCTTCGTAGCAGTCCATCAGATCCTCGCGCTCGCGAAAGGCATACAGGAACACTGTCATCGCTCCCACATCCAGCGCATGTGCTCCGAGCCACAACAAATGATTTAGAATGCGCGTGATCTCGTCGAACATGACGCGTATGTATTGCGCGCGAACCGGAATTTCCAGCTCGAGCAGCTTTTCGATCGCCAGCACGTAAGCATGCTCGTTGCACATCATCGAGACGTAATCGAGGCGGTCCATGTAGGGCACCGACTGCAGATAGGTCTTGTGCTCGGCGAGTTTTTCTGTGGCGCGGTGCAAGAGGCCGATATGCGGATCGGCGCGCTCTATGACTTCACCGTCCAGCTCCAGCACCAACCGCAATACTCCGTGCGCCGCCGGATGTTGTGGACCGAAATTCATCGTGTAGTTTCGAATCTCCGCCACGTCACACCCCAGACAAGGTCCGCCAACACGAAGAAGCAGGTCCACAACAGGCTTTCGCAAAGCGAAAGCCGAGCTGAGAACCACAACACGCGCTGAACGCGCTTATTGCTGCGCAGACTAACTTCCGCGCAGTGGAAGTTAAGTCGGAGCTAAAGTTCAACGTGTAATTTCTTATCTCGGCCATAATTTCCAGAACAACCCGACTACAAAATCAGCTATTGTTTCACGGCCTGTGCAGCACAAGATTTTCGCCCCGTGACCTATTGCTTCTCATCCACATCACCGTATTGCTCCTCGCGCACAATGCGCGGCACTTCCTCGCGCGGCTCAATGGACACTGGCTGGTAGATGACTCTTTGCTGATCCGGGTCATAACGCATTTCCACATTTCCGGAAAGCGGAAAATCCTTGCGGAATGGATGGCCGACAAATCCGTAATCGGTGAGGATGCGCCGCAAGTCCGGGTGCCCTGTGAACATGATCCCGAATAAATCAAAGGCTTCGCGCTCGAACCAGTTGACTGAAGGCCAAATCGATATCAGCGAATCGAATACCGGGAGCTCTTCATTTTCGGCAAAGGCTTTGACACGCACTCGCCAGTTATGACTGAGCGACAAGAGATGACAGACTACCGCGAAGCGTGGACCGGTCCAAGCACCATCTCCGTAATCCCGGTAATCAACACCGCACAGGTCGATCAATTGCTCAAAGCTCAGGCCC
>DATHDD010000093.1:0-4235 GCA_035319205.1 Burkholderiales bacterium | reverse complement strand
TCGCAATGGCGGGTTTGTGGGATTCCTGGGAACGCGAACGCGACAGGATTGAATCGTTCGCCATTATCACGACCAAGGCCAACGAATTATCTGCATCCGTTCATGACCGGATGCCAGCCATCATCAAACCGGAGGATTATGATTTATGGCTGGACAACAAGGCGGCCGATCCCGCGCGGCTCGCGCCGCTGATTGCACCTTACGCCGCCAATTCCATGCAATGCTGGACGGTGAGCAATAAAGTTGGCGATCCGAAGAATGAAACGCCGGAATTGATTAAACCCGCCAAGTAATCAATCAGGATATAAGAAAAAATTGCATCGAACGGCGATAAATTCGCTGAAAAATAAGCTGCATATATTTTTGCTTACCCTTCTACCCGCGTTTCCGGCATACTTTTCATGTAGCGTTTGAAACGATGCCGGTTAGTACCGAGCCCATAATAAGTTCTGCACTGCAAGGAAGAGAACCATGAAAAAAATTCTGCTTGGAATCGCAGTGGTCGTGCTGCTTGGAATTGCAGGCGGTGTATGGTGGCTATACAGCTCGCTCGATTCGGTGGTGGCTTCCGCAATCCGCAAATATGGACCCGAAATTACCGGCGTCTCGGTCTAGCTCTCGAGCGTGAAAATCGTGCCTGCCGACGGCACTGCGTCGTTGCGGGGCCTGGTGGTCGGCAACCCCAAAGACTTCAAGACCGATCATGCGCTGTCGCTCGGTGAAATCAGCATGAAGCTCGATATCGGCTCGCTCACCAAGGACGTAGTCCTGATCAAGGAAATCTCGATCATTAAGCCCGATGTCTCATACGAGTATGCACCGGGCGGCAGCAACCTGGACGTGATCCAGCGCAATGTCAATAACTACGTTGCTGAAAAAACCGGCGGCAAAAGCGAATCCAGAGACAAGGGTTCGGGCAAAAAATTCATCATCGAGAATCTCTACGTCAAGGAAGGCAAGGCCGAGGTCAGCGCCGAAATTCTCAAAGGCAAAAAGGTGTCGGTATCGCTGCCTGACCTGCATCTGCGCGACATAGGCAAAAAATCGAACGGGGCGACCGCCGGCGAGGTTACCAAGCAAGTGCTGGGCGCGATCACTCAGAGCGCAACCAAGGCGACCAGCTCGCTTAATTTAGGCGCAACAGTCGAAACCATCAAGAAAAGCACAGAATCGGCAGGCGAGAAAGTCAAGGGGATGTTTAAGTAACGCGGCGAGCATGCACTCGTCACAATTTGAATGAAAGGATGCTCATGGATATTCAACTCGAAACACTGGAACACGTGAAACGCACGGTCATCGATCTGGCCATCCAGTTCGGGCCTAAGGTGCTGGTGGCGGTCGCAATCATTGTCGCCGGCGTCTACGCGGGCCGCTGGGCAGGCAGGATCATCGATGGCGGGCTCAGAAAATTCGATCTCGAACCGCCGGTTCGCCAGTTGCTGGTGCGGATCGTGTGGATCTTCGTCATGGGTCTGTTCGCCATTATGGCGCTGCAGAACCTCGGTGTAGAACTGCTGCCTTTGATTGCGGGCCTCGGCGTGGCCGGCGCCGGCATCGCCCTGGCGATGCAGGGCGTGCTCGGCAACATGGTGGCCGGGTTGACCATCATCTTTACCAAGCCATTTCGCGTCGGCGAATACATCTCAATCGTCGGCGAAGAAGGCCAGGTTGAGAGCATCAGTCTCTTCAGCACCATGCTCAGCCATGCGGACCTGTCGCAGGTGGTCATCCCCAACCGCAAGATCGTCGGCGAAATCCTGCACAACTACGGAAAGATCCGTCAGCTCGATGTTATGGTCGGCGTCGCCTACGACACTGACCTGAACAAAGCGCTTTCGACAATCAACGAAGTGCTGCAGAACAACCCGCGGATGCTGAAAGACCCGGTTCCTTTTGTTGCAGTCAGCACGCTCGCCCCTTCCTCGATCAACATTGCGGTGAAGCCGTGGGTCAACGTGCAGGATTACGGCCCTGCAGGAGCCGAGCTCAAAAAGACGATCGTCGAAACCTTCCGCAGCAGGAAAATCGTCATGCCGGTCCCGCAACACGAAGTGCGGATGCTGGGGAGTGCGGCTTGAGTGTAGACGCTTGGGGCTGAGTTAAGACCATGCGGAAGATTCCGCGTGGCTTGCTCCGCACAATCCAAATTCACCCACTACCCAATGTCAGGGGAAACTATTCAACCAAATTTTGTACTTCCAGCACTGGTAAGGTGTCATAAGGACGAAGCCTTGTCCGGCGCATTTGTTCTGCCCCTTGCAAGCGTTGCTCGCGGTCTTGCAGTCACTTAAACCTTTACAAGCATTTACACCCGTGCACTCCACCTTGCCCGTAGCCTCGTAGACCGGGTCTTGAGATGTACAACCCGCGACAAATAAAGTAGCGGCCGCGGCAGCCAAGGCGACGCCCGAAAGTTTCTTCACTGCATTCAGGGTAAAAGATTCCCTTTTTAGTTATTGGTGGTTAATCGACCAATGACTTTGATTATATTCGCATCGTTCAACGCCTGCCATTATATAAATGCACCAAGTTTCGCTGTGATTCGTAATAAGCTTGTCACAGCTAAGCTTGATATCGTCACATTCAGAGTTACATGCAATTATGATGATCGGACAGAATTGATGCGCAAATTGGCTCCCCGAACTTTACAATTTGCGAACCATCCGGTTTGAATTACCGAGAATCCAATAAAGTATTTCTTCTTCCTGGGTGATCGAAACGACCAGAGGAACTTGTGGCTTTCTCCGCATCGCGCAACGTGAAAGCCATGAGTCTCCTCATGGGTGGAGGGACTATAACACTACTCGCTCGTCCATTGACCTAAGCTGTGGCTTGGGCTGGCTATAGGGTGTAACCAATCTCCGGAAAACTCCTTGACTCGCTTCAGTCGGTTGTCAGGCCCGATCTCGAGGGCAAGGTAATGGTCATTGGTAAGAGAAGTTGGAACCATTCCAATGCCGGCTACTTGTTCCCAGTGATAGACGAAAATACGGTCATCTCCCAATCGCTCGCCTGGTTCTCCTAATTTTAGCAAGATATCAGCGCGCGTCGTCTTGCCCGGCTCTAACGAATTGATGGTCTTGTCCGTGATCACGCTATAGCCGCTGACCGAAGGGGTGGGAATGAACATGCACCCGCCGAGTTCCACTCCTGTGAGGACCAGCAGGATTATTCGGCACGCCATGATTATTGCGTCGGCACGGTTGTATCTCGGTGAAATCATTTGATGCGCACCATGCTATGTCGTTCTAGGAGATTGTTCGGCCCGAATACCAGGACCAGGTTATACACGCCGGGGTCTCTACAACGAGTTTCTGCGATCATCGGTCGCTGTTCTTCCATCGCGCACATCCACATCTTATAGGCAAGGATTCGACCACCTTCGTGGCGGTAATCGGGCTCGCCCAGACGATTGAGGATCTCCTTTCTGGGAGTTTTGCCGTCTCGAATGAACGGGAGCGCTTCACTGACAACTTGCGGGTCTTCCGGTGCGACTGTCGATGTAGCACAGCCTGCGACCAGAAGAACCGTGACGACCAGATACATTTTTAATAGCAAACCTCCGTAGGAATAGCGGGACCGCTCGGAGCTATTGCCTCTCAAAACCATTTTCAACCCTCCGCCTTACGTCAGATTCAACTCAAAATAAGCAATGAAACTTGCCGCTATCGAGCCATAACAATAACTATTTGCTGCCTCAGAGAAAATGCTCTAGTGTTGAATCGGAAAAATTGATATTTGACTGTTTACCATCGAAATTATGGGCCTATGAAATAAATAAGTATGTGACTTAAACCACATTTTTATCTTTTATTAATTGTCTGATATTTCTGCTCTTTTTGTGCCAAGCTGGCTCTAGTATTATTTTCAACTTGAATGAAGCAGTTGTGTCCTAGTAGACGTACCCTTGGACAAATTATCGACAAGCTGCCCCAGATTGTAGGAATGGCCTTTTGGATCGATAACAACAACTCAATCCAAAAGACTTGCCAATTACTCGTTAGCAGCGGTGAGCGCGCGGTTAGCTGGTATGGCTTATGGATTGGATCTTGAAATAAAAAAAGGCTGCTTATTCAGCAGCCCTTTTTCCTAATCTAACCTGAATGCGTATTAGCGGGTCAGAATGTACATCGTAACTTCGAAACCGAAACGCATATCGGTAAATTCGGGTTTGCTCCAGGCCATGACGATCTCCATATAAAAGTTGTTATAACAATTCAACCTACGGCGCCATT
>DATHDD010000092.1:0-3867 GCA_035319205.1 Burkholderiales bacterium | reverse complement strand
AATGGCGCCGTAGGTTGAATTGTTATAACAACTTTTATATGGAGATCGTCATGGCCTGGAGCAAACCCGAATTTACCGATATGCGTTTCGGTTTCGAAGTTACGATGTACATTCTGACCCGCTAATACGCATTCAGGTTAGTTAGGAAAAAGGCTGCTGAATAAGCAGCCTTTTTTTATTTCAAGATCCAACTTTGAATCATATTACTGCAAGCAATTAAGGAATGAGGTAACGGCTGTAATCAACCAAAGTGGTTGATTACAAACACCAGAAACAGAATATAGCTTGCCCAGCGTATTCCTTACACCAGACCAGATACTTAAAGCTAATAACAGAATATTGCCAAAAAAAACCGGGACTTAAGTCCCGGCACAGAGAGGAAGTTGGAGACCTACCATGAGGCTGAAAAAATTTTTAATAGAAAACCTCATTAATATGACGCAAGTCCCGTGCCAAAAATGAAAAATTCTATAATTTTGGTCATTCAGAAATCGTTGCCTTTGAGGGCGTATTTTTCCATGCGGTAGCGCAAGGTCATGCGGCTCACTCCCAGCTTGCGCGCCGCTTCCGATACATTGCCGCTGGTGTCAAGCAGTGCGCGCTCGACGAGCAAGCGTTCCGCGGCTTCCAGCGTGAGCCCTTGCAGCATCTGGTCGCTTGCTGAGGGGGCTTGCGCTTGCGACAAACTAAGATCCGAAACATGAATTGCCCCGCCCCGGCTCAGCAGCACCGCGCGTTCCACTAGGTGTTTAAGCTCGCGTACGTTACCCGGCCAGGAATAGGCGCGCAAGGCATTTAACGCGTCGTCGCTGAACGAGGGATCAGTGAGCCCGTAACGCCGGCTCATCTGCACTGCAAAATGACGCGCCAGCAGGATTACGTCTTCACCGCGCTCGCGCAATGGCGGCATATTGAGCGTTACTACGTTGAGCCGGTAATAAAGGTCGGCGCGAAACTGGCCTTGTGCAATCATTTCCGGCAATTGCCGGTTGGTGCCGGCGATAATGCGCGCCGAGAACGTTCTCTCCCTTACCGAACCGATGCGCCGCGTCTTGCGCCGCTCTATGACATTTAGCAGTTTGGCCTGCAGTTCCAGCGGCAACTCACCGATCTCGTCCAGAAACAGAGTGCCGTCCTCCGCCGCTTCAATTAACCCGGCTCGCGCCCCGTGCGCGCTGGTGAACGCGCCTTTTTCGTGGCCGAACAATTCCGCTTCGATCAAATCACGCGGAAGCGAAGCACAATCAACTTGCACAAACGGCCGCGCTGCGCGCGGGCTTAATAGATGCAACAGACGCGCCGCTACATCCTTGCCGCTGCCGGTTTCACCAAGAATAAGCACGGTGGGGGGAGGCTCAGCGCCCTCTCCCGCAAGCTCGGCAAGGCGCTGGATTTGTTCGCGCACACGCTGCATTGGCGGGCTGTCCCCCAGCAATTGCGCGCCTTCAACCGCATGGCTGTCGCGCTCGCGGGAATAATCGAGCTGATGGCGCAGCCGGGAGTTTTGCAATACTTTGTCCACCGCGAGCAACAGCTCGTCAAGGTCAACCGGTTTTTTCAGATAATCCGCTGCGCCGAGCTTCATGGCGTGCACGGCGTCGCTGATTTCACCGTAGGCGGTAAGCACGAT
This sequence comes from Burkholderiales bacterium, assembly GCA_035319205.1. GTDB lineage: Bacteria > Pseudomonadota > Gammaproteobacteria > Burkholderiales > JAHFRG01 > JAHFRG01. Next base: position 2,237 of record DATHDD010000092.1, on the reverse strand, counting down.
CACCGGCGGCTGACGGCTCTCGCCGGCTGAGCGCAGCTCAGTAAGCAGATCCAGTCCATTGCCGTCAGGCAGCCGCAAATCCAGCAACACCAATTCCGGTGCGGCGGTGCGCGCGAGCTCGCGGCCTTCTGCAATTGTGGCGGCCAGCAGGCATTCATGCCCGGCTTTTTCCAGGCGTTTTTTAACCGCGCGTCCGAACAGGCTTTCGTCTTCGATGACCAGAACCCGTGGCATGCCCTGGAATTCCTTGGCGGGAGTTTGCGCAGTCAATGCTTTTTCTGTCATCAATCGTCCTGTAAGTGTTTCGGCAGGATGAGCCTCACTTCGGTGCCGTGCGGATTAGTAGTTCGATACTCGATTCTCCCGCCGTGCGCATCGCATACTTTCATTGCAAACGGAATTCCCAGACCCGTGCCGTAACGCTTGGTGGAAGGACCGGGGCTCAAGTCGCCGGCTGCAGGGGTAAATGGCATGCCTGTACCCTGATCGGCGATCGTCAGCCGGACTTCTTGGAATGTTTCATCCATGCGAATTTCAAGTTTTCCCTGGTGCGGCGAAGCGTCCGTTGCGTTGAGGAGCAGGCCGTGCAGCGCCTGCTCCATGAGTTGCACATCGAGCGCGATTTCAATCCGCTCATCCCAGCCCCGGCGCACAACATGTATTTCTTTTTCCGCGAGCCTGGGTTTGAGCAGTTCCAGCACATTGTCCACGAGCTGCTGCAGTTTGCAAAGCGAGCGTCGCGCAGTGAGCGGATGCAAGTAAGAAAGCAGTGAATGTGTCCAGCGTTCCAGCCGGTCCGCGGTGCTGACGATCCCTGACAAGCCTTCGCGCAGTTCGGCTGGCAATTCGGGATCGTTGATGATTTGGGCGGTGGCGCGGATGCTCGCCAGGGGATTGCGGATATTATGCGCCATCACCGGCACCAGCGCGCCGAGCGCGGCCTGTTTTTCCGCGCGCAACAGCGATTCGCGGCTTGCGGCGAGATCGTCCGCCATTTGATTGACTGCTTTCGCCAGGGTCACCAGCTCCAGCGCGCCTTTCTCAGGAACCTTGTGCGAAAGATCGCCGTGGCTTATGAGCGAAGCGGCCTGTTGTACTGCGGACAAAGGCTGCACGACGGCGCGCTGCATGAAGATTCGCGACAGCATCAGCAATACCACTGCAAGAAAAATCGGCATCAGCAGCAGCAAAGGCGCAAGCTGGGTTAGGGTAGTGAGCTGGTTTTCCAATTCCGCCTGCTCCAATCGCAGCAGTTGCTCTATCGCATTGAATGCATCTTCATAGCGGCCGAAGCCCGCCATTTCCAGATCGGTGTCGAAAATCTTGCGCTTTTGCTTGAGCGACATGCCGGCGCTCGCGCGGGCGACATCCGTGGCCTGCCTCTTGATGACGTTGTAGGCTTCGCGCAAGCGGTTGATGGCTTCATGCTCTTCGTTGTACGCAGCGATGCTGTCGAGTTTTTCAAGTTGCAGCTCAATGCGCTTCTGGTATTCCTGGTACTGCCGGGCCGCGTCAGGATCGCCTAAAAAAACCGCATCGAACACTTCCTTGACCTGGCGGTAGAGATTGCCGCGCATTTCCTGGATTTCCTGCACCATGGAATTGATGCGCAGAGATTCCTCCGACGACTGGCGCCAAACATAGAGACCGACGCCGCCGAGCGCGCCGCCGGCCAGCACCAGCAGCAGGTAACCGAGCGCGTAGAAGAGCATCAGGCGCTTGATTGATTTTGCCTGGGACATAATAAGTAAGAAATAGCTGTCCGCCTCTTTGCTTGCTTTAGGACAGGCCAGAGTGCTTCATCTTCCGTTTCACGAACGAGCCGACATAATAATTACATAATGTCACGGTTTCGAATATGATTCGATTGCTTTAATATCTTAAACAAATGGAATAAATTTTTTTGCAGAGAGTGCAAAGTTATTTAAGAACAAAATTTTGCTTCCATAAAGCAAAAAATGGCTTAAATTTAGTTAATAAGCAAAATAACTAAGTAATTGCAAATAAAGGGTTATTCTATATAATTGTATCTTTTTTACAACATTTTATTTGAAATGTCTTAATTTAATCTTGACAGCTTGATTGCAACATATCAGGATTAAGCTGATTTACAGATTTGTCATTTTGTTTTTTGGTTAATTTCTCAGGAGGAAAAAATATGGTAAAGCATAAGAAATTAAGCATGGCAGTAGCGGGCGCCTGCGCGCTGGTTGGCGCTTCAGCTGCCAACGCCTTTG
>DATHDD010000091.1:0-4855 GCA_035319205.1 Burkholderiales bacterium | reverse complement strand
GGAGCGGGAGGGGAGGGTGCTCCGGCTTGAAGGGATGGCGCTGCTTTGCGGGTTTTACCTGAATGAGCTGCTGCTCAAGTTACTGCCGCGCGACGACCCGCACGAGCATTTGTTCACTTATTACCAGGAGACGCTGATCGCACTGGGGACACAAAAAAACCTCGCTATAGTTTTGCGTCGGTTTGAAATCCGGCTGCTTAAAGAGCTGGGCTACGCGCTGGCTTTGGAACACGACGCAGAAACCGGCGCTGCGTTGAAGCCCGATCAACACTACCGCTACATCATTGAGCGCGGACCGGTATTGGCTTACGGTGCCAATGATGAGCTGCGGTTCCTGGGGAAAACCCTTTTGGACATGGCATTGGATAATTACAGCGATCCGCTGACCGTACAACAGAGCAAGGCTTTAATGCGACTTCTCATCAACCATTATTTGGGTAACCAAACCTTGCATACCAGGCAGCTGCTTAAGGACATGCAGCATTTCTAAGCTGCTGAGCCGTCACTGATACGGATATAATTTAATTTTGCCCAATACAACAATGATACGTCTGGGTGTTAACATCGATCACGTCGCCACGCTACGGCAATTGCGCGGCACCGCCTACCCTGATCCAATCAAGGCAGCATTGCTTGCTGAAAAAGCCGGGGCCGATACCATTACCCTGCATCTGCGCGAAGACCGCAGGCATATTCAGGACAAAGATGTTGAAGTGCTGCGCGGGAAATTGCACGTTCCGATGAATCTGGAAATGGCCGCCACCAACCCAATGCTGCAAATTGCTCAACGCATACGTCCTCAGCATGCCTGCCTGGTTCCGGAACGACGTCTCGAACTTACTACCGAAGGCGGTCTCGATGTGCGCAGGCACTTTAAGCGCATCAAGCGTGCCTGCATGCTGCTGGCGGATGCCGGAGTTCGTGTCTCACTCTTCATCGTCCCCGATCTCTCGCAACTGGAGGCTGCAAAAGCCGTAGGAGCACCCGATGTCGAAATCCATACGGGGCAATATGCCGACGCCCCGACACCAGCCAAGCAAAAGAAAGAGCTCGAGCGCATTCGATCTGCAGTGGCTTACGGCTACAAGCTGGGATTGCAGGTTAACGCCGGCCATGGTCTGCATTACCAGAATGTACAAAAGATTGCAGCGCTTCCGCATATCGCTGAACTCAATATCGGCCATGCCATAGTTGCTTATGCCCTGTTTGCCGGATGGCGGCGTGCCGTGAGTGAAATGAAGACTCTCATAATCAAGGCAGCACGATGATTTATGGAATTGGCATAGACCTGGTTGATATAAGGAGGACAGACCGGCTCCTTAAAAAATACGGGGAGCGTTTTGCGAAAAGAGTGCTGACACAAATAGAGCAGCAGGAGTTCACCGGCAGCAAACAGCCTGCTGCATTCCTGGCTCAAAGTTTTGCAGCAAAAGAGGCTTTTGCCAAAGCCGTTGGCAGCGGCTTCCGCTATCCCGTTATCCTGAGCCACATCAGCATTGGACACGATGGCTTGGGCAAGCCGGAATTGCGCTTCCACCCGGAACTTGAGCGTTACCTTAAGGAACACAATATCGGACGCCCTAATATTAGCCTGAGCGATGAAAAAGGCCTGGCCTGTGCAGTGGTGGTATTAGAGCGACCATGAACACAACCGCCGTCATGCCGCTGGGGCCAGTAATGCTGGATATTAGCAGCGTGCAGCTGCTGCCCGAGGAGAAAGAGCGCCTGTTGAAGCCAATGGTTGGAGGTGTAATTCTATTCAGTCGCAACTATCAGTCGCCACAGCAACTCATCGAACTTACAACGGATATTCACGCTCTGCGTAATCCGCACCTGCTAATTGCAGTAGACCATGAGGGCGGAAGGGTACAACGCTTCCGCGATGGCTTCACCCGGCTTCCGGCAATGCGCGAGCTGGGCAAGATATGGGATCTAAATGTGCAGCAGGCCAAAAACCTGGCTCACATGACCGGGTTTGTTTTGGCTGCGGAATTACGCGCCTGCGGCGTGGATCTAAGCTTTACTCCGGTGCTGGATATAGACTATGGCGCAAGCCGCATTATTGGCGACCGTGCTTTCCACAGCGACCCTCAAGCTATAACCGAGTTGGCGCACAACCTGATGCTGGGACTCAAGCAGGGAGGAATGGCAGCGGTAGGAAAGCATTTTCCCGGTCACGGTTTCATCGCGGCGGATTCCCATCTCGATGTTCCGGTTGATGAGCGCAGCCTGCAGGATATGGAAATGCAGGACTTGCTGCCTTTTACCCATATGATCAGCTACGGCTTGAGCGCAATCATGCCGGCGCATGTCATCTATCCCAAAGTCGACAAACATCCTGCGGGCTTCTCCAGCATCTGGCTCAAAAGCATTCTGCGTAAACGGCTGGGGTTCGAAGGAACGATTTTCAGCGATGATTTAAGCATGGAAGGCGCAAGTGTTGCCGGAGGGATCATACAACGCGCGTATGCGGCGCTTAATGCCGGCTGCGACATGGTGCTTGCCTGTAATAATAATCCGACAGCGGCAGATGAATTGCTTGATGACTTGCTCTGGGAAATGCACCCGGTAAGCCTGGCACGACTGGCGCAACTGCACGGCAAAGCGCATCCCGCTTCGCTGTTACGGCTGCGCGAGGATGCTTATTACGCTAGAGCCGTGCACCAGGTTGCAAGCATCGGCATGCGAAGCGGCGATCTTGCCTTAAGCAGTGGTGAGGATGGCAGATGAAACATCATGATTCTCATTCCCGGGAAGTAATCCAACGCATGCGCTGGGCGTTGCTGGTCACCTTCGCTTTTGCGTTGGTAGAGGCTGCGGGAGGCTGGTGGTCTGGTTCCCTTGCGTTATTAAGTGATGCCGGCCACATGTTTTCCGATGGTATAGCGCTTGGCCTTACTGCATTCGCCAGCTGGGTAGCGAATCATCCGCCGACCCGCCGTCACTCCTATGGTTTGTTGCGCGCCGAAATTATCGGCGCATTAGCAAACGGCCTGATTATGCTGCTGGTGATCTTATTCATTGTGGTGGAGGCGGTTTCCAGATTGCACCAGCCGCAGCCTGTTGCTGGTGCAGTGGTGATGGCGATCGCTGCTATCGGACTCATCGTTAATTTATTTGTCGCGCAGCTATTGAGTCGTGGCGAGCAGACGCTCAATTTGCGTGCTGCGCTGCTACATGTAATAGGCGATCTGCTCGGCTCGGTCGCGGCATTGATCGCGGGAGCTGTGATTTATTTTACTGGCTGGTTGCCGGCAGACCCGATACTGTCCTTGGCGGTGGCAGGGCTTATTTTGTTTTCCACGTTCAGTCTGCTGCGCGAAGCACTGCATGTGCTGATGGAAGGTGTGCCGCATCATCTGCAAATAGAATCGGTTGGGCAACACATGGCGCGTATCGAAGGCGTACGCTCCGTACACGACTTGCATATCTGGACCTTGGCGTCCGGCAGAATAGCGCTTTCCGCTCATTTGGAAGTGCATGATCTCGAGGTTTGGCCCAAAATCCTCGAGGCAACGCAAATCATGCTGCGGCGGCAATTCGATATTGACCATGTTACGCTGCAGCCGGAAGTTCCAAAGGGGCAGCGCTATGAAGATTCGATCCGTATCTATCCGAAATAGCCGCGGGTAAACCCGCATGGCAGTAAGCTCCGCGGCGTTATACTCTTTCTATGTATTCGCCTGAATCGGTGTTGATCTTTATTTTTTCACCTTGAAGAACAAACGGCGGCACCATTACAGTCAACCCGGTTTCTGTTTTGGCGGGCTTATACGAGCTGGTTGCAGTCGCGCCTTTCAGATTAGGCTCGGTTTCGGTAATGGTCAGCACCACGCTGGGGGGTAGTTGCAGCCCAATTACCCGGCCATTGTAAAAATTCATCTGGACGTCGGTGTTAGGCAGCAGGTATTCCACCTGTCCCTCGAGAAAATCTGCAGATAAGCTGAGTTGTTCGTAATTTTCCTTGTCCATAAACACCAGGCTACCGCCGTCGTTATACAAATATTCCATTTCTCGGTTATCGACAAAAGCGCGCTCAACTTTATCATCGGTACGGAAGCGCTGGTTAAGTTTGGTACCGCTTTCCACGTCCTTCATTTCAACCTGCATGAAAGCGCCGCCGCGGCCGCCCACATGGACGTGGTAGCATTTAAGCACTCTCCATACGCGCTTTTCAAACTCTATGAGATTGCCAGCCCTTATTTCGGTCGCAAGAACTTTAGACATAAACCCGGCGTTTGCCCTTCGTGAAAAAGTGTAATTTTACTATAGAGTGAAGATAAAAAGAAAACCGACAGATACCGGTTTCTGCATCGAATGCAAAGATTGCCCGCGACTTGTACGCTATCTCAAGCAGGTCAAATGCGATTACCCGGATTATTATGCAAGGCCGGTGCCGCCATTTGGCGACACCAGCGCAAAACTGTTTATTGTTGGATTGGCACCTGGAATGCACGGGGCAAACCGCACCGGCCGCCCATTTACCGGTGATAATGCCGGTATCTTGCTTTATCAAACCTTGTACCGTTTTGGTTTTACCAATAAGCCAAGGTCAATAAACCAGAATGATGGCTTGCGGCTTATAGGCTGCCGCATCACTAATGCGGTCAAATGTGTGCCCCCACGGAATAAGCCAGAGCAAATAGAAATATCTAATTGTAACAAATACCTGTCTAATGAAATTAAAGTTCTGCGTAAAGATTGTGTCATTCTTGCTTTAGGAAACATTGCGCATAAAGCCGTGCTGGCGGCTTTAGGTTTAACGGCAAAAGATTTCTTGTTTGCCCACGGCGCGTCGCATGTTTTGCCAAACGGACTCACCTTGTACGATAGCTATCACTGCAGCCGTTATAAT
>DATHDD010000090.1:0-11704 GCA_035319205.1 Burkholderiales bacterium | reverse complement strand
GTTTCAAGCGCCGCACCACAAAAGCGCGTCCCGCGATCTGCTCCCGCTCGCTGTCTTTCTTCACCACCGATTCAGGAGCAATTCCGGTGAGATGATTGGAAATGACGTGGCCGAGTTTGTGAAACCAGAAATTGGAAAGGGCGGTAAGCACTTTGCCTTTACCGGGCACCGGGGTCGGCAAAACCACATCAAATGCTGACAGGCGGTCGGTCTGGACAATTAACAGCTTGTCGTCATCCACCAGGTAAATGTCGCGCACTTTGCCGCGGTGCTGCAAAGGGACGCTGGTCAGGTTGGATTCAAACAACAAAATGTCTGAGCGGGTCATTTTTCTTGAGCGGTAGTTAAAGGCTTCAAGAAAGCTTGGATAGACTCGAGGCTTTTACCGATTCAGCTTGTGCTTTGCGGAAATCCTGCAATTGTTTTGCCAGTCTCGAGTCATTCAACGCAAACAGGGCGACGGCGAAAAGCCCCGCATTGGCAGCGCCAGCTTCGCCTATGGCAAAGGTTGCAACCGGAACGCCCTTGGGCATCTGCACGATGGAGAGCAGCGAATCCAGGCCTTGGAGATGTTTCGACGGCATGGGCACACCCAAGACCGGTAAAGTTGTTTTGGCGGCAATAACTCCCGCAAGATGCGCCGCGCCCCCGGCTCCGGCGATGAAACACCTTATGCCCGCCGCAGCAGCGCTTTTGACATACTCATCCAGCATGTCTGGAGAGCGGTGAGCGGAAATCACCCGTGCTTCGTAGGGAATGCCAAAATCATCGAGCTGCTTTGCCGCGTGCTGCATCACTTCCCAGTCGCTTTTGCTTCCCATCAGCACGCTTACCAACGGCTTTTTACTCATTTATGCTCTCGAGTCTTCACTTCAAAAAGATTTTACACTATCACCTTGGACTTCACTTGGCCGCGCCTTGCTTCACTGCGGCCTTGTCGTCGGGCACGCCATCCTTGAATACGCGGCTTGCCAATATATCTTCGGCTTCAATGGTCACAAGGTCTTTCTTGGTGAGTTTCGCACCATTGCGCGCGAAAAGGCGGTTTGCCTGGCGCAGACGCGCGCGGTCAAGTGCATTTCTTATACTGCGTGCGTTCGCAAAACGCGGCATCTGCATGCGCTTCACGATGTAATCCTGAAATGCTTTTTCGGCTTGCGCACTGAAATGGTATTGCTGCCGCTCCAGCATCAACTTCGCAATAGAGAGCAACTCCAGCGGTGAGTAGTCTGGAAAATCCAGATGGTGCGCAATCCGCGAAGACATGCCAGGATTGCTCCTGAAAAATTCTTCCATACGGTCTTTGTAGCCAGCGAGTATCACCACCAGGTCTTCACGCTGGTTTTCCATAACCTGAAGCAAAATTTCAATTGCTTCCTGTCCATAGTCTCGCTCGTTTTCCGCGCGGTACAGATAATACGCCTCGTCAATGAACAATACCCCGCCCATGGCTTTTTTCAGCACTTCCTTGGTCTTGGGCGCGGTATGTCCGATGTATTGACCCACCAGATCGTCGCGTGTGACCGCAACCAGATGGCCATTGCGCACATATCCCAAGCGGTGGAGGATCTCCGCCATGCGCATCGCCACGGTGGTCTTGCCAGTGCCGGAATTGCCGGTGAATGACATGTGCAGGGAAGGCGCACCCGAGGCCAAGCCCAGCCCCTTGCGCAACCGGTCAACCAAAAGCAGTGCCGCGATCTCGCGAATGCGGGTTTTTACCGGTTTGAGCCCGATCAACTCCCGTTCGAGCTGATCGAGGATTTCCTGGATGCGTGAGTCGCGAAACGCTCCTTCCAGATCTACCGGAGTATCGTCAGGCAGACTCTGGCTGATACCGCTGTCCGGATTCATGGCTCATTGTAGCGCTCGCCCTTGGGTTTGTCTGTGGCGTAGCTGTGCACTGTATAGCGGATGCGTCGTCCCGGGCCTTCCTGGCGCTGCACCTGGAATCCGGGCTCGTGCTTGGGACGGTTGACGATGAAGGACAAACGCACGGTTTCCCAGCCCCGCGTCGAATCGAACCCGTTTACCCGCACGTAATGATTGGGATAGGCTTTGCGGCATTGATTGATCTCGTACATGATGCCCGCCGCGTCTTTCAAATCAAACATCGGCATTCCCCACATTTCCCAATAAGTGTTGCGCGGGTGTGGATCGTCGGTGAATTCCACGCTCACTGCCCAGTTATTTTTGAGGCAATACTCAACTTGCGCGCGGATTTCGGCATCGGAAAAATCCGGCAGAAAAGAAAAAGTACCTTGGGTGATTCTCATAATATATTCCCCCTAGGCGCTCACTGTGGGCGTGGGCACAAAATCCGCGGTATCGGTGGAGGCGTAGTCGAAGGTAATATCTTTCCACACCTCCAGCGCGGCTTTCAGCGGTGCGCACGATTTCGCCGCCTTTTCGAGAATCTGCATGCCCTCGTTCCAGATGTCCTTGCCTTCGTTGCGTGCCTGGATCATCGCTTCCAGCGCCACACGGTTGGCGGTTGCCCCCGCTTGGACACCCATCGGATGGCCGATGGTGCCGCCGCCAAATTGCAGCACTACGTCTTCGCCCAGATAGTGAATCAACTGGTGCATTTGGCCGGCGTGAATTCCGCCCGAAGCCACCGGCATGACCTTGCGCAAACCCGCCCACTCTTGTTCGAAGAAAATGCCGCGCTGCAAATCTACCGGATTGTGGGGCTCGCGCAGGACATTGTAGTAACCCTGCACCATGTTGGGGTCTCCTTCGAGCTTGCCCACCACGGTGCCGGCGTGAATGTGATCAACTCCCGCCATGCGCATCCACTTGGAAATCACGCGGAAGCTTATGCCATGGGATTTCTGTCGGGTATAGGTGCCGTGCCCTGCGCGGTGCAGATGCAGGATCATATCGTTCTTGCGCGCCCATTTGGAAATGGATTGGATCGCGGTGTAGCCAATGACAAGGTCAATCATCACGATGCACGAGCCCAGCTCTTTGGCGAACTCGGCGCGTTCATACATGTCCTCCATGGTCGCGGCGGTAATATTGAGGTAATGCCCTTTGACTTCGCCGGTCTCGGCGCAAGCACGGTTTACCGCCTCCATGCAATACAAGTAGCGGTCGCGCCAGTGCATGAACGGCTGCGAATTGATGTTCTCGTCGTCTTTAACGAAATCGAGGCCACCTTTCAACGCTTCATACACTACGCGCCCGTAGTTTTTCCCTGAAAGACCCAGTTTCGGTTTGGTCGTTGCGCCAAGCAGCGGCCGACCGAATTTATCAAGCCGTTCGCGTTCCACCACGATGCCGGTGGGAGGACCATCGAAGGTCTTTAGGTAGGCGACCGGCATGCGCATGTCTTCCAGGCGCAGCGCTTTAAGCGGCTTGAAGCCGAACACGTTACCGATAATGGATGCGGTAAGATTGGCAATTGAACCCGGCTCGAATAAATCCAGGTCATAAGCAATATAAGCGAAATACTGCCCGGGAGTGTTGGGTACGGCATCCACGCGGTAGGCCTTGGCGCGGTACGCTTCGCAGGCAGTCAAACGATCGGTCCACACCACAGTCCAGGTGGCGGTGGAAGATTCGCCCGCTACAGCTGCAGCGGCTTCCTCGGGGTCAACACCTTCCTGCGGCGTGATGCGGAACAGCGCAATGAGGTCAGTATCCTTGGGCACATAGCCGGGTTCCCAGTACCCCATTGTCTTGTAGGGTATGACTCCCGCCTTATAGCGCTCTTTGCCTTTGATCGTTCCTGCACCCGGCCCGCCCATGACCATCTCCTTAGAAAATGCAGCTCAAACAAGATAATGGTACGCCAAATAACCATAAATGATAGTCACGTGTTTTGATTGTTATAATAAGATTTTTATTATAGTATTAAGCAAGTTACATAACGGGTTCCCCCATGCTGCATTTAACCTTGCGCCAACTGCGAGTGTTCGAAGCGGTAGCGCGTCATTTGAATTTTTCGCGCGCTGCAGAAGAGCTTTACCTGTCGCAGCCTGCGGTTTCGATGCAAATCAAGCAGCTCGAAGACAACATCGGCCTGCCCCTGTTTGAACAAATGGGCAAGCGCATCTACATGGCCGAGGCCGGGCGAGAACTGTTTCAATACAGCAAGGCGATTGCGCAGCAGCTCGCGGAACTGGAAGCAGTGCTGGATCAGATGAAAGGGCTCGAACGCGGCAAGCTCAATATCTCGGTAGTGAGCACGGCCAATTATTTTGCTCCGCAGCTGCTCGCCAAATTCTGCCAGCTGCATAAAAAAGTCACAGTAAGCCTGAATGTCTCCAACCGTGAATCCGTGCTCAAGCAATTGGCAGACAACGAAACCGATCTGGCCATCATGGGCCAGCCACCACATGGCGCGGACATTGTCGACGAATCGTTCATGGAAAATCCATTGGTGGTAATTGCCCCGATTCATCACCGCTTGGCCAAGCAGCGCAAAATTCCGCTTGCCAAACTTCAGCAGGAGACGTTTTTGCTGAGGGAAATCGGTTCAGGCACGCGCGGCGCAATGGAACGATTTTTCGCAGAGCATCGCATCAAGCTCAATACCGGAATGGAAATGGGAACCAACGAGGCAATCAAACAGGCAGTACAAGCGGGAATGGGCTTGGGCGTGGTTTCGCTGCACACGGTCGAACTGGAACTGGAAACACGGCGGCTTAAGCTGCTCGACGTGGAGGGATTCCCGCTCAAGCGTTACTGGCATGTAGTTCACCGAAGACAGAAGCGCCTATCCAAGGTGGCCCAGGCATTCAAGGATTTTCTGCTGAAAGAAGCGTCTAAACTGATGAACAAGGCACATACTTGAAATTTGCGGCAATGCCACTATATATAGTTAAATTAGATGCATTGCTATTTTGTCTTATATGAATCAGGTTCGTCCCGCTGCCGTCTCCGGCAGCTTCTACCCACGTCAGCATGAGGCGCTGGCGCAGGAAGTTGCTGCCTTGCTGAGCGCAGCGAAGCAGCGTAAGTCTGTGGCTCCCAAGGCGCTCATCGCCCCACATGCAGGCTACGTTTATTCAGGTCCTATCGCGGCAAACGCCTATGCCCGGCTGATACCGGCCCGGGAACGAATCAAACGAGTAGTGTTGCTGGGACCTGCACACTATGTAGCAGTGCGGGGTTTGGCCTTGCCTGATGTCCGTAGTTTTGCCACGCCGCTCGGGATGGTTCCGTTGGATGATGCCGGCGTGGAAACGCTTTCCCGGCTGCCCCAGGTCTCACAAAGCAACGCAGCCCACGCTTCTGAACACTCTCTGGAAGTCCATTTGCCTTTTTTACAAACTGTGCTGGAGAAATTTACTCTGGTTCCGCTTGCGGTCGGAGATGCCGCGCCTGAGGAAATCGCTGATGTCTTGGATTTGTTGTGGGGAGGTAAAGAAACTTTGATCGTGGTCAGTTCCGATTTATCCCATTACCTGCCTTACGAAACCGCGCGCCGGGTGGACCAAGCAACAGCACAGGAGATACTGGATTTGCGAGAGTCTATCAGCCACCAGCAAGCCTGCGGCGCATCGCCGGTGAACGGCTTGTTGCTTGCGGCGCAACGCCACCACCTCAAACCAGAACTCCTGGACTTGCGCAATTCAGGGGATACCGCAGGCGACCACAACCGGGTCGTAGGTTATGCGGCTTTCGCGTTTATCGAGAGCGCACAAAATGTACACTAACGCAGAGCAGGTTGTCATCCCCATAGCCAGAGCGACCATAGGCCAAGCATTGGGCCGGCAAGTAACGGCTGATGAATCCGCGCCGTGGCTGCACGAGCCGAAAGCTTGCTTCGTCACTCTTAAAATGAATGGCGAGTTGCGCGGCTGTATCGGCTCACTTACAGCGCAACGTTCACTGCTCACAGATCTCAAAGCCAATGCCCTGGCAGCTGCTTTTCACGACCCGCGCTTTGAGCCATTGACCAATGACGAATTCGACTATACCAGGATAGAAATATCGCTGATTTCCGTGATAGAACCGATATATTTCGCAAATGAACAAGACGCACTGAACCAGCTTCGCCCCTCGATAGACGGAATCATTTTCGAATACCAAAACCAGCGCAGCACGTTTCTGCCGCAAATGTGGGAAAGCCTGTCCACACCGCAGTTATTCATGGCACTACTGAAAAAGAAAGCGGGGTTGTCCCCTTCCTTCTGGGCGGAGGATGTCAGGCTGTCGCGCTATACCGTGTTAAAGTTCCACGAACCCGAGCACGTGGAAAACCTGCTCTTATGAACTACCCGGGTAAATATTGGCATAAGCTGGATGACGGGCGCATTCAGTGCGATCTATGCCCTCGCGATTGCCGGCTGCACGAAGGCCAGCGCGGCGCCTGCTTCGTACGCCAGCGCCTGAATGACGCCATGGTGCTCACTACTTACGGCCGTTCTTCAGGATTTTGCATTGACCCCATCGAGAAGAAGCCGCTCAATCATTTTTACCCTGGATCGAGCGTGCTGTCTTTCGGCACTGCCGGCTGCAACTTGGCGTGCAAATTCTGCCAGAACTGGGATATCAGCAAGTCCAAAGAAATGGATACCCTCGCCGATTCGGCTTCCGCTGATGACATTGCCGAGGCCGCGCTCGCTCATGACTGCAAGAGCGTGGCTTTTACCTACAACGATCCGGTGATTTTCGCTGAATACGCAATGGATGTGGCTGATGCCTGCCGCGCACGCGGCATCAAGACCGTCGCGGTTACGGCGGGTTACATGCACGATGTGCCGCGCCGGGAATTCTATGCCAAGATGGATGCCGCCAATGTGGACCTAAAAGGCTTTACCGATGAATTTTATTTCAAGCTTTGCGGAGGACACCTGCAGCCGATTTTGGACACGCTTAAGTACCTTAAGCACGAAACCCAGGTTTGGTTCGAGATCACCACGCTGCTGATTCCGGGCAAGAACGATAGCGATGAGGAAATCCGCAATGAAGCGCGGTGGATTGCGCGCGAGCTGGGGCTGGATGTTCCGCTGCATTTCACCGCGTTCCATCCCGATTACAAAATGTTGGATTTGCTGCCGACCCCGCCAGAAACGTTAAGCCGTGCCCGCGCCATCGCCCAACAAGAAGGGCTGCAATACGTCTACACCGGCAACGTCTTCGATACGGAAGGCGGCACTACTTACTGCACAGGCTGCAAAACACCACTCATCGTACGCGACTGGCACCGCATTGTGAGCTACCGCGTCACGCAAGACGGGCGTTGCCCCGACTGCGCCACGCCGCTTGCAGGCGAGTTCGAGCAGATCGCCCGCCCGTTCGGCAATCGGCGCATCCCGATTGCCCTACACGCTGTCCGCTAGCGCCTGCAGCGAGTCGCATTAAGCGGCGGCTTTTTCCTGCTCCATTTGCACAGTATAGCGGCCTAAACAGGCGGCGCCGTTCATTTTTTCGCGGTGATAAAGCGCTTTCTGCGCCGCCGCCACATTGGCGGACTGTCCTCTCCAAGTTTTGAGCGCCGGCTCCTGCAGCGCCCGGCCGTAGGAAAAGCTCAAAATCCAGGGATGGGGGCCCATCAAATTCATGGCGTTCAGATGCGCGGTCGCCTCCTCGGCACCCTGCCCGCCTGAAAGGAACACGATACCCGGCACCGCCGCAGGCACTGCCCGTTTCAGGCAGAGCAGGGTCTGTCTCGCCACTTCTTCCACACCCGCCCGCTTTGGGCATTCGCTTCCCGAAATTACCATGCTTGCCTTGAGCACCATATGTTCCAGTTTAACGCGCTGCAGGTAGAGCGCATTGAAAACGCAGCGCAGCGTGGCCTCGGTAACCTCAAAGCAGCGCTCTATGGTGTGTTTCCCGTCCATCAACACTTCCGGCTCCACCACCGGTACCAATCCCGCTTCCTGACATAGCGCTGCATAGCGCGCCAACGCATGTGCATTGGCATCTAGGCAATACGGGCTCGGAATTCCTTCGCCTATGGTGATGACCGCGCGCCATTTGGCGAAGCTCGCACCCATGCCGCGGTATTCTGCTAGGCGCTCGCGCAATCCATCCAAGCCTTCGGTGATCTTTTCTCCCGGCGCGCCGGCGAGCTTCTTGGCGCCAGCGTCCACCTTGATCCCGGCAAGAATTCCCTGGCGTTTGAGCGCTGCGGGAAACGGCGTGCCATCGGCAGCCGATTGCCGTATTGTTTCGTCGAAGAGAATCATGCCACTGATGAATTGCGCTGCTCCGGGAACTGTGATGAGGAGTTCGCGGTAGGCGCGGCGGTTCTCCGACGTAGATTCAACGCTTATGCTGTCAAAGCGCTTTTTGCAGGTGGGAGCGCTTTCGTCTATGGCGAGTAGACCTTTGCCTTTTGCTACCATTGCGGCCGCCGTGGCTTCAAGTTCGTGTTCGTACATATATGCTAGCCCTCCTATAAATCTTAGCAGTGAATGACAAAAAGTATATGTCTTTCACGCTGTCCGATGGTGTTGTCCTATTTTTACGATTTTCATGGTGTTGGTGCCTCCCGACTTGCCGATTGGTTCCCCTATGGTAAGCACGATGAGATCGCCCTCGCGTACCACGTTGTTGGCCAGCAGCTCCATTTCCACTTCGCGCAGCAACTCCTCACGGTCATGACCGGTGTATTTCAGCATGAGCGGGTAGGTATCGCGGAACAGGCAGACACGATGGCGCGTTGCTGTCTCGGTAGTGAGCGCATAAATCGGCACGCCGCAATTAAGCCTCGAAATCCACAGCGCGGTCGAGCCTGATTGCGTGAGCGCTGCGATCGCCTTGACTTTCAAATGGTACGCAGTAAACAGTGCGGCCATCGCGATCGACTGGTCAATGCGGGTAAAGACACGATCCAGAAAATCGCGATCCAGCGCTACTTCAGAGGATTTTTCGGCTTCCAAACATATGCGGCTCATTGCTTCAACCGTTTCCACCGGAAATTTACCGCTCGCAGTTTCTGCCGACAGCATAACTGCGTCGGTACCGTCCAGTACCGCATTCGCCACATCCGATACTTCGGCCCGAGTGGGAATAGGATTCTCTATCATGGACTCCATCATCTGCGTTGCAATAATGGTGAGCTTGTTCATTCCGCGCGCGACACGAATCATGCGTTTTTGCAAAGCCGGCACCGCTGCATCCCCGACTTCCACAGCTAGATCACCGCGCGCCACCATGATGCCGTCGCACGCATCCATGATTTCCTGCAACGCGGGAATCGCTTCAGCCCTTTCGATTTTGGCAATCAGCAACGCCTGGCCGCCGGCATCGCGCAGCAGTTTGCGGGCTAATTGCATATCGGCCCCGCTCTTGGGAAATGATACTGCAAGATAATCCGCTTTGAGCTGAACCGCGGTTTTGATGTCTTCCTTGTCTTTATCGGTAAGAGCGGGCGCCGTCAGTCCGCCGCCTTGGCGGTTGATTCCCTTATTGTCCGACAACACTCCTCCGTGCCTGACATTGCAGATAATTTCATCGCCGCGTACCGCCTTTACATCAAGCACGATGCGTCCGTCATCGAGCAGCAGTACCGTGTCGGGGCCAACATCGTGAGTAAGCTCCTTGTAATCCAGTCCCACTCTCTTTTCGTTACCTGGCTCGCTATTAGTATCGAGGACAAATCTGTCGCCGGTATGCAGCGTGATTTTGCCCCGCTTAAACTTGCCTATGCGGATTTTAGGCCCCTGTAAATCAACTATGATGCCAACTGTACCGCCCACTTTCCGTGCCATATTGCGCACCGC
This sequence comes from Burkholderiales bacterium, assembly GCA_035319205.1. Taxonomy (GTDB): domain Bacteria; phylum Pseudomonadota; class Gammaproteobacteria; order Burkholderiales; family JAHFRG01; genus JAHFRG01. The sequence goes on along the minus strand of DATHDD010000090.1, from coordinate 2,018 downwards.
CTCAGCCCGTTGCAAATGATCCTGTACCGTACCGTGGGAAAAATTCATGCGCACCATGTCTATACCCGCAGTAACCATGCGTTCAAGTATCTTCTCATCGCTGGAAGAGGGTCCGAGAGTGGCAACGATTTTGGTTCTGCGCAGCATATATTTTACGAGGGGGTCAGGAAAAAGGAGTAAAGGGTAAGGGGTATAAAAGATGGATTACTTTAGCGCGCTCCTGACATCTTGCTCCTCACACCTCACCGCTTTGCGGCGCGTTGTTCAAGAATTTCCACGGCGGGCAGTTTCTTGCCCTCCAAAAACTCTAGAAATGCACCGCCACCGGTGGAAATATAAGAAATTTTGCCGGCCATACCGTATTTCGCCAGTGCAGCTAACGTCTCTCCACCGCCCGCGATGGAAAACGCTTTCGAATCCGCAATGGCTTTGGCCAGCGCCTTAGTGCCAACGCCGAACTGATCAAATTCATACACGCCGAGCGGCCCGTTCCACACGATGGTGCCTGCTTTCTCTACTGCCCGCGCAATCTTATCGCTGGTTTTAGGACCGACATCCATGATCAGGTCGTCTGCAGCGACTTCTCCAACGTCTCTTACAATGGCTTTCGCGGTAGCGGAAAAATCTTTGGCGCATACTACGTCCTGCGGAATCAGCATCTCGCCACCCCTGGCGTGCGTTGCTTCAATGATCTCGCGGGCTTCGCCCACCAAGTTCGGTTCTGCAAGCGATTTGCCGATACTGTGGCCTGTTGCAAGTATGAAAGTATTGGCCATGCTGCCGCCCACGATCAGTTGGTCCACCAGCTTGCCTAAAGCCCTCAATGCGGTAAGCTTGGTCGAGACTTTCGCGCCCCCCACAATGGCGACGAGCGGTCGTGTGGGATTCTCCAGCGCTTTTCCAAGCGCGTTCAGTTCAGCAGTGAGCAGGGGACCGGCACAAGCGATCTTGGCATACTTCGCAACGCCTTGCGTCGACGCTTGGGCACGATGCGCAACTCCGAAAGCATCCATCACATAGATATCGCAAAGCTTCGCCATTTTCTGCGCGAGCTCGTCGCTGTTTTTCTTTTCGCCTTTGATGAAGCGCACGTTTTCAAGCAGAACCAAATTACCCGCTGAAACTTCGACTCCGTTCAGCCAATTTTTCTCAATCCTGACTTCATTCCCCAAAAGCCGGGAAAGACGCCGCGCTACTGGCTTTAGCGAATAGTGTTCATCGTACTTTCCTTCTTCAGGCCGCCCCAGGTGGGACATCACCATGACTTTCGCGCGCGCTTTGAGCGCATGCTCAATGGTTGGCAACGAAGCCAGGATGCGCGTATCATCCGCCACCTCATCGTTTTTCAGCGGCACATTTAAATCTTCGCGGATCAGCACTCGCTTGCCCGCAAGATCGAGATCGGTCATCCTCAAGATAGACATTGCGAGCTTATATCGCTTTCATCCACGCAGATGTTAGCCTCCGCCGCAACAAGTGGGACTCAACACTTTGCTTCATTTCGCTTTCATCCAAGCAACTGTTACATCCAACATGCGGTTACTGAATCCCCACTCATTGTCATACCAGGACAAGACCTTTACCAGCGTCCCGCCAGCCACTTTGGTCAGCGTCGCGTCGAAAATCGAAGATGCAGGGTCATGATTGAAATCCATCGAAACCAGCGGCTTGTCACAGTAATTGAGGATGCCCTTCAATTCTTTCTGCGAAGCCTGTTTCATCACCGAATTAACTTCTTCGACTGTAGTAGGGCGTTTCGCGGTGAAGCTCAAATCCACCAATGAGACATTGATGGTCGGTACCCGCACTGCAAAGCCGTCGAGCTTGCCGTTGAGCTCAGGTAGCACCAAGCCCAACGCCGCTGCTGCGCCGGTCTTGGTTGGGATCATGGACATGGTGGCAGAGCGGCCTCGACGCAAGTCTGTGTGATAAGTATCGATCAACACCTGGTCGTTGGTGTAGGCATGCACGGTTGTCATAAGGCCGCTGACTATACCTATTTTCTCGTGCAGAACTTT
>DATHDD010000089.1:0-7712 GCA_035319205.1 Burkholderiales bacterium | reverse complement strand
GTCGGGTTTGCGCCCAGGCGCGGAAGCCGGCTATCGCTTCCGGCTCGCCCGCAAACAGCAATTGGTAAGTGACGCGGCTGCCGGTCTGGATTAAACCGGTTGCGGCGACATCACTGATATTCATGAGCAGGCGCGGCGCTATGTTCATAAAGCCGATCGTGTAATCCGGTTCTTCGGTCATTACCGCAGATATTCGAAAACGCGCGTTGCCCAGCTCAACTAGATCGCCCACTTTAAATCCAAGTCGGGTCGCGAGGCGCAGGTCAACCCACACCGATCCCGGCTCAGGAATCGTTGCAATTTTCGACGTACCGTTTTGCGCAGCCACCCGCAATTCCCCGCGCAAAGGATAACCTTCGGCGGCAGCCTTGATTTCGGCGAGCTGCCCGGTATCGGCATGCAGTACCATGCTAGGAAATTTAAGCGTGCTGGTGACGCGCAGACCGCGCTGCTTTGCTTGTTCTTCAAAATCCTTTTGGATTGGTCGGTCCGAAGCGAGAACCAAATCCGCCCCGAGCAGCAGATTAGCCTCATCACTTAATGCCCGCTGCACCCGGTCGGCAAAAAACCCGACTGTAGTCACGCTGGCTACCGCAACCACCAGGGCTGCCGCCAGCACCCGCAATTCGCCTGAGCGCCAATCCCGGCTCAACATGCGCCAGGAAAGCGTAAATACTTTCATTCGCTGAGCATCCCGGCGGTGAGACGAAGCAGCCGACCACAGCGCCTGGACAACGCTTCATCGTGAGTTACCATCAGCAAAGTCGTGCCTTGCTCCTGGTTCAGTTCAAATATCAGCTCTATGATTTGCGCGCCGGTTGCGCTGTCGAGGTTGCCGGTCGGCTCGTCCGCCAATAGCAGCTTCGGCTTCCCGGCAAAGGCGCGGGCAATCGCCACGCGCTGCTGCTCGCCGCCAGAAAGTTGCTTGGGATAATGGTGCAGGCGTTCTCCTAGGCCAACGCGTTGAAGTATATGCTCTGCTTGCATGCGCGCATCCGGAACTCCGGCCAGCTCAAGCGGCAGCATGGCATTTTCCAGCGCAGTGAGCGCGGGCAAAAGCTGAAATGACTGAAACACGAAACCCACTGCACCTGCACGCAGTGCAGCTCTGCCGTCTTCGTCGAGCGCGAACACATCAACGCCGTTCAACTTGACTGTGCCTGAACTTGGCGTATCTAGACCCGCCAGCAACCCCAGCAAGGTGGATTTGCCTGAGCCAGACGCGCCCAGAATCGCCACCGCTTGGCGAGGCAGAATCGTGAAACTCACATCCTTCAGGATGGTCAGATAAGCTGCGCCGTTATGCACTTGCTTGGTTAGATGCACTGCCTGCACAATGGATTGTATGCGATTCTCAGTCATGCTCAAACGCGTCCTCCTGGTTTTCTGTCTGTGCCTGCCGCTTCCCGCCGGTGCCGCTCCGCTCATCATGGTGTTTGGCGACAGCCTGTCATCCGGCTACGGTTTGCCGCAAGAGGCCGGCTGGGTCACTCTGCTCAAAAAACGCTTGCAGCAAGAGCGGCTGGATTATGAAGTAGTCAATACCAGCATCAGCGGGGAGACTACGCGCGGCGGCTTGACCCGCATCGCGCACAGCCTTGCGGCGCATCACCCCTCCATCGTTATCCTCGAATTAGGCGGCAACGATGGCTTGCGCGGTCAGCCCGTTGAAGCCGCACGCGACAACCTGGAAGGCATCATCAAAGCCTGCCAGCTGCACGGCTCCAAGGTGCTGCTTGTAGGCATGCGTCTGCCCCCTAATTACGGCATAGCCTATACCCAAAAGTTTCAGAATATTTATCCTGAACTGGCAAAACGCCACCAACTTCCCCTGACGCCTTTCTTGCTCGAAGGCTTTGGCTATGACTCCGTGATGTTTCAGTCTGACGGCATACATCCGTCCGCAGCTGCACAGCCCATTATTCTCGATAATGTCTGGAAAAACCTCAAACCTATGCTGAACTGAAATTACTATCTGAAATATGCTATATTCCTTATGTCACATGACTCCTGCGAAGAGAAAACCATGGGACAAGAAAAATCCAAACTGCCGATTTATGAGGTGGAGTTTATTCCGGTTGAAAGAAGGCTGGATGAAAGGCGCACGTCTTCAGTCAAATCGCGGCAGCATATGGGAATCGACAAACGCCGCAAATCCGGCCGCAGGAGGTCTGAAGCCAAACATAAACCCATTAAATAGCGCAAATCATTCAACCAGCCTGACCTGCGCCTCACCCGCTTTCATGTTGCCGATCCTGGCTGCGTAATTGAACCCTTGGCTCTTGAAAACTTCCAGTACTTTCGGCACCGCATCCTCACTGCAGGCCACCAACAAGCCACCGCTTGTTTGTGGATCGCATAACAGTTTTTTCTGCCAGTCCAGCATAGCTTGTGGTAAGACTACTTGCTTGTCATAGCTCGCCCAGTTGCGCTCAATCGCGCCGGGGCCAAAACCTTGCTTTGCCAAATCCAGCGCTGCGGGAAGAATGGGCAACGCATCAAAGTGGATTTCTGCGCCGAGCCTGGAACCCCGGCAAATCTCCAGTAAATGCCCGAGCAAACCGTATCCGGTAACATCGGTGATCGCATGCACGCTAGCCAGGTCGGCGAGCGCCACGCCGGCTGTGTTAAGCTGCGTAGTGCTTTCCAGCATCTGTCGGTAAGCCGGCTGCGACAATTTGCCTTTTTTCAGCGCCGCGCTCATGATCCCAACACCTAGCGCTTTTCCTATAACCAGCGCATCCCCGGCACGCGCAGTATCATTGCGTTTTACTTTGTCGGGGTGCACCAGACCCAGGCCCACCAGACCATAAATAGGCTCGGGAGAGTCGATTGAATGGCCTCCTGCGATGGGAATTCCCGCTTGTGCGCAAACCGCTTCGCCGCCCGCCAAGATGCGCTGAATCACGGCCACTGGGAGCTTGCCGATTGGCATGCCAACAATGGCAAGCGCCAGTATCGGACGCCCGCCCATGGCGTAAATGTCGGAGAGCGCGTTGGTAGCGGCGATGCGGCCGAAATCATAAGGATCATCCACGATCGGCATGAAAAAATCGGTGGTCGCTATCAGCGCCTGCTTGTCATTCAACCGGTAAACCGCTGCATCATCGCTCGATTCGGTTCCGACCATCAGATCCGGCCAGGTTTTGCCAATTGACAGCTGTGACAAGATTTCGCACAACAGTGCAGGCGCGATTTTGCATCCGCAGCCGCCGCCATGCGAAAATGCAGTTAGCTTAATATCCGATATGTCCATTCAAGTTAAATTGCTTCCTTTGCAATCCCGCGACGGGATAAACGTAACACAGTTGCGCGACTTTGACGAGTTGATTGACGTGCGTACTCCCTCGGAGTTCAGCGAAGATCACATTCCGGGCGCCATCAACTGCCCGGTGCTAGACGATGCCGAAAGAAAACAGATCGGCACGATATTCAAACAAGTATCCAGTTTCGAAGCAAAAAAAATCGGCGCGGCCTTGGTGGCGCGGAATATCGCACATCATATCGAAAAGATTTTTATCACACGGCAAAAAGACTGGCGGCCTCTGGTCTATTGCTGGCGCGGCGGAAACCGCAGCGCGGCAATGTTGCATGTTCTCGAACAAGTCGGCTGGCATGCCGGAAGGCTCAAGGGAGGTTATAAATCATATCGCGCGGCAGTAATTGAGGGTTTATCGAAATTGCCTGGACGATTTCATTTTCGCGTCGTATGCGGGCCAACCGGCTCCGGCAAAAGCCGGCTGATACAGGCGCTTGACCTGCTTGGGGCTCAAGTGCTGGACCTGGAGCGGCTTGCAGCGCACCGCGGCTCAGTGCTGGGCAGCCTGCCCGATGAGCTACAGCCCACGCAAAAAATGTTTGAAAGCCTGATTTGGTCGAAGCTGCAGAGTTTCGATGCGAAACAACCGGTATATGTTGAATCAGAGAGCAAGAAAATCGGCAAGGTACGAGTACCCGATATATTGCTCGATGCAATGTGGCGCGGACATTGCATCCGCATCGAAGCCGACGCGATATTGCGCGCGGCTCTGCTCAAAGAGGAGTACTCTCACTTATTGCGCGATCCCGAAACACTGCTTCAAAAACTTGAGATTCTGACTTCGCTTTATGGCCGCGATCTGATCGGCTGCTGGAAAAACTATGTAACCGACCGGCAGTGGGACGCTTTGGTAATGGAGCTGCTGGAGCGACATTACGACCCGGCTTACAGGAAATCGATCCTTAAACATTATCCTCAATATCAGGATGCGCCGATTATGCATGTCAGCGCGATGGGCGATGCCGAAATGCAGCGTCTCGCGCAAAGCATCATTTCTGGAAGCGAATAGAAAATCAAAATGAAACTTGCGCTTAAAATAGACGTGCAAACTGTCCGTGGTACCCGTGAAGGCGTGCCGCGCCTTATTGAGCTTCTGCAAAAACATAACGCCACAGCCAGTTTTTTCTTCAGCGTCGGACCTGACCACACTGGCCGTGCGCTGAAACGGTTGCTGCGCGACAACTTGATTAATTATTACGGGTTGATGTCGCTGTTTTACGGCACCTTGTTGCCGGGACCCGACATTGGCAATAAATGCGGCAATATCATGCGCACGGCGCGCTCCGCAGGGTTTGAAGTCGGCTTGCAAGCCTATGACGCAGCTGCATGGGCCAATCATGCAGCGCAAAGCGATGCCGTGTGGAGCGAAAAACAAATGCGACTGGGGTGCGAGCGCTTTGCCGAAATTTTCGGGGAATCTCCTAAAACCCACGCTGCCGCGGGCTGGCAGATGAACCTGTATACCCACCGTTTAACCCAGCGCTTGGGTTTTGACTATTGCAGCGACACACGCGGCCGTTGCCCGTTCATTCCCATCTACCATGGCGAAATAATCGCCTGTCCCCAGCTTCCCACCACCCTTCCTACGCTCGATGAGGCGATAGAGAGCGCCGGGATGAAAACGTCTGCTGATTATGTGTTGAATCTCAGCACTAACCCGCCGGCAACCGGCCATCTTTACACCTTGCGTGCTGATCTGGAAGGCATGAAATTAATGCCGCTTTTCGAACGCCTGCTGCAAGGCTGGCGCGCCCTAGGCTATGAACTGGTGGCGACGCGCGAGCTTTTTGCCTCGCTGGAAATAGCGAAGCTTCCACGGCACGAAGTGACGCTAGGCAAAATGCCCGGGGCCAGTGATATGCTCATGCTGCAAAACAACGAATTCCTTGCCGGGTAAATTTGCTGCAGCCATAATTGTCAAGCACCAAGGGGTGTTATACACTGCAACAATCGATAATGGTTAACAGGGCTTCCCCCGATTTTAAAATCCCCCAACCGGGAACAAAGTTTTTCGCCTTTCCTTCTCCACAGGAAAAAAGTTCTCACCATTTACATTGCTTCAAAGAAGCACTGCGGCAAGAATGGTGCAGTGTGATACTTCCCGGTCAAGCACAGGAAATTTTCTTGCCAAATTTGAATTAATCATTTAACGGAAAACTAAATGACCCAGAGAAGACCTGCATCTGTCGTCACGCACCTGCACACCAAAACCAAGTTGTTCGTACTTGATACCACCGTCCTGATGCACGATCCAACCAGCCTGTTCCGTTTCCAGGAACACGATATCTATCTGCCTATGGCCACACTGGAAGAGCTCGATCACAATAAAAAGGGCATGTCTGAAGTGGCACGCAACGCGCGCCAGGCGAGCCGTTATCTCGACGAAATCGTAAGCGATGCCTTCACCAATATGGAAGAAGGTATATCGCTCGAAACTCATGGTGGAAAAGATGCAACCGGGCACTTGTTCTTGCAAACCAAAGCAATCAACGGCGACCTTCCGGCCCATCTTCCCCGCGGGAACAGTGACAACCAGGTCATTGGAGTGGTAAAACATTTGCAGGAAACTTTTCCGGGACGCCACGTGATACTTGTCAGCAAAGACATCAACATGCGCATCAAGGCGCGCGCGCTGGGGTTTGCCGCCGAAGATTATTTCAACGACAAGGTGCTTGAAGACACCGATTTGCTGTACACCGGGTTCCAGGAATTGCCTGCGGATTTCTGGGACAAGCACGGCAAGGAGATGGAATCCTGGCAGCAGTCCGGCCATACTTTCTACCGCGTCAAGGGACCGCTCTGTCCCAGTTTGCTGGTTAACGAGTTTATCTATCAGGAAATCGACAAGCCTTTTAATGCACGCGTCAAGGAGAAAAACGGCAAGACCGCGGTCCTGGAAACGCTCAGGGATTACACGCACCACAAGAATAACGTGTGGGGTATCACAGCACGCAACCGCGAACAGAACTTCGCGCTGAATCTGCTGATGAACCCGGATATCGATTTCATCACCCTGCTGGGACAGGCCGGTACAGGAAAAACCCTGCTGACCCTGGCCGCGGGGTTGATGCAAACCCTGGAGCATAAGGTTTATACTGAAATCATTATGACCCGTGTTACCGTGCCGGTGGGCGAGGATATCGGTTTCCTTCCAGGCACAGAGGAAGAGAAAATGACCCCGTGGATGGGAGCATTGGAGGACAACCTGGATGTGCTCAACAATACCGATGATGAGGCCGGAGAATGGGGGCGCGCCGCCACGCGTGACTTGATTCGTTCGCGCATCAAGGTAAAATCACTGAACTTTATGCGCGGCCGCACCTTTATCAATAAATTTTTGATCATTGACGAAGCGCAAAACTTGACGCCGAAGCAGATGAAAACATTAATCACACGCGCCGGGCCCGGTACCAAGGTGGTGTGCATCGGCAACATAGCGCAAATCGATACACCTTATCTCACCGAGGGCAGCTCCGGCTTGACTTATGTTGTGGACCGGTTCAAAGGATGGTCGCATAGCGGGCACGTTACACTGCAGCGCGGCGAACGCTCGCGACTGGCCGATTACGCAGCGGGGATACTGTGATGAAAAAATTTTTCATTTATTTGCAAACGCTACTTTGCGGAGCACTCTTTTCACTTTTGGCACTCGACGCCCACGCGGTCATCAGTATCGGCAACTTGACCGTGGAGTCGTTCCGGAACGAAGCCCTCAAAGCCAAAATCGATTTCCAGGCAGACGCCAACGAGGTCGTCACGCCGCAATGCCTGTCTCTCGGCACGCCTGATACTGAAGCAGAGAACAAATTACCGTATTTGACCGATGCCAACATTTCGCTCGATACGCGCAACGGAAAATCGGTAATCAGCATTACGACGTCGCAGGCTGTTACCGAGAACGCTTTTAACCTGCTCGTGAAGATCCAGTGCCCGGGTCAACTACAGATTGCGCGCGACTTTACCGTCCAGCTGGGAACACGCGTCGGCAACGTGCTGAGCGTCCCGGTGCCGACTGAGGCTGCACCACCCGAAGCAACTCCTTTGACCGGTGCGCAGCCCAAAGGAGGCGGTGTTTACTGGAGCATGCGCCCCGGCGATACTTTGGCCGGGATTGCGCAGACGATTTACCCCAAGGAACTGTTTCACCCCAAGGAACTGATTTACCAGCAAAAAATGGTATGGGCGATAGTGCAATACAATCCGCAGGTATTTCCCTCTGGCAAGCCGGATGAGCCGCCTACCGGGACCGTCATCATTATTCCGGATTTACGCGATGTGCCCGCAGTGCAAGTTCCGGGCGAGTCGGGTACTGTGAAGTCGCGCAGATCGTCTGGTAAAACCAAATCAACTGAAGCGAAAAGCGCGACTGCCGGGGAAGCCGCTCCGCAGCAGT
>DATHDD010000088.1:0-4247 GCA_035319205.1 Burkholderiales bacterium | reverse complement strand
AAAAAATATCATGCTGGCAATCACGGCTTCGCGGTTGCGCCAAAACAGTTCCTTCCATTTGAAATCCACGAGCAATTGCGCAAGCTTCGCATCTCCGCATGCCACTATCACCCCACCCTCATCGAACAGCGTGAGCGCATCCTGAACCGGCCCCCGGTTCTTCTCTCCTTTTTTTTCTGATTCGCTTGCGGCCAAAAAATGCCTGCGGTTGAGCGCAGCTTTGCTCTTGGGAAAAGTAAGCCACACCAGAACATTGAGCAAATCATGCCAGTTTTCCGCGCGCACTGGGACTTCGCCTTTAAGGTAAATGCTCGGCTCGTACTTTTGTTCGAATGCTCTGGGTTTCGGGCCTTGTGCGACAAAACGTATATGCATGTTCTGGCTGTTGACAATGCGTACGCGCGAATTTTCGAGCAGACGTTGCAGTTCATCGAGCCGCGGCCAGTGCGAGTCTGGGAGCGTAGCGCCTATGCTGCGCAGCGGCTCGAACATAGGTGTGCGCTCAAAGAATAGCGGATCCCAGTCCGAGGCATTGCGCACGGCAGCCTCAGTGCGCAAGGCGCGCATCGCGCTCACTCTTCGGCTGGCCGGCAATTTCCTTCACCGCCTGATAAAACCGGGCTAGATCACCGCCATTCTTCGCGAGCAAGGCCTGGAACGAGGGTACTAACTCGGTATAGGTGGCGATCGAGGCAAGGGAAGCATTGTTTGCTTCGGGCGGTAACCAGTGGTCATAGCCGCTGAAACCGCCCCACGCGATTTTAAGCTGCGTGTATTCCTGCTGCAATTTGCTGAAGATTTGCCGCTTGCCTTCCCTTTTCTTTGCTTCGCTGATATCCGAGCGGTAAAGCTCGTCAAACATATTGCGGTATTTCATCACTAGCTGGGCAAAATCCTTTTTTCTTTGCAGTGCTATGACGTGCGCTTCTCGCTGCTCGGGTGTACCGTATTTGGCAAGCCAGCGCGCTACTCCCTCCTCCTGCACCGTCACGGCAAAAGATTCATTGAATGTCGTATCGTCTTTCACATACACCACTTGGTGCGCAAGTTCATGAAAAATGAGCCCCGCCACTTCGGTTTCCGGGTCATCAATAAAGGTGTTCAATACTGGATCGTCAAACCAGCCAAGCGTGGAGTAAGCGGGTACTCCTGCCACAAAAACATCGTAACCCTGGATTTGCTGACCTTCGGCAAACCACCCTGCTTCGCTTTCTGAAAAATAACCGCGGTAGCTCACGCAGCCGGTAAAAATAAAGCACCATTCTTTGGGCTTGATTGAAAACTCAGGAGCGGCAAAAACATTCCACAACACATAAGGCCGGCCCAAGTCGGCGTATTTGCGGAAGCTGCCGTTATCGGGAAGTGCGAGCTCGCGGCTCGCGAATTCGCGCATGCGCAGCACGACTTTGAGCTTATCTTTGAGCTGCGGAGGGGTCTGGGGATCGGCGAGCACCTTCTGGATGGGCTGCTCTTTTTTCCAGATTTCCATCTGCCCGGTCGCTGATTGCCAATAAAAACCGGTATTGGCGCAGCCGCCCAACAGCGGCAGGAGGAGAAGAACATATAGACGTTTATGCATTTCAGCGGCGCGAGAAGCGCCCGTCTTTGAGGAAAGCGCAAACTTCACGCGCGGCGCGCGAGGAAAACAGCATGCCGGAATGACTGACTTTCAGCACGATGTGGTCTTTCATTCCTCTCAAGCGCGTTTCTTCAACTGTCACCACCCCGTCGTTGGGCTTTGGCAGTCCGGAAATCAGCAGCTGTCCCAAGCCCAGGCCTCGGTTTCCAGCGATAACGCCGACTTCGCAGCGTCCCCCGATGCTCGCGTTGATTTTGTGCGTCGGCATGCTATGCCCCAGCAGCCAGCGCCCCGCCGCCGTTTTAGCCGTTGCGCGCGCAGCATAGCTGCCCGAGGACGGGCTGCCCATCAATACGATGCGCCCTATGCGGGGATCGGCATTTTGTTCGAGCATTCGCAGAACCACCAGACCGCCCATGCTGTGACCGACCCAGTGTAAGGTGTTTGCAGAAAGCGCCGCAGCGAAACGCGACAGGCGCGCCGCGTTTTGTTCCAACGTTGCCCGCGCCGATTCGTAGGAGAAGTACGCCACATCAAAACCGCAGCGCCGAATGCGATAGCCAAGCAAACGCATAATCATGCTGTTGACCCACAGCCCGTGCACTACGATGACCGCTTCTTTTGCCTGGGTGGGCGAAGACATGCTGCCGGATTATTCAAAATTTTCGTTGCAGAAACGGCAAAAGCTCAGCGAGCAGCGGTTCTGGAGCTTCTTCTGGGATGAAATGTCCACTAGGCAAAGCCCGTCCCTCCACCCGCTGCGCCTTCTCGCGCCAGGTCGCCAGTACATCGAACAAAGGGTGCATGCGCCCGCGCTCGCCCCACAGCGCGAGCAAGGGACAAGTAATTTTGCGCCCGAGATCCTGCTCGTCGTGCTGATAGTCGATGGTCGCCGCGGCGCGGTAATCTTCGAGCATGGCGCGTTGAGTGCCGGGGAGCTTGAATGCTCGCAGGTATTCCTGCATCACCGGTTCTTCGATGGCTCCGGGAGGGCAGCCTAGCAAGCGGAAAGCAAAGTGCAGAAAAACTTCCGGCTGCGCGCTGATCAGCGCCTCGGGCAAATCGGGCACCTGAAAAAAGAACCAGTGCCAGTAGGAAGCAGCGAGTTCCTTGTTGGTGCTGCGGAACATGGTGTGCGTCGGCACGATGTCAAGCACGCACAACCGCTCCACTGCGTCCGGGTGATCTAGCGCCAGCCGATGCCCGACGCGGGCGCCGCGATCGTGGCCGACTACGGCAAAGCGCTTGAATCCCAGCGCTTCCATGAGCGATTTGATGTCGCGCGCCATGGTGCGCTTGTCATAGCCGCGTTGCGGCTTATCGGAATCGCCGTAGCCGCGCAGATCCGGGCACACCGCAGTAAAGTTGGGCAGAAGCTGCGGCACGATCTTGCGCCACATCAGCGCGCTCTCCGGGTAGCCATGCAGCAACACTACAGGCGGTCCTTTCCCTCCCGCCCAAACGTTGAACTGCACGCCATTGGCACGCACTGCTTGTTGCTGCATGCCGTTCACGCCCTGTTCGCCTCTAAGCTTTCCAAATATTTCATAGTATCCGTTGCGCCTATGTGCCGGTCGAGAAAGGCGCCCACGCCTTTCATCCACAAATCGCGGCTCAATATCAAGCTGGTATTGTGGCCACCGTGAATTTCCAGCAACTGCTTCGGCTCGTGCGCTGCGGCGTAGAGCTGCTCGCCGTGCTCAAACGGGACGATTTCGTCCTCCCGGCTATGTATGATCAATACCGGACAGGAGGAGGCTTGTAAATATTTCCTGGTGTTGTACTCATAACGCGTAAGCAACCGCACCGGGAACAAGGGATAAAGTTTTGCGCCGAGGTCGGGCAGCGAAGTAAAACTCGAGGTAATAATCAAGGCGCGGGGTTTTGCACGGGCAGCCAGCCACGCCGCAACCGCGCCGCCCAGCGACTCGCCAAAGAGCACGATAGAGGAAGGCGCAATATGGCGCGTCTCCACAAGATAATTCCACGCCGCTTCGGCATCCTGATAAGTACCGGTTTCAGAAGGCTCCCCGCTGCTTTTGCCAAAGCCGCGGTAATCAAAAATAAAGACCGATAAACCCAGCTCCCTGAACATGCGCAGGTAGTCGAGGCGGTGCGAAATATTTCCGGCGTTGCCATGGAAAAACAATACTACGCCGCGCGCATTTGGCGCCGGAACAAACCAGCCGTGAAGTTTTTCCCCCTCTGCGCTGATTGTGACTTCCTGATAATCCATTCCAGCCTGTTGCGGCGTAACATAATCCCCCCTGCCGAATTCCGAAAAATAAATCAAGCGCGATTGAAAAAAGAACAGCAGCAGGCACATTACGAAATAACCCGCGGCGGCAAGTATTACAATGTTCAAAATCATGCGCACCATTACTCCTCGAAGCGGTCACACCAGCCGCAAACCTGGCATGCTGACAAACCCGGGCAGCCTCTGGATGCGCTTCATCCAGGAAAGCACCGCGGGATAAGGATCGAGAGTGATGTTGCCTAGTTCAGCAAGCGCCACATAGGGATAACAGGCAATATCGGCAATCGTAGGATGCCCCAGCGCCAGCCACTCATGGTTCTGCAAATGCTGCTCCAGCACCTGGAGGGCATTCCGGCCTGCCGTCTGCGCCTCGTTCAAATCGGCTTTGCGGCCGAATAAAAGAATCGCGCG
>DATHDD010000087.1:0-3371 GCA_035319205.1 Burkholderiales bacterium | reverse complement strand
AAAGACGAAGGCAAGGACACCAAAGGAAAAGGCGCATAATATTTCTGGTGCCGAAGTTATTAGACTCAACTTTAAAAACCCGCTTGGGACCGACCCAAGCGGGTTTTTTGTTCTTTTATTTTCGAGAAGGATCAGTAACGTCGGGGCCGCACTTATCTCCCGGAACGCCAATTTCTGGAGTGAAATTTCAATCGCTTCAAAATAATTTGTCTTATCCTTAATTTTTCCGCTTCCTGTCAAACAATACCTCTAGCCGCCACGACCATCGATGCGTGGACGGGAAAGGATCGGCCAAAACATTACCGAAAACATCAGGAAGGCAATTGACCAAAGTGCTCCAGACATGATGATGGCGGCAAGATAAAGCTGCGGCGCAAAAATCGGGACAAACACGCGAACCACAGCTGCGAGTTGCACGAGAGCATAGCAAGCCGTCTCAATCATGCTGGCCTGCAGCGGCCTGCCGGTGTGGCCGCGCGCGGTGCGAGTCATCATGCCGATAGTAAGGCCACCAATTGCGCCGACAGTAAGGGCATGGGTTGCTGGACTTGCCGGAATTACCCCGAGCGCGACGAGCGCGTGCAGCGCAAGGTACACTGCTATCCACGCGTAAGATGCGTGCAGGATCCACAGAATCGGCCGTCCCATGACCAGCCACGGTTTCCATGTAGCGAGCCGCACGGCATGCGCTGCTGCGGCTATCGCCGCAACTGCGGCAATAATCATCGGCTGCAGATTCAGGAAATCGGCGACGAGCAAGGCCAGCACGCTTCCCAGCGCGATGCGTTCAAGCCAGGGAAAGCGCATGATCTTTGTACCCAAAACCGCGTTGGCGCTGAACATCGGGATCACACGCCCGCCCATCACGGCCATGAGGAATAAAATCAGATTGAGTGCAAGTTGCAGGCCGCGCTGCACCGGAAGTTCGATCAACTGCGCCATGGCGAGGTGGAATACAAGGTTCGCGGCGCCTAGTCCGAGCAGGAGCGCAATCAAGAAATAATTGCGGCGGATTCGGCCCGCGATTAGCGGCACCGCCATGCCTGCGGCGGCGGCGAGCGCGAACGCGGTGTCCGCGGCTGCGGCAAGCATCGGCCAAGGCGTCAGCACCAGCACGCGCCCCGCAACCCAGAGCGCGGCAATGCCCCCAAGCTTGATGCCGCTCGACGTGGGACGACCCGTCCACGTGCGAATCGCGGTAAACAGAAAGCCAACAATAACCGCGAACGCATATCCAAAAATCATTTCGTGCGCATGCCAAAGAGGGTTGGAGAAATAGACGCCGGGACCGAGCCAGCCTGCGAACTGCGCGACCCAAAATGCAATTGAAAGTGCGGCAAACAGCCCGGCAAGCAGGTAGAACGGTCGAAAGCCGAGATTCCACAGCGCAAATGCCTGCGTGGATGGTGAATGCTTGGTTTGATCGGCAGACACGTGAGCAAACTGTAAGCTACGTGAATTCTATTATGCAATAAGCCACGCCTGCCCCGTGATCCTGCGCAAGCGCAAAGATCATTTCACCGCTTCAAGCCCTTGCGATTTCAACCCGGTTATCTGACTGACAGCCCGCTCCGCCCAAATTACAGTGCGCCGATGAAGTCGTCGAATTCACTGCCGAGCCGTTGCGGCTCAAGCCCGGCCAATAGCCCAAATTAGCTACGGCCAATCCCTCATAAACGTCGTTGCTCAATTCCGCCTTACCTTCAAATGATCCACGGTCGTTGAACACGCGCACGTAGTCACCATTCTTGATATTGCGAGTTGCCGCATCCTTTGGGTGAATAACAACGGTCTGCTCGCCTTGACGTTTCTGCTGAACCGTCTCATTTGCATATTGCGAGTTCAGGAATGCATGGGGCTTGGGGGAAATCAGGCTAATCGGATAGCGCTTAGCGAGTTTCTCATCCACACCAGATACCTCGGTTGGCGGAATATAGTCCGGTACGGGATTAATCGGATCGCCGGGTTGCAATTCATTGTAGCCATTGCGCCAAACAGGCACGATAAAGTTCTTGGTGCCGCTGACCTTGAATTCGCATTTCCCGGACGGTGTCTTGAAGTTGCCTTCGGCGTGGGGCGCACGCTTGTCGGGAGCACCTACATTGAGACGCATCCATCCCACTTCCTTGAGCTTCTCCAGGGTGATGCCCTTCAAGGCAGGCGAGTTCCAGTCGTACATATTCATCAACAACTCGTCATCTGTCATTTTCCAGTAGTCATCATCGAAGCCCATGGTTTTTGCGAGACGACGGAACATATCAACGTTGGACACGCATTCCCCGGGCGCGGGGATCGCCGGTTGGTTGAGCATCATGTAGAGATGACCCCAGGTGACCTGGAGGTCATACTGCTCGGCCTGCAAGGTTGCCGGGAGGAGGATATCGGCATAACGCGCAGTGTCCGTAATGAACAATTCGCTCACCACTGTGAACAGGTCCTCGCGCTTTAAACCTTTGATCAGCTTATTAGCGTTCTGCTGGTTAGACACGGGGTTGGAGTTGTGTATGAACAAAGACATGAGAGGAGGATCGAGTTTCATCTCACCCGTAAGGGCCGCTCCGAGGTCAAGCTCGTTGACGACACGCGTGCCGGGTTTGATCCAGTCGGGCCGCTGGAGGAAGTCGAAATTGAACGGGAATTCCCAGATCGGCATCTCGACCGCGCCGCCGCCGACATGGCGCCAGGCACCTACGAGTGCCGGCAAAGAAGTGACAAGGCGAACTGCGTCGCCTCCGCCCGGACTGCGCTCGATGGCTACTCCTTCGCGGATCGCCGAAGGCTGGTTGGTGGCATATTCGCGTGCAAGCTTGCGAATGTCCTCGGCCGGCACGCGCGTGATCTCGGCCACCTTCTCCGGAGAATATTTGGCGGCGCGCGTCTTTAATTCCTCGTAGCCAATCGTGTATTTCTTCACATAGTCGTGATCCACCAAGTCCTCGGCGATGATTACATTCATCATGCCCAGCGCCAGGGCTCCATCCGTCCCAGGCCGTATCGCGATGTGCCAGTCCGCCTGCTTCGCCGTTCGTGTGCGGATCGGGTCAATCACCACGATCTTAGCGCCGTTCTTCTTCGCTTTGAGGATGAAGGGCCAGGCATGCAGGTTGGTATTCAGCATGTTCATCCCCCATACGATGATGTACTTGGAATAGGCGAGGCTTTCCACGTCGAGCCCGCCTGTCGGGCCCACGGTCATGATCCAGGCGGTGGAGGAACCCGACTCGCAGTAACACTTTTCACCGATGGTGGCGCCAAGCCGGTTGAAGAAGGCGTCGCCGCTGGTCAGCCCGTTGAGGGTGCCCTGGTTCCCGAGGTAACAGTGATTCATGATTGCCTGGGAGCCGTATTTGCCAATGATTTCAGTCCAACGC
>DATHDD010000086.1:0-11261 GCA_035319205.1 Burkholderiales bacterium | reverse complement strand
CCCGGGGCGGAGTATAATTAATGCCATGTCCGCCGTCGCTGATTCCTTATCCTTGCGCGCCTCTTTAGCTGCTGAACTGCGTAATTTCATGCCCGCAGAAACAGTGCTCGACGCCGCCGAGGACCTGAAGCCTTACGAGTGCGACGGCCTTACCGCCTACCGCCAGCTGCCGATGCTGGCGGTGCTGCCTGAAGACGAGGAACAGGTGCGGCGCGTTTTGCGCGCATGCCACCAACATAAAGTCCCGGTGGTGGCGCGCGGCGCGGGCACCGGGCTTTCAGGCGGCGCGCTGCCGCTCGGCGACGGCGTGCTGCTCCCATTTACCAAATTCATTCGTATCCTGGAAATTGATCCGGCAGCGCGCACCATGCGCGTGCAGCCGGGAGTGCGCAATCTCGCCATATCAGAAGCAGCCGCGCCTTACGGGCTTTATTACGCGCCCGATCCTTCCAGCCAGATCGCGTGCAGCATCGGCGGCAATGTCGCGGAAAATTCGGGCGGCGTGCATTGCCTTAAATACGGGCTCACGGTGCACAATATTGTTAAACTTCGCGTCCTCACCATCGAGGGCGAGCTTCTGGAAATCGGCAGCGATGCGCTGGACTCGCCGGGTTACGATTTGCTGGCGCTCATGACCGGCTCGGAAGGCATGCTGGGGGTGATTACCGAAATCACGGTGAAGCTCCTGCCCCTGCCGGAGCGCGCGCAAGTGGTATTGGCGGCGTTTGACGATATCGGCAAAGCGGGAGAGGCAGTCGCCAGCATCATTGCAGCAGGCATCATTCCTGCCGGGCTGGAAATGATGGACAAGCGCATGACACAGGCGGTGGAGCCGTATGCCCATGCCGGTTATCCTATGGATGCGGAAGCGATCCTGCTGTGCGAATCGGATGGCTGCGCTGAAGAAGTAGCGGATGAAATCCTGCGCATGCAAGAGATCATGAAACAAAGCGGTGCAACCGAAGTCCGCGTCTCCCAGAACGACAGCGAGCGCAACAAATTCTGGGCCGGCCGCAAAGCGGCATTCCCCGCCGTGGGACGCATTTCGCCTGATTACTACTGCATGGACGGCACCATTCCGCGCAAACAGCTGGCCCGGGTATTGCGCGCCATCGGCGACATGGAAAAAAAATACGGACTGCGCTGCGCCAACGTGTTTCATGCCGGCGACGGAAATTTGCACCCGCTTATTTTGTACGATGCCAACCAGCCGGATGAATTGCGCCGCACCGAGGAATTCGGCTGGGAGATTTTGGAGTTGTGCAGTGAAGTCGGCGGCACCATCACCGGCGAGCACGGTGTCGGCATCGAGAAAATCAACCAGATGTGCATTCAATTCCGGGCCAGCGAACTGGAAATGTTCCACGGGGTGAAGCGCGCGTTCGACGGGCCCGGCCTGCTCAATCCGGGCAAGGCGGTGCCCACGCTGCACCGCTGCGCCGAGTTCGGCCGCATGCATGTGCACCGCGGCCGGGAAAAGTTTCCCGAACTTCCGAGATTCTAAAATAAAGCGAAGGGTGAAGAGTGAAGGGTAACACTCCTTTACGAGCCACATTATGCAGCACATCGTCCAAGAATTCTCTGAAACCATCCGCAGTGCTGCTGAAAAACAAACCGCTTTGCGCATTCGCGGCGGAGGCAGCAAGGATTTCTATGGCGGAATATTGCAAGGCGAAATTTTCGACACCAGGCCCTATTCCGGCATCGTTCATTACGAACCCACCGAGCTGGTGATAACCGCGCGCGCAGGCACGCCGCTCGCTGAAATGGAATCGGCGTTGAAGGAGCGCGGGCAAATGCTGGCGTTCGAGCCGCCGCATTTCGGAGATCATGCCACGCTCGGCGGCTGCATCGCCGCAGGTCTTTGCGGCCCGCGCCGCGCCGCAGTCGGCGCCGTGCGCGATTTCGTGCTCGGAGTACGCATGCTGGATGGGCGCGGCAACGATTTGCGCTTCGGCGGGCAGGTGATGAAAAACGTCGCGGGTTACGATGTATCGCGCATGATGGCTGGTTCGCTCGGCACGCTGGGTTTGATTCTCGAAGTTTCGCTCAAGGTGCTGCCGCTGCCAGTTGCGGAGAGAACGCTGCGCTTCGAGTTTCCGGAAGACAAGGCCATCCAGACGCTCAACCAATGGGCAGGCAGGCCGCTGCCGATTTCGGCGAGCGCTTATTGCGATGGTAAGCTCGGCTTGCGCCTCTCAGGCACGGCGGCGGCTGTCGAGGCTGCGTGCGGAAAGCTGGGGGGCGAACGCATTGACGATGCGCAGGCTAAAAAATTCTGGATTGGCATGCGCGAGCAGACCGACCCCTTTTTCCGCGGCGATGCCCCTTTGTGGCGGCTATCAATCAAATCGACCACGCCGCCAATCAAAATTCCCGGCACGCAGCTCATCGAATGGGGCGGGAGTCTGCGCTGGCTGAAAAGCGGTTCTGATGCCAAAACCATACGTCAAGCAGCGGCCTCGGCAGGCGGCCACGCCACCTTGTTCCGGGCAAGCGACAAAAGCGCCGGTGTATTCCAGCCGCTGACGCCCGCGCTGCTGAAAATTCACCGGCGCTTGAAACAGAATTTCGATCCCGCCGGAATACTCAACCGCGGGCGTATGTATCCCGAGTTCTGAATGGAAACCCATCTCGCGGAATTCATCAAAGACACGCCGCAGGGTCGGGAAGCGGATTTCATTCTGCGTACCTGCGTGCATTGCGGATTTTGCAATGCCACCTGTCCTACCTACCAATTGCTGGGCGACGAGCTTGACGGACCGCGCGGGCGCATTTATCTCGTCAAGCAAATGCTTGAAGGCGCGCAGCCGACCGCAAAAACGCAGCTGCATCTTGACCGCTGCCTCACCTGCCGCGCCTGCGAGACTACCTGCCCTTCGGGAGTTCGCTACGGGCGGCTCGCCGATATCGGCCGCGATATTGTGGAAAAGCGCGTGCAGCGCAATTTCATCGATAGCGTGAAACGCGCGACGCTGCGTGCGGTGTTTACCCATCCCGCGTTGTTTAATCCTCTGCTGGGATTAGGCCGGCTGGTGCGCCCGCTTCTGCCGGAAAAAACACGGCGCAAGATTCCTCCAGCTGCGCGGGCGTCAGCATGGCCCTCGGTACGGCATGCGCGCAAGATGCTGCTGCTTGAAGGCTGCGTGCAGCCCGCGATTGCGCCCAACATCAGCGCCGCGACAGCGCGGGTGCTGGACAAGCTCGGCATTTCTCTCCTCACCGCCCGCGGCTGCTGCGGAGCGATTCCTTATCACATGAACGCGCAGGAAGAAAGCCTAAATCGCATGCGCCGCAATATAGATCTATGGTGGCCCGGCATCGAACAAGGCGCTGAAGCCTTGGTGATTACCGCCAGCGGCTGCGGTGCGATGGTAAAAGAATACGGGCATCTGCTTAAAGATGACCCTGTCTATGCGGAAAAAGCGCGGCGCGTTACGGCCATCGCCAAAGACATCGTTGAAATCATCACCGCGGAGAAAGACAAACTCAGCGCGCTGGCATCCGGCTCAAAAAACCGCAGAACAAAAACCGCTGTTCATTCTCCTTGCACCTTGCAGCATGCGCTCAACCTGGGTGGCGTGGCGGAACAACTTCTCGCGGATTGCGGCCTTGAGCTTACTGGCGTTCCCGATGCGCACTTGTGTTGCGGATCGGCAGGAACTTACTCGATTTTGCAGCCCGAGATTTCACAAAAACTGCTTGCGAATAAAATCAAGGCGCTCACTTCGGGCGCGCCCCATCAAATCCTCACCGCCAACATCGGCTGCCTCGCGCATTTGCAAAGCGCAACCGAGCTCCCGGTGAAGCACTGGATTGAAGCGCTGGAAGAATTGCTGTAACACCCTCCAAACTAGGCATGACGCTCAAGCGCCCACTGCACATGTTCTCTTACCAGCGGCGAAGTATCATCAAGGCGCCGGCGCAAAGCTTCGCTGATCGCAACTGAGCGCGGCGCGTTGCCCAGCCCCACCGCCAGGTTGCGCAGCCAGCGTTCATAACCAATGCGGTGTATCGCGCTGCCGCTGAGCTTGTCGTGAAATTCCTCTTCGCTCCAGCCGAACAGTTCAATGAGTTCCGCATCGTCAAGGCCGTGGCGCACCGCGAAATCCGCTTCTGCCGAAGCCTGCGCATACTTGTTCCAGGGACAGACCAGCTGGCAGTCGTCGCAGCCATACACCCGGTTGCCCAGCAGCGGGCGCAGCTCTACAGGAATGCTTCCCTTGTGCTCGATGGTGAGATAAGAAATGCAACGCCTGGCATCGAGCTTGTACGGCGCGACAATCGCCCGGGTGGGACAGATATCAATGCATTTTTCGCAGGTGCCGCAATAATCCTGTTGGGCGCTGTCCACCGGCAGCGGCAGGTCGGTGTAAATCTCGCCCAGAAAAAACCACGAGCCGGTTTCGCGCGTGAGCAGCAAGGTATGTTTCCCGCGCCACCCCAGCCCCGCTTTGCGCGCGAGTTCCACTTCCATCACCGGCGCACTGTCGGTGAACACACGGCAGCGGTGATCGCCAACGCGCTGGTGTATCCTGTCCACCAAGGTCTGCAAGCGCCTGCGCAGCACTTTGTGGTAATCGCGCCCGGTGGCGTAACGCGAGATGTAAGCCTTGTTGCCGTCCGCCAGAACTTTCCAGCCATCGCGTGCTTGTTGCGGATGATAGTTGATGCGAAATGAAATCACGCGCACTGTGCCGGGCAGAAGTTCGGCGGGGCGGCTGCGGTTCACGCCGTATTTTGCCATATAATCCATGTCGCCGTGGCATCCTTGTTCCAGCCATTCCAGGAGCCGCAGTTCAGCCTTGCCGAGATCGGTATCGGCAATGCCGACCTCCTGGAAGCCGAGCGCTTTCCCCCATGACTTGATGGCTAAGGCAAGCTGCGCATAATCAGCCTCTGAACAAGGGTTAGGGGAAGCAGAATCTTGCATGGTCATCATCATATTTAGCCCGAGATGAAAATAATACGCCACCTCTCCGACGCACAGGCCACGCGCCAACTTGGTATCGCGCTCGCCCCCCTCCTTCAGCCCGGATTGAAAGTGTATTTTTACGGCGGCCTGGGAACAGGCAAAACCACGCTGGTGCGAGGCATACTCGAAGGGCTGGGTTACCGTGGAAAAGTCAAAAGCCCTTCATACATACTGCTTGAACTTTACTCACTTTCTAGGTTAGACTTATATCACTTTGATTTTTATCGGTTCAAGGATGCCAAAGAATGGCAGGATGCGGGGTTCCGCGAATACTTCGACACACGTTTCGTGTGTCTCGTGGAATGGCCGGAAAATGCCGGGGACTTGCTGCCAGCACCCGACATCAAAATCAGCTTACGGATAAAGGGAGCAGGCCGCGATGTCACGATAGAAGGAGCTACGGAGACAGGCAGGCAATGTTTAGCTCAATACAAAAATGGTTGACTTCAAACGCGCCCCTTAAAGCGCTCCGCACCGTTTGTTTTCTGTTTTTACCGCTGATTTCCTTCCCGGTTGGTGCTGCAAACCAAGTGAGTTCGGTGCGGGTTTGGCCGGCGCAGGATTACACGCGCCTGACCATCGAATCCAAAACGCCGGTTACGCACAACCTGTTCACCATCAAAAATCCCGAGCGTCTGGTGCTCGATCTCGAAAACATTGAATTGACCAGCGCGCTGAATGAGCTTTCTGCAAAAATCTCGGCAAGCGATCCCTATATCAAACAGGTGCGCGTCGGTCACTTCAAACCGGGCGTGGTGCGCCTGGTGCTTGATTTAAAAACCGAGGTCAAGCCGCAGATATTCGCCTTGCAGCCAGTCGGTGATTACGGCCATCGACTGGTGCTGGACATTTATCCCGCGCAGCCCGTTGACCCGCTGATGGCGCTGGTGGTGAAATCGGAAGGCAAGCAGGCACAGCAGAATGACCAGTCCGCGTCCGAGCAAAAAGCGGACGAACCTTCCCCGCCCGCTATAAAGGAAACTTCTAATCAAGCGAAGAGCGAAGAACCCAGGCCTGCTGGAAGCAAGCAGGAGAAAATAGCTAAACAGGAAGTGACGCGGCTCATTACCATCGCGATCGACCCCGGGCATGGCGGTGAAGACCCGGGCGCCCGGGGCCGCGCCGGCACGAGCGAAAAAAACGTGACACTGGCCATCGCGCGCAAAGTCAAATCCAAGATTGATCAAGAGCCGAATATGCGGAGCATGCTGACCCGCGACGGCGATTACTTTATCGAGCTGCAGCAGCGGGTGCGGAAGGCGCAAAAAATAAGAGCCGACTTGTTCATTTCAATCCACGCTGATGCCTACATCAAGCCGCATGCACGCGGCTCATCGGTGTACGCGCTATCCGAGCGCGGAGCTACCTCCGCCGCCGCACGCTGGCTTGCGAACAAGGAAAATGAATCGGATTTGATAGGCGGGGTGAATCTCGATGTCCGCGATCCTTACCTGAAACAGACCTTGTTTGACCTTGCACAAACTGCCACCATCACCGACAGCGTGAAACTGGGTAAATCCGTGCTTATTGAGCTGGGTGGCGTCAACGACCTGCATCGGCAGTCGGTGGAACAAGCTGGCTTCGCCGTGCTCAAGGCGCCCGATATCCCCTCGATTCTGGTGGAGACCGCTTTCATCAGCAACCCTGAAGAAGAGAAAAGGCTCAAAGAGGAAAGCTATCAGAACAAAATCGCCGATGCGATTGTCGGCGGTATCAAGCGCTATTTCGCCAATAATCCGCCGCTCGCCAAATCCAAGCTCGCTCAACAGTAGCTAAGTAACCCCTAGTCCAAGTCCAAATTTCATCAACACAGACGACTCTCTGACATTTGGCGAGAGTCTCTCTCGGCAGTTTTGTGAACTGCTTCGCTCCCACTGAATCCGGATATTTCATATAGCCGCTTGTCGGCAAAATTGCATTGTATTTCAAGGGGATGATGAATGGCTGGGACCGCTGGCATAGCCGTTGCTGATTAAAGATATAAGAGAAATTGGTAAATGGATTCGATGAATTTTTTGGAAAGGGGGTGTGTCATGTCGGCGAAATTGAACCCCGTGTATGCAAACATCGCGGTCGCTCTGATTATTTCGGTACTGGCTTTCAGGCTTGGCGGATTAGCCGGGCACACTGAATTCCGGTTGCCCTTAGGCGCACAGCAATATGAATGCGCCCGTTAATTTAGTCACGGGACGATTAACAAGCAGGATGTGGCAAATGTGGTTTCTACAAGCAGGGCGGGTTTATTGAAACTGAAACAAGGGGACCGCTCGCCCTGCTCTTTTTTTTACAGCGCCTTGACTATATCCTCGATCACTTTCTTCGCGTCCCCGAACACCATCATCGTCTTGTCCATATAGAAGAGTTCGTTGTCGAGCCCCGCATAACCTGTCGCCATCGAGCGTTTATTGACCAGTATGGTGCGCGCCTTGTAAGCCTCCAGAATGGGCATGCCGTATATCGCGCTGCCTGGCGTTTTCGCCGCTGGATTGACTACGTCATTGGCTCCCAGAATTAATACCACGTCGGTGGTGCCGAATTCATTGTTGATGTCGTCCATTTCAAACACCTGATCGTAAGGCACTTCAGCTTCGGCGAGCAGCACGTTCATGTGTCCCGGCATGCGCCCCGCCACCGGATGTATCGCATAGCGCACTTTGACACCTTTGGCGTGCAGCTTCTCCGCCATTTCCTTTACCGCGTGCTGGGCGCGCGCCACAGCCAGTCCATACCCCGGTACGATGATTAGCGACTCGGCGTTGGACATGAGGAATGCAGCATCATCGGCGCTGCCGCTTTTTACGTTCCTTTTCTGTGCTCCTGCCGCGGCCGTGCCTTCCGCCGCGCCGAAGCCGCCGAGAATCACGCTGAAGAATGAGCGGTTCATCGCCTTGCACATAATGTAAGAGAGGATCGCGCCGCTCGAACCCACCAGCGAGCCGGAAATAATCAGCATGTTATTGTTAAGCGAGAAACCAATGCCCGCCGCCGCCCATCCGGAATAGGAATTCAGCATGGAAATCACCACCGGCATGTCGGCTCCGCCGATGGGGATGATAATCAGGAAACCCAGCAAGAAAGCAATTGCGGCCATGATGATGAAAGGCGGCCATTGAGAGTCGGGAGTGGAAAAAAAGAAAACGAGGCCGAAGCCGATCATGACGATGCCTAGTATCAAATTGAGCCAGTGCTGGCCTTTGAACACCACAGGTGCGCCGGAAAGCTTGCCTGAGAGTTTGCCGAAAGCGATGACCGAGCCGGAGAACGTAATGGCGCCGATGAACGTGCCGATAAACAGCTCCATGCGGTTGCCCCGGGGCAGCGGCACCGGAATGTTGAACGCCGCAGGATTGTTGACTGCCGCAATTGCGATCAACACCGCAGCCAATCCGACCAGGGAGTGCATGGCCGCAACCAGCTCCGGCATTTGTGTCATGTGCACGCGCCTTGCGACGATTGCGCCCACCGTGCCGCCTACCGCAATCGCCAGCACGATCAGTGACACGCTCCTGGTAATGGCAAGCGTGACCAGCACCGCCATCACCATGCCGATGATTCCAAACAGGTTGCCGCGCCGCGCCGCCACCGGCGAGGACAAGCCTTTCAGCGCCAGGATGAAAAACACCGAGGCGACGAGATACGAGAGGGCGACTTGATTAACGGTCATGCCGGTTTCCCCTTATTCACCCTTGGGCGTCTTTTTCTTGAACATTTCCAGCATGCGCTGCGTCACCAGAAAGCCGCCGAAAACATTTACGGACGCCAGCGCCACCGCGACAAAACCAATGATCATGCCAAAGTCCATTTCAACGGGGCCGGCAGCGAGGATCGCGCCGACAATGATGACGCCGGAAATCGCGTTGGTCACCGACATCAACGGTGTGTGCAGCGCCGGAGTGACGTTCCACACCACGTGGTAGCCGACGAATACAGCAAGCACGAAGACCGTGAAATTTATAATGGTAGGGTCGATGGTTCCAGTCATATCAGCTCCCAAGCAAGATCAGTGAAGAGTAAGGGGTAAGGAGTGAGGTATAAAAATAGTGTTGTTTTAATACGCTTCGCACCTGACACTTGGCTCCTCACGCTTTTTTAATCACCGCGCCGTTCATGCACACCAGCGAGCCGGCGATGATTTCATCTTCGCGGTTGATGTTGAGCGCGCCGGTTTTTGCATCCAGCATGAGGCTCAGGAAATTGAACAGATTGCGCGCGTAAAGGGCGCTTGCATCCGCTGCCACCAGCGCCGGCAGATTGGATATGCCGATGATGCTTACGCCGTGCTTCACCACGATTTTGTCCAACTCCGACAGCGGACAATTGCCGCCTGCTTCAACCGCCATGTCCACAATCACCGAGCCGGGCTTCATGGCTTTTACAGTGTTCTCTTTGATCAGCACCGGTGCGGGCCTGCCCGGAATAAGCGCAGTGGTAATCACGATATCGGCAGCGATGGCGCGCTCATGTATCAATTCCGCTTGGCGCCTTTTGTAGTCCTCCGACATTTCGCGCGCATAACCACCCGCGGTTTCCGCCTGTTTCTTTTCCTCTTCAGAAAGCGATACCTCTACGAATTTCGCACCCAGGCTTGCTACCTGCTCTTTCACCGCCGGGCGCACGTCGAACGCTTCGATCACGCAACCCAGGCGCTTCGCGGTAGCAATCGCCTGCAGGCCCGCCACGCCCGCACCCAGCACCAGCGCGCGCGCGGCTTTCACTGTGCCGGCAGCGGTCATCAGCATCGGGAAGAAACGCTGATAGGTATCTGCTGCCAGAATCACCGCCTTGTAACCGCCTATGTTCGCCTGCGAAGAAAGTGCGTCCATGCTTTGCGCGCGGGAAATGCGCGGCAATAGTTCCATCGCAAAAGCGGTGAGCCCGTGTTTCGCGTAAGCCTCGATTTGGGAAACCTGTTGCGGCGCCAGCAAGCCGATGAGAATGCCGTCCTTGCGCATCATCGCCAGTTCCGGTGCTTCAGGCCCGCGCACCTTCAGCACGATTTCCGATTGCGCATACACGTCAGCGGCGCTATCGACAATGCTTGCGCCGCTTGCCGCAAATTCGGAATCGGGAATACTGGCAGCAATGCCCGCGCCGGACTGCACCAGGACTTTATGATGGCCGGGAGCGGTGAGTCTTTTGACGGTTTCCGGGGTCGCCGCAACCCGCTTCTCACCGCTGCGTGTCTCCGCAGGAACGCCTATTTGCATTGTTATTGCTCTCCCATTGTTCTTTCGGCAATTATAATCGAAAAACCTTGTATACTGAATATCAGTTTTCCCGTACTGCATATGTCCGCAATCCGTGTATTACCCGATTTACTCATCAACCAAATCGCTGCCGGCGAGGTAGTTAACCGTCCTGCTTCGGCGCTTAAAGAATTGCTGGAAAACAGCCTGGATGCGGGCGCCAGTGAAATCTCGGTGCAGCTGGAGCATGGCGGAATAAAACTTCTGAAAGTCCTTGACAACGGCGGCGGTATCGCCAGGGAAGACCTGGTCCTTGCTCTGGCGCGCCACGCCACCAGCAAAATTGCCACGCTCGATGACCTGGAGCGCGTGTCGAGCCTGGGTTTCCGCGGCGAAGCGCTTGCCAGCATCGCCGCGGTGTCCCGTCTAGTGCTGGCAAGCCGAAAACCGGAAGACATGCACGCCTGGAAAATTGAATCAGCCGGCGGCGCAATGACACCTGTGGAGCCGGCGGCACTGAGCCGCGGCACCAGCGTCGAGGTGCATGATCTTTATTTCAATACGCCGGCGCGCAGGAAATTTCTCAAGACCGAAGCCACCGAATTCGCGCATTGCGAAGAAGCATTCAAGCGCGCCGCGCTAAGCCGCGCTGACGTGAGCTTCAGCTTGCAACATAACGCGCGCGTGCAGTGGCGGTTCACCGCGCAAGATGCGTATAACCGCATGCGCGCGGTGTTGGGCGATGACTTCGCAGTGGCCTCGGTGATAGTCGATGAACAATCCGCGGGACTGCGCTTGCGGGGTATGGCGGGCCTTCCCGCCTATTCGCGGAGCACGCGCGATGCACAGTATTTTTACGTCAACAGCCGCTATGTGCGCGACAAGCTGGTGGCGCATGCGCTGCGCGAAGCCTACCACGATATCCTGCACCACGAGCGCCATCCGGCGTTTGTGCTGTTTCTGGAAATCGACCCCGCCGCGGTGGATGTCAATGTGCATCCTACTAAAATCGAAGTGCGCTTCCGCGATGCGCGCGCCGTGCATCAGTTTGTATACCACGCGCTCAACAAAGCGCTGTCGGCCCCGGTGGTGGAGCACGA
>DATHDD010000085.1:0-10648 GCA_035319205.1 Burkholderiales bacterium | reverse complement strand
TTTCAGGGAATCGAATCGTGTCGTAGATGGCGCCCATGGAAGCCATCTTGATCGCGCGTCCTGAAAGCCAGTCAAGCACACGTTTTGCCTGCTCGCCGGGCCCCATTTGCCCCAGGTAATGCACACCGACGTCCCAAGTGTAACCATCACGGCTGAATGTTTGTGTAAGGCCGCCCGCAATATTATGTTGTTCCAGGACCAGGATTTTGCGCTTCAACTGAGCAAGAGCCGCCGCGCAGGATAGGCCGCCGATTCCGGAACCAATCACAATGACATCGAAGTCCGCGGCCATAAAACAATTCCGGATTTGTGCTACTAAGAGATCAGGTTACATTTTTTTGCAGAACACCGAATGCGGGAGTGCAATTTAAATTACCAAAAAAATAATTTGTCCCAGCGAGCCAACCAATGGCCTGCGGATTAGGAGGACGTCGCTCGGTCAGCTGTCCTAGCGTTTGGGCCGCCCAGGTCCCTGGGTCCCGTCTCCACGCGCTCTGAGATAGTTATACAGATCAAGAATGTTTGCTTTGACGCTGGGCTCGCCTTGCCATGCGGGCATGTCGCTTACTCCTTTCTTGCCTTGCAGAACCTGCTCGATCATCGCCTCTCTGGAGCCGGCCTCGCTTGCTGCTTCGCTGGAAGGGACGAGCCAGTTGTAGCGCCGAAGCACGGTCTCAACAAACACACTCTCGTTCATTTCCTTGACCCGCGGCAGCAGATCCGGGGCGCGCTTGGTTCCGGTGGCATCACGGCCGTGGCAGGTCGCGCACTTGGCCTGAAAAAGACGCCATCCCTTGTACACCGAGCCATCAGCTTTAGCGGTCGCTGCCGAAGTAGCACCGTACTCATCGGCGAAGCCATTATGCGCCGCTAACATTAGCGCACCCGCAATTGATAGGCACCAGAGTGGAAATCGCGACGAAGTAATCATAAGGTTATGCTCCTAAACGTAAGGATTTCGTTGCCGGTTCTGATGACCCGGCCATCGATTTTTCTGAGATGACTTCATTTGGATCAGGCTACTCGTCCACATCGCACCGCAGTTTGATCTGTATCAAATACCCTTCGTTTTCCGCGGACATCGCAGAAGTATTGCCTTGCTTTGCTTTTTCTCGTCTTATTTACTCAGTGCACGTGCCTGTTAAGGTTACATTGATCCTATTTATCCAAATATAATTTGAGGCTGACTCAATGAACGCGAATAGCCATCCCGTAACAGATAAGCGGCGGCTCTTTGCTCCAGGAGAATAATCCTTTGTCCTCGGAGCAGACCACATTAATCACTCCGTTTGCACCGAGCTGCCTTGCTTCCGTCTTCAGCGCTGTGACGCCCGCTTCCTTATCGGAATATGACGGATACCACACTGCTGTGCGCCATGATTCGACCCATAGGTGCTTGACGGTTTCATACTGGCCCATGCTCAACTGTGTCGGTTCATAAAACTTTACTTCATCGGCTTCGATTTGAGGGGTGGTTGCGCACCCAAAAAGGGTTGCGGCCATTACTACAAGATAGATTAAGGGGCGCTTTGCGTTCATTTGTCGGTCTCCAGACTGTCTACGCTGAGTTTATATCTATACTATACCTACCCAATAGGCACTTATGAAAACCGCCTCTGATCCATTCCAACTTTCGTTAACTTGACAATGTCCCCGCAAGGTCGCCGTCTTGCTCGAGCTCGGAAAACCGCACCGGCAGAATCTCTGTGGTCGTGAGCTTGCCGTTTCCCGCTTTCTCCACCAGCACCAGTTGCTGGTTGTCAGAGATGCCGGTCGGGATCACCATCCTGCCGCCAGGCTTCAGCTGCGCGATCAATGGCGGGGGGATAAGTTCAGGCGCCGCGGTAACTATAATCTTGTCGAACTGGGCGTGTCCCGGCCAGCCATAGTAGCCGTTGCCGATGCGCACTTCCACGTTGCGGTAACCCAGGCGCTGGATCCGACGTATGGCGCCGAGCGCGAGTTGCTCGATGATTTCGATGCTGTAAACCTGCTTCACCAGCTCTGCCAGGATCGATGCCTGGTAGCCGGCTCCGGCGCCGATCTCCAGCACCGCGTCGCCTGGCTGCGGATCGAGCAAGTCGGTCATGAGCGCGACGATGAATGGCTGCGAGATGGTCTTGTCGTAGCCGATCGGCAGCGGCTGGTTAAGATAGGCGTGGTCCCGCAGTTCAGCCGGGACGAACTCGTGGCGCGGGACCTTGCCCATCACATCGATCACCCGCGCACTGAGCGCAGCTTTGCCCAGACGTGGTGTGAGGAACACGGTTACTGCCACGATCTCAGCAACCATCTGCTGCCGCATCAAATCAATCTTCTGCTCGTTCATAACGCTGCCGCCGAGTCAATAGTTACTCAATATTACAGCTTACATTAATGAACGTAATTTTGCTGGAGTTAAACCAGCCCGGGGCAAGCACGCTATCGACATATTCCGCGAAAGCTAAATGCCTGGAGTGAAATATTTATCGCTTTAAAATGAACTCGTCTTTGATAAAAGTAATATGCAACGCTCTAATGGGAATATCTGGCGATGACTATTTGGATGGTGCCTCTTCAGCCTGATAAAGGGCGGGATATGTCGCTTTAAGGTTTGCCAGCTTGGGAAGATCATTAATCATGATATAAGGCTCATGCGGATGAAGCGTTGCGTAATCCTGATGATACTCTTCCGCTGGAAAGAATGCTGAAAGGGGAACAACCTTCGTCACGATGGGCTGGGAATAGACTTTGGCGCTCTGTAACTGGTTTATGTAGGCTTGTGCAATCCGTTGCTGCTCACCATCGGTATAGAAAACCGCCGAGCGGTATTGGGTTCCGGCGTCCGGCCCCTGGCGGTTGAGTTGTGTCGGGTCGTGTGCAACAGAAAAATAAATCTTCAGCAACTGCCCGTACGAGATCTGTGAGGGATCATAGGTAATTTTCACGGATTCAGCATGGCCGGTCGTTCCAGTGCTGACCAATTTGTAGTCCGCATTATTCGCAGAGCCTCCTGAGTAACCGGAGGTCGCGGAGGTTACGCCTTTAACATGCTGGTACACCAACTGGATGCCCCAAAAGCATCCGCCGGCCAGCACGGCTGTCTGCTGGCCCTTAGTTTTCGCCAATGGGGCGTCGACCGCGGGGTCGGGAAGTTGGGCCGTCTGTGCCTCCTTGCCTGCAACGCCGCATGCGGAGAATCCCATAACTGCGGCGGCAATAAGCAAGTTTGTGAAGCGGCTACCGAATAAATCTTTCATTAACTTGCCCTTTCAAATGTGTATTAAGCTCTTTTAGACAGCACCCTGCTTGTTTGAGTTTCAAGTACGCCAAGTGCCCATAAATAGCAATACTTTGCCACGTTTTTTAGTCGGGCGGTGGAGATGAAACTTACATGATGCCGGGAGTGAATTTTTAGTCGCTGTTAAAAGAACTTGTCTCTGGCTCTCAGTATTCCTCACCAATAAAAACCCCGCCGAAGCGGGGTTTGAAGTTCAAGAGAGCGGCTGGATTCTAGCGCTCATGCCGTTCCCTTGAACCGTGCTCGTTACGGACCATATGGCTGTCCCCGCGGTCAGCGTGCAATTCCTG
Organism: Burkholderiales bacterium; assembly: GCA_035319205.1. Taxonomy (GTDB): domain Bacteria; phylum Pseudomonadota; class Gammaproteobacteria; order Burkholderiales; family JAHFRG01; genus JAHFRG01. Next base: position 7,078 of record DATHDD010000085.1, on the reverse strand, counting down.
GCGGTCTTGCCGACGGTCCGGGCGGTCCATACGGCGGTCCCCGCGATCAGCATTTAGATCACGGCGGTCTTCCCGGCGGTCCGCTTTATCTGCGTGGAGCTCGCGCTTATCCTGCCGGATGTCCTTGTTGTCGCTGCGCAGGTCTTTGCGCTCTTGTGCGGCACCGGCTTTATTGCCGTCTTTACGGTCTTCAGCCAGTTCGCGTCGGTCATGCCTGCGGTCCTGGCGGTCGCGATTCAACTCCCGCCTATCCTGGCGCACATCGCGGGTGTCCTGTCTGACGTCACGCTTGTCCTGGCGGATGTCCTTGGTATCTTGCTTGACATCGCCCTCAGCAGCATAAGCGGTTGGGAGCACAGCCAGAGCAAACGCTGCGCTTAATATCACGGTCGCTTGTTTCAACATTTTTCATTCTCCTCGAGATAGATTTATGATTAAAAACAAATGGGATGTTCCGCAGCTAATATGAGCAAAAGACATGCCATGGATGAAACAGGGAATCCCCCTCTTTGCGCCCTTCGAAAGAACGCGTAACCAGCAAAAATCCGCAAAAACTGCCCTTTTTTGTCATTAGCAGCAGATAATCGGGGTCAGCAACCGTTTGCAGGGGTGACCTGCCCGGCTGTTTCTGTACCGGTTGAGAAGCAGATTCTAGAGGCAGATTTTAAGGGGTCAGGGTCTCGTTTTTCGGCGGAACGCTAGACGCCGGGAGTGAAATCTTTATTGCTTCAAAAATATTTCGTTTCCGATCCTGGCATTCCCGCCAATATGAGAACTACCGACACGAAAGAAGTGATGCGAATGATATGCAACAGTATGGAGAAATAAAGAGTAAGGTCAGCTATATATTCTCAAGAATAGACATGCCATTTTTGACCAGCGCTTCAAGTTCTCCCCAATGATGCGCTGCAACCCTTCCGGTACCGCTGGCAAGGACCTGTACATTGTTGCAGATGCCTTGAAGCATCGCGAGTTGTGCCATTTGAACTCCCAAGAACTGCTTGAATTGATCGTCGGTCATGATTGCTCCTTTTCTCTGTTAATACGCAGGGGGCCAGAATTATAATAATTACAAGAACGCTAATGTTGGTAATGAACTTTTAATCGCTTCAGACACTCATCCATTACTTGTATCCTGATTCTGGCTGACAATGCTGATCCCATTGAATCCTGTGACACAAGCAGGAAACAAATTGGGCAGTTAAAGAATGCCATATTAACAGGGAGAATGGTAAATTTACGTAATGCCTTACCAAGAACCCGGAGTTTTATCCTTCCTCCTAACCGCCTTGGAAAAACCATGTCTCCATTAATCGAAACCGCCATCTACCTTTCTGCAGCCGTGATTGCCGTGCCACTGTTCAAGAAGCTTCGTCTTGGCGCAGTGCTGGGTTACCTCGCTGCCGGGATCATCATCGGACCGCAAGCGCTAGGGCTTGTGAGCGACGTTGAAAACATGCTGCACTTTTCGGAATTGGGCGTAGTGTTGCTCCTGTTCATCATCGGTTTGGAATTGCAACCTTCACGGCTTTGGGTATTGCGCAAATCGGTTTTTGGCCTGGGCGGAGCGCAAGTCCTGGTCACAGCCGCATTGCTGGGTTTAATAGCCTACAGCCTGGGCCTCACCCCTGAAAGCGCCTTGGTTGCCGGTCTTGGCCTGTCGCTTTCTTCCACCGCTTTTGTGTTGCAGATTCTGGCGGAAAAAAATCAGCTCACAACGCGCTATGGCAGAGCATCCTTTGCCATTTTACTGTTCCAGGATTTGGCGGTCATCCCCATACTCGCCTTGATTCCGCTGCTCGCCGCAAATGACATCGCCATCAGCCAAGGCAGCCCGGGCTTAGCGGCATTAAAGGCACTTGCGTTGGTGGCAGCTGTGATTATCGGCGGCCGTTTCCTGTTGCGCCCGGTGTTCAGGGCCATCGCGGCCAGCCGCACTCAAGAAGTTTTTACCGCCGCAGCGCTTCTCGTCGTGATAGGCACGGCGCTCTTGATGCAACTTGTCGGCCTGTCCATGTCGCTTGGAGCTTTCATCGCCGGTGTACTGCTGGCGGATTCGGAATACCGGCACGAGCTGGAAGCCAATATCGAGCCTTTCAAGGGTTTGCTGCTCGGGTTGTTTTTCATTGCAGTGGGAATGTCCGCTAATCTCGGCCTTGTGGCATCCCAACCTTTTGCCATCCTGGCGGCGGTCACCATCATGATGGCTGTCAAGTCCGCCGTAGTATTTACGCTTGGCAGGTTTGCAGGATATTCAAATGAATGCACCCGCAATCTTGCTGTTGCGCTTTGCCAGGGCGGCGAATTCGCCTTCGTGATTTTCGGCGTTGCTGCTGCCCACCAAATCATGGACAAATCAGTCGCTGACATGCTGATAGTCGCAGTTACGCTATCCATGGCTCTCACACCCGCCTTTTTTTCCCTTAACGAAGCCATCGGAAAACACTGGCTGAGATCAGGCAAGCCTCCTGATTTTGACAAGATAGATGAAGGCGAGAATCGGGTAATTATCGCCGGATTCGGCCGTGTCGGACAGATCGTGGGACGTATCCTGCGATTGAGAAAAATCGGCTTCACTGCGCTGGAGATGAGCCAGGAGCAAGTTGATGTAGTGCGTCGATTCGGCAGTAAAGTTTATTACGGCGACGCTTCGCGCGTGGACTTGCTGCGCGCCGCCAAAGCAGACAAGGCGGAGATTTTTGTCCTGGCTATTGACGACGTTGCCTCGTCCCTCAAAACCGCAGCCACGGTGAAAAAGCATTTTCCCAACCTGGCGATTTATGCACGCGCCCGCAACCGTTTTCATGCTTACCAGCTAATGGATATCGGTGTAGACGGCCTAATACGTGAAACGCTTCTGTCATCTCTGGACTTGGCAAAACAGGTATTGCAAGGACTGGGCGTTGAGGAAAAGCAAGCGCGCGGCACCATTGAAATGTTCAAAGCTCACGATGAAAAAACGTTGCTCACTCAACATGCAGTTCACCACGATGAGACCAAACTCATACAAAGTGCGAAAGAGGCTGCCCAGGAACTCCAGGGTATATTCGAAGCGGATAATTCATCCGAAAAAAACGCAAACAAGCCGGCCTTGGCTACTCCGCTCCGGTAAACTCGTTCCAGTTCACATGAGCTTTTATTGGTTGGGTCGGAATTGGATTTTTCTGCGGAATGCTAAACGCCAGGACGCATTTTTAATTGTTATAAAAAATAATTCGTCTCCGATCTCAAACGTTCGCTGCGTGTTAAGGCACGTAGCTCAGTTTGGGACGCCAATCCGTACCCCGTCCTTCCGGCGTGTAATCGAGAAGATTCCACAAAGGCCAAATTAGATCCACGTGGCGGAAATCCTGATCCGGCTCTCTTGGAACAAACATCAATTCAGTGCTGTAAGAGTGATAAATGTTGCCGTTTCTCCGAACAAATACGTTCAGAACAGGCCATTGCGATCCGTCGGGGCGTTCACCGCGGTAGTCGCGGTTGTAGCTGTTGCCGGCCGAGGAAAGCAGCCGAAGGTTGCACCAGCCGCGCTCGCGCGCGAATTCACGGATACGCTGGATCGGAGACTTCGCCACGACGACCAGGTTGATGCGCTGCGCAGCGTGCAGCGCGGTTCCGTTCAGCCCGTCGAGAATGGACGTGCACATCGGACAGGCCTTCGCCATTTTGGGACCATACATGAAGCTGTAGACGACGAGGCTCCGGTTCGCAGGCTGCAAGAGTTCGGATAACTTCACGCGCCGCACGGTTTGCGTATCCTCCAGTTCCACGGCGCCTTCCTCGAACTCGTAGTCCTCGGATACCAACCCTCCCAGAGGCAGTTTCCGTCGCATTGCAGCGACTTCCTCCAGTCGCTTGCGCAGTTCCATTTCGGCCTTGAGCAGTTTGTCCCGCATCGCCCGATACCCCTTGCTCTCGCCGGGAAAACGTTCGGAATGTAATGAACTTGATGCAGGCTTTCGCGCAGGCTTTTTCTTCGACCTCTTTGTCATAGATATCCGCCTCTTTTGCCGGATGCAGTTAAGTTGAGCAACCTATTCCGGTAATAAATTTTCGATGCTTCAAAAATAATACGTCACTAGCATCCCATGATTTATTTTATGTTTTCCTTTTGCTGCGGGGACTCATCCTGATTTGACCACCCTCTCTCATGCATGCAAGCATCGAAATACTGTTTACGTTGAGCTTTGGCCTGCAGATATGCTTGCATATATGAATAGGACATGCCATAACTCATTTGTGCAGGATACGGTGCGAGACTGCCGGCATATGCTTCGCAGTCCTCGCGGTCGGTAATGAATTGCGCTTGAGCATCCTGCCCCGAGAGAGTCTTGTGAGTCCATACTTCCTGTGATTGTGGGCCAGCAGCACAGGCAGCCAGGTAGAACACAATTAAGTACGGGATTCTAAGGTGTCGGAATTGCATTTTATCCGCGGACGCTGAATGTTGGTTGTGAAACTTTAATTGCTTCAAAAATAATTCGTATCTGATACTTAGTTTTCCTGCGCTATATCATGCCAGCGGTGTGACCGGGTTATTTCTCTACCTTCTTTGCCGAAACAATCCAGGGCTCATGATTCCGGCCGAATGCAACGATTACCTCATAATGATTTGCTTGAATCCCCGGTTTTAGGTTGTAGTTCCATGAGGTGATGTCTTTAATTTCGGCTATGAATTTATGCGGTACGTTAATTTTGGTTACATCCATACCCAATATGTGGCCTGTCAGTACAAGCTTGCGATTACCTTGGCTCTGCACTACGGGCTTCACCAGGCCGCGCATGATTGTGTATTTCGTTCGATCCGGGTAGCGCGCTCGAAGCACCGCATCATCCAGTCCGGCATCCACCGCAAATAACCGGCTCAACGTGTTTTCTTCCTGCCAGAGGCGGTTTTTCTTCATTTCCGGAGACATCTTGCAAACTTCTCCCCTGTCTTCAGGTCCACAAGAACGGTTGAGCTGATTATTCATATGATCAAGCGCGGCCTGGCGCGCCTGGCCGTCAAGCTCCAGCACAATGAATACATCTTTTGCGCGCATCCTTTCGTAATGGCGGGCCGCATTCTCATTGGTTTCCGGCATACTGACGTCAAATCCCAGCTCGGCAAGCTTTGCTTTGTCCAGCCAATTCGCGAACGAGCCAAACCAGGGGATGCTCGTGCCGTAGTTCATTTCCGAGGGGTCGTTTTGCAGCGGCACGCGCCAATTCAGGTTAAGCTCCATCCCGCTGCTTTCATACCCATAATCCACATATGTTTTATTCAGCTCGCGCTCCGTGAGTTTCAGCTCGCTCTCTTTGGCGCTCCGGTTATAGGCTACCGAAGCCAGCGCAAAACCGTTTGCAACAAGAATAAGGAGCGCTCCGGAAACTAGCGTGAATTTAAAACTGGGTTTCTTCAATTTCATAATGCCCCCGGCTTCAGTTTTCTTTCCATCGAGCGAAGGCGCTTCATCACCATAAGAACCAGGACGGCAGTCAAACCCACCACCAGGAAGAACAGGTATTTCGGCATCATCTCCCACCACCAGTCGTAAAACTTGGTATAGAGAAATATCACAAAGAATGTCGCGCCGGTGTTTACCACTTCCATCCAGTGCTTGCGCACGCCGAGCCATACCGCTGCGGCACTCAATATAAATCCAAGCACCTGGTAGCCATTTTTGATTAAATCATGGCCCCAATCCAGGTAGCTTCCTTCCGGCCAGTTTGCGAGGACCAGGATGGGCAGTAGCGCTGCAAGCAGGCCGAAAATTCTATATGTTCCCCCGAACTTGTCAAAATGCTCGTGATTGATGAATTGCGGCGTGATGAAGAGAAGTGCCGCTGCCGGGAAAAAATTCTCCGGTCTCTCACCGAAATATATCCAGTAGAGTCCACTCCATGTCCCGGTGCGCGCGGCTATGTACGCCGTAATGCAAAGAATGCCGGCAATTAGCAGTAGTCTTAATTCAAAGGCATAAGCGAGGAGGAACCCGTATGCTGCCCAGACGAGAAAAGCCCGGTCGGAAGGAGTAATGTTGAATATTCCCCCCAGCATGGAAATGTTGAGCACAAAACACGCAAAGGCCACCATGGCAGCGAGTTTGGTGAAGTAACCGCTCGAATCACGCCGGCTGACCACCATGGTCAAGGCCAAAGTCAGAAATGAGGCCGCGATCAGAATCGTGGCCTGCGTTTTTTCACCAAAATCGCCCCAGAACTGACGGAAAAGGAAAAACACGCTTGCCGCCAGCGCGAGCGCGCCGAACAGCGAGGCTGCACGCATGCCCAGCGAAAGCTGCCTAGACTTTACGTCCTCGTCGACGTCATAGGATCCAACAAAATTCGAAATAAGGTCGTCGTGGTATTTTCTTATTTTATTTTTGACTTCGAGGTCAAGCTTGAGAACGCCTTCGTGTTCCAGCCTTTCCAGCTCACGGTGAAAAACCTTGACGTCGTCCGTCCTTTCCTGGGCTGCGTTTTTACTGGTTGCGTCCATGGTCAAGTCGCGCACTTTTTATTACCCATCGTTACCCCCCACTTTCTTTGCCGAAATAGTAGCCAAACTTATCAGCCAGAACACATATCATACGCCAAGCCCCAATACACTAAAGCCAGCATAAAATCTGAAAGGCTTTAAAGGATCGGGGTCGGATTTTTCTGCGGAACGCCGAACGCCGGGAGTGAATTTTAATCGCTTCAAAATAATTTGTGTCATCCTTAATTTTTCCGCTTCCTGTCAAACAATATCTCTAGCCGGTACGGCCATCGATGCGTGGACGGGAAAGGATCGGCCAAAACATTACCGAAAACATCAGGAAGGCAATTGACCAAAGTGCTCCAGACATTATGATGGCGGAAAGATTAAGCTGCGGCGCAAAAATCGGGACAAACACGCGAACCACAGCTGCGAGTTGCACGAGAGCATAGCAAGCCGTCTCAATCATGCTGGCTTGCAGCGGCCTGCCGGTGTGGCCGCGCGCGGTGCGAGTCATCATGCCGATAGTAAGGCCACCAATTGCGCCTACAGTAAGGGCATGGGTTGCTGGACTTGCCGGAATTACCCCGAGCGCGACGAGCGCGTGCAGCGCAAGGT
>DATHDD010000084.1:0-2515 GCA_035319205.1 Burkholderiales bacterium | reverse complement strand
ACTCAAGAAAATATCCAAGCCCTGCACCACCAGCAAGGAGATTGCCCAGGTAGGGAGCATTTCCGCCAATGCCGATGAAGCCATCGGCAAGATCATCGCCGATGCCATGGACAAGGTCGGCAAGGAAGGCGTGATTACCGTCGAGGACGGAAAGAGTCTGCAAAATGAGCTCGAGGTGGTTGAAGGCATGCAGTTTGACCGCGGTTATCTCTCGCCTTACTTCATTAATAACCCCGACAAGCAGATCACGGTTCTCGACGAGCCGTATGTTCTTTTATATGACAAGAAAATATCCAGCATTCGCGATCTCCTGCCGGTGCTGGAGCAAGTCGCAAAAGCCGGCAAGCCGTTATTGATTGTCGCGGAAGAAGTAGAAGGCGAAGCACTGGCGACCCTGGTGGTGAACAACATCCGCGGCATCCTGAAGACCTGCGCGGTGAAAGCGCCGGGGTTCGGCGACCGCCGCAAAGCCATGCTGGAAGACATCGCGATTCTCACTGGCGGAGCGGTGATTGCGGAAGAACTCGGGCTCACGCTGGAAAAAGCTTCGCTCAAGGATTTAGGGCGTGCCAAACGGATTGAGGTGGGCAAAGAAGAAACCACCATCATCGACGGCGCTGGAGAAACTTCCAAAATAGAAGCTCGCGTGAAAAACATCCAAAAGCAGATTGAGGAAGCCACCAGCGACTATGACAAGGAAAAACTGCAGGAGCGCGTGGCCAAACTCGCCGGAGGCGTGGCGGTAATCAAAGTCGGTGCTGCGACCGAAGTCGAGATGAAAGAGAAAAAAGCGCGCGTGGAAGACGCGTTGCACGCAACGCGCGCTGCGGTGGAGGAAGGCATCGTTGCCGGCGGCGGAGTTGCTTTCCTGCGTGCCCGGGCGGCCATCAATGGCGTCAAAGGCGACAACCACGACCAGGATGCCGGCGTAAAAATCGTGCTGCGCGCGCTGGAAGAACCGTTGCGCCAAATCGTCGCCAACGCAGGCGCCGAACCTTCGGTGGTGTTGAACAAGGTGGTGGAAAACAAGGGCAACTTTGGTTTCAATGCCCAGACTGCTGAATACGGCAACCTGCTTGAAATGGGCGTGGTGGACCCCACCAAGGTCACACGCTCCGCGCTGCAAAATGCCGCTTCAGTCGCCGGGCTGATTCTCACCACCGACGCCATGGTGGCAGAACTGCCCAAGGAAGAAAAACACACACATGGGGCGCCAGGCGGCATGGACATGGATATGTAATTGTCGCAGGCAGGAACCTCGAAAAACCCCGCCGTAGCGGGGTTTTTTTCGATTACGAAAAGCTTCGTCATATTCTGTGCGGGTCGAATCGTCAATTAATTGTGTAATATTCGGTTCTTCACTAAACTCATTATTAAAGATAAAAATCGCAAGACTTTTGTTTATGCAGGGCAAAACCGTCGCGCTATTGGAATCCAGGATTAAAGATCAGCTTGCCGAGCTGGTGGCGAAGCAGGGCGGCAAACCATTTTCAGCGCCGGCTTTATCCGAAGTGCCGGACCTCGATACCGGCTACATCGCCAGATTGATACACGAATGGCAGGAAAATCCAGTTAAGGCAGTGATATTCCAGACCGGTGTTGGCACAAAAGCGTTATTCAATGCCGCTGATTCCTTGGGGTTGACCGGCATCTTGCAGCAGCTCCTGGCGCAAACCACGGTGGTGGTGCGCGGGCCCAAGCCCACCGCGGTTTTGCGTTCTCGCAATGTGCGCATCGATTTGAGCGCTGAAGAACCTTACACCACAGCCGAGGTTCTGGATGCGCTCAATGCCGTGTCGATACGCGGCGAACGGGTTGTGGTGCAGCGTTACGGCGAGACCAATGTCGAGCTTGAAAAGGCGCTACAACTCCGGGGTGCGAAAGTAATCGAAATCCCCACGTACCGCTGGGCGCTGCCGGAGAATAAGCAACCGCTTATAGATTTGATTGGCGCTCTGGAACGTGGGGAAATTCATGCGGTGGCGTTTACCAGCGCGTCTCAAGCCTACAACTTATTTACAATGGCAGAACGGCTTGGAAAAAAAGACGCACTGCGCGCAAATCTCAATAAAACACTGGTCGCTTCCATAGGCCCGGTGTGCAGCAGAGCGTTAAATGCGCTCGGCGTAAAAGTCATGCTGGAACCCCGTCCGCCCAAATTGGGACCGTTTATAGCAGCACTTGCCAAAGCTTTATCGGGTTAGCCAAAGCTTCTTGTTTATAAATTCTAAGAGGGGGGTTCGTCATGACGCCGCGCACGGTACTTCAGTATGCCGCGCTTCCGGGTCTGATTCTGATTTTTCTATCTTATCGCGTAGTAAGTTATCGTGTGAAATACAAAATAGGCATTGGCGACGGCAGCAATACCAAGTTGGCGCGCCTCGCATACATCCGCATTTTGCCAGCAACGCAACTCGCGGAGGACTTAATCAGAGGTTCTCTATGATTTCTCATGCTCGGTTTGACTAAGCAGGAAAACGCCATAAATTTGAGTCTTAAAGCTTTATTTGAGCGC